>CALMYH010000094.1 GCA_937873395.1 uncultured Burkholderiales bacterium
CGTCGGTGGGTGCGCGCATGGTACTGGATATATCATCAGTTCATGAGCGAGCCCCTTGTCCCTCTCGTCCCGGTGCTGACCCGGCATCACCACCGGCGCCTGCGCGAGGTCTACCGTTCGGCCGGCTGGCCCTGCCAGGACATGCTCGAGGTGGAGTTGCTGGCCGCCGGGCAGATCGAGCGCATGCGCTGGCCCGAGGGCCACGAGACCCTGCGGGTGACCGATGCGGGCATCGCCACGCTGGCGCGCGTGTTTGCCACGAACAAGGCCGCGCGCAGCCCGCACGAGGCGCTGGTGGAGCAGGTGGCGCTGGCCATGGAACGTGCGGGGCGCCTGGCCTGGCGCGGTCTCAGCCTCCGTGCCCGGGTGCCCATCTCGCTGACCGAAGACGCCGAGGTGCCCCCCTGCCATGCGGTTTCCGAGCCCTTGCCGGGCAGCGGGTGGGCTGACGGCGCGGTGGCCGGACCCGGCCACGCCTGGGTCATGGCCTGTCCGGACGTGTTTTCCATCCGGCGCAGCACGGTCGAGGCCTACCTGGAGCCTGTGGTGCACGAGATCAAGGTCAGCCGGGCCGACCTGCTGGGTGACCTCAGGAAGCCCGCCAAGCGTGCGGCCTACCTGGACATGGCCAGTGCCTGCTGGTACGTGCTGGGGCAAGACGCCCGGGGCCGCCCGATCGGCACGGCCGACGATGTGCCACCCGAGTGCGGTGTCCTGCTGGTGCAGGAGGGCCGGCTGGTGGTGGCCCGCGAGGCACCTCGGCGTGCGCTGGAACGCCTGCCTCTGCAGGTGTGGATGGCGCTGGCCCAGGCAGGCGCTCCGCTGCGGGCCGACAACAGCGGGCAGGCCGCCTTCTGAGCACCGCGGGGTCGCCGGCCTCAGCGCGGCTGATGCTCGATCGAGGCCGAGTTCATGCAGTAGCGCAGGCCGGTGGGGGCGGGCCCGTCCTCGAACACGTGGCCCAGGTGGGCGCCGCACTGGCTGCACACCGTCTCGGTGCGGACCATGCCGTGGCTGCGGTCGACGATTTCGGTGATGGCGCCGGGCACGGCCTGCGAGAAACTGGGCCAGCCGCAGCCGGCGTCGAATTTGGTGCCGGCATCGAACAGGTGGTTGCCGCAGCAGATGCAGTGGTAGCTGCCGTCGGCCCAGACCTGCTCGTACTTGCCGGTGAAGGGGCGTTCGGTGTGGGCACGCCGGGTGACCTCGAAGGCCAGCGGCTCGGCACCCTTGGCGGCCAGCAGCTCACGCCATTCGATGTCGGTCTTGCTGACGGGAAACTGGGGCATGAAGGACTCCTCTGGCAGGTGGTTGGGTCCATTGTCGCGTGAACGACTGAGGCATGACGGGCAGGAGGATATTCGGGTCCGCCCGCTGGGAAGATGCCCGCAGTTTGGTGCATGATGGAGCTTGAATTTCCGCACGATCGTTCGATTTATCGCTTCACCAGGAGACTTTCATGCTGGGCCAGATGCAGAGCCAACCGCTGCTCATTTCCAACCTCATCGTCCACGCCGACCGGCACCACCACGGCACCGAGATCGTCTCGCGCCGGGTCGAGGGCGACATCCACCGCACCACCTGGGGCCAGGTGGCCCGCCGGGCGCGGCAGGTGGCCAACGCGCTGGACAGCCTGCACCTGGCTTTCGGGGACCGGGTGGCCACGCTGGCCTGGAACGGCTACCGTCACCTGGAGCTGTACTTCGGTGTCAGTGGCACCGGCCGTGTGCTGCACACACTCAACCCGCGCCTGCACCCCGAACAGCTGGCCTGGATCGTCAACCACGCCGACGACCGCGCGCTGTGCTTCGACATGACATTCCTGCCGCTGGTGCAGGCCGTGCACGCCAGGTGCCCGGGCGTCAAGCACTGGGTTGCCCTGTGCGACGCCGACAAGCTGCCGGCCGACAGCGGCGTGCCCGGTCTGCTGAGCTACGAGGCCTGGATGGGCGGCCAGAGCGACACCTACACCTGGCCCGAGTTCGACGAAAACTGCGCTTCCAGCCTGTGCTACACCAGCGGCACCACCGGTAACCCCAAGGGTGCCGTGTATTCGCACCGCTCGACCACGCTGCACGCCTACGGCGCGGCCCTGCCGGATGCGCTAGGCTGCTCGGCACGCGACGCCATCCTGCCGGTGGTGCCCATGTTCCACGTCAATGCGTGGGGCCTGCCGTATTCGGCAGCGGCTGTCGGCTGCAAGCTGGTGTTCCCCGGGCCTGCGATGGACGGCAAGTCGGTCTACGACCTGATCGAAGCCGAGAAGGTCACCATGGCGGCCGGCGTGCCCACGGTCTGGCAGATGCTGCTGGGTCACATGCAGGCCGGCGGCCTGAAGTTCAGCACCCTCAAGCGGACCGTCATCGGCGGCTCGGCCTGTCCGCCGGCCATGATCAACGCCTTCAACGACCAGTACGGCGTCGAGGTGCTGCACGCCTGGGGCATGACCGAGATGTCGCCGCTGGGCACGGTCTGCACGCTCAAGAACGCGCAGGTGGATCTGCCGGCCGACGAGCAGATGAAGGTCCGCCTCAAGCAGGGTCGCACCGTGTTCGGCGTCGACATGAAGATCGTCGACGAATCGGGCAAGGAACTCCCCTGGGACGGCAAGACCTATGGTGACCTGCTGGTTCGCGGACCGTGGATCATCGCCAGCTATTTCAAGGGGGAGGGCGGCGACCCGCTGCGCTACGACGCGGCCGGCCGCGGCTGGTTCCCCACCGGAGATGTGGCCACCATCGACGCCGATGGCTTCATGCAGATCACCGACCGCAGCAAGGACGTGATCAAGTCCGGCGGCGAATGGATCAGCTCCATCGACGTGGAGAACATCGCCATGGCCCACCCGGCCGTGGCCATGGCGGCCTGCATCGGCATGAAACACCCCAAGTGGGACGAACGCCCGATCGTGGTGGTGGTGAAGAAGCCCGGCGCCGAGGTCACGCGTGACGAACTGCTGGCCTTCTACGAGGGCAAGATCGCCAAGTGGCAGGTGCCCGACGACGTGGTTTTCGTCGATGCCATCCCGCTGGGTGCCACCGGCAAGATGCAGAAGATGACGCTGCGCCAGCAACTGGCCGATTACAGGCTGCCCGGACTGTGAAGCTGCCGCGCCGACGCGTCCTGCTGGCCGGGCTGGGTGCCGGTGCGCTGGCGGCGCGTGCTCTGGGCGCCCAGCCTCGGCGGGAGACGGTGCGGATTGCCTTCATCGACCCCCTGTCGGGACCGGCGGCCGACATCGGTCGCAACGGACTGCGCAGCTGGCAGTTCATGGCCGAGCGTGTCGGTGCCCGGTTCGGTGCTTCGGTGCCGCGTATTCTGGTGGCCGGTTTCGACAACAAGGCCTCGCCGCGCGAAAGCGTCAATATGCTCAGGGTTGCCATTGACCAGGGCTTCCGTTACATCGTGCAGGGCAACGGGTCCGGCGTGGCGGCGGCCCTGTCGGCAGCGATCACCCGCCACAACCAGCAGCACCCGGAGCGCTCGGTGCTGTTCATCAACTATGCGGCCATGGATCCGGCGCTGACCGCCGAGCGGTGCAGCTTCTGGCACTTTCGCATCGATGCCGACACAGCGATGAAGATGCGTGCTCTGGTCGGTTTCATGAGTTCCATGCCGGACCTGCGCAAGGTCTACCTGCTCAACCAGAACTACGCCCACGGTCAGCAGTTCTCACGTTACTTCCGTGAAGAGGTGGCGCTGCAGCAGCCCAGCATGGAGATTGTCGGAGACGAGCTCCACCCGCTGTTTCAGGGCTTGGACTTCCGCCCTTATGTCCAGCGCATGCGAGAGTCCGGGGCACAAGCCCTGGTGACCGGCAACTGGGGTGCCGACATGCGAGGTCTCATCCAGGCCTTGCATGTCGAAGACATGCGCATCCCGCTGTTCGCGTATTACCCGGCACTGAAGGGGACGCCGACCCTGCTGGCGCGGAACGGGGATCGGATGCCCGTCTACCAGGTGGCCTACAACCACGGCAACCAGGCGGGGGAGGTGGGCGAACTCGCCGTGGCGTTCCGGGCGCGTTTCGGAGAAGACCTGGTGGTCTATGCCGCCTATGACGGTATCGTGATGCTGACCCAGGCGTTTGTGTTCACCGGGTCGACCGATCCGAGGCAGGTCGGCGCGCGCCTGAGCGGCATGATCTTTCCCGGGTTCAGCGGCCCGGTCCAGATCCGGGCCGACGACCACCAGTTGCAGAAAGGGCTCTACATCTCGCGCTGGCAGCCGGTCGATCAGACCCATCCGCGCGATGCCGAGGGCACCGGTTTCACCTTTGTGCCTGTGAAGTACCTCTCGGGCGCCGATCTCGCCACGCCGGTGCGCTGCCAGATGGTGAGGCCCTGAGCGGCCAAGGTGCCCGGGGGCGGTCCTGCGGGCGACAGTCGCCTGCGCGATAGCCGCTAGGGCAATCCCTGAGTGCTGTGCAGCATTGGACTTGTAAGCTGTGCGTAATCGGATCACCCACCCAACCACAGGAGACAGCGATGAAAGCAGTGTTTCGAATCGTGGCCGGCGCCGCCGTGCTGGTGTGCGCCTTTGCAGCCCATGCCCAGAAGGGCGAAACGGTCAAGATCGCCTGGATCGACCCCCAGACCGGACTGATGGGGCCGGTGGGCAACAACCAGCTCAAGAGCTGGCAGTTCCTGGCGGAAAGGTTTTCCCGGAACAACCCGGCCGGCGTCAGGTTCGAGGTGGTGGGTTTCGACAACAAGCTCAGTCCGGCCGAGAGCGTGACCGCCATGCAGGCCGCCATCGACCAGGGCATCCGCTACATCGCCCAGGGCAACGGCTCCTCGGTGGCCGGAGCGCTGATCGACGCGGTCAACCGCCACAACAGCCGCAACCCGGGCAAGGAGGTGGTGTTCCTGAACTACGCGGCGGTGGATCCCGATTTCACCAACAGCAAGTGCAGCTACTGGCACTTCCGCTTTGACGCCGACACGTCCATGAAAATGGAGGCCCTGACCTCTTACATGAAGGACAAGACCGATGTCAAGAAGGTCTATCTGTTCAACCAGAACTACTCGCACGGTCACCAGGTGGCCAAGTTCGCGAAGGACAACCTCAAGCGCAAGCGCCCCGACATCGAGATTGTGGGCGAGGAACTGCACCCGCTGGCCCAGGTGCGTGACTTTGCGCCCTACATCGCCAAGATCCGCGCCTCCGGCGCCGACACGGTCATCACCGGCAACTGGGGTTCTGACCTGGCCCTGCTGGTCAAGGCAGCCAACGAAGCCGGTTACAACGGCAAGTTCTACACCTTCTACACCGGTGTGACCGGCACCCCCACCGCCCTGGGTACGGGCGGCGAGGGCCGTGTCTACCAGGTCGCCTACAACCACTACAACATGGGTGAACCGCTCAAGGGCTGGATGGCCGAGTTCAAGCAGCGCTTCAATGACGACCTGTACACGGCTGCCATCGGCAACATCTACTATGCACTCGGAGATGCCATGGCCAAGGCCAAGTCCACCGATCCTGTGAAGGTCGCCGCGGCCCTGTCCGGATTGAAGTTCAAGGGCTTCAACGGCGAGGTCGAGATGCGACGGCTCGATCATCAGCTGCAGCAGCCCCTGTACATCACCCGCTGGCAGAAGACCGATGCCAAGCATCCCTACAGTGCCGAAAACACCGGCATGACCCTGGTGCCGGTGGCCGAGTACCCGGCCTACGTCGCCAGCACACCGACCAGCTGCCAGATGCGCCGCCCCTGAGTCGGACGTGGGCAGGTGCCCCGCCTGCCCCCATCAAGATGGCGGCACAATGACCGCCTAAGCACTGTCTGAACCGCGAGCCAGACCACCCACGGCCTGTGGGGGGCTGGCATCGCACGTATGCCAACCAAGGGCCACCACCAGGCCCGGAGAGAGACCACCCATGGAGTTCTACATCATCTCCATGCTCAACGGACTGAGCTACGGCCTGCTCCTGTTCATGTTGAGCTCGGGCCTGACCCTCATCTTCAGCATGATGGGCGTGCTCAATTTTGCTCACGCCAGCTTCTACATGGTCGGGGCCTACCTGGGCTACACGCTGACCCAGGTGGTGGGTTTCTGGCCGGCGCTGTTCATTGCGCCCATTCTTGTGGGACTGATGGGGGCGCTGTTCGAGCGTCTGAGCCTGCGCAAGGTGCACAAGTACGGTCACGTGCCCGAGCTGCTGGTGACCTTCGGCCTGTCCTACATCATCCTGGAGCTGGTGCAACTGGTCTGGGGGCGCACGGCGGTCGAATTCCGTCCGCCCGAGATCCTGCGCGGCCCGGCCTTCACCCTCATCCATCATGCCGACGACAGCATGGGCTTCACCTGGGGCGCAGCACCGGTCGAGGTCTGCCAGGCGGCGGCGCAGAGTTTCTGTTCGCCGTTTCCGGCCACGCGGGCCTTCATGATGCTGGTGGCCGTGGTCATGCTCGTGAGCGTCTGGCTTCTCCTCACCCGCACCCGCATCGGCCTGGTGATTCAGGCGGCACTCACCCACCCCGAGACGGTCGAGACGCTGGGCCACAACGTGCCCCGCGTGTTCATGCTGGTGTTCGGCGCCGGGACCGGTCTGGCCGGTCTGGCCGGTGTCATCGGGGGCAGCACCTTCATCACCGAGCCGGCCATGGCGCTCACGCTGGGCTCGCTCATCTTTGTGGTGGTGGTGGTGGGCGGGCTGGGCTCCCTCTCGGGCGCCTTCCTGGCCTCGCTGATCATCGGTGTGGTGCAGACCTTCGCGGTGGCCTTTGACCACTCGCTCATCGGCCTCGTCCAGGGTCTGGGTCTGCAACTGTCCGAGAGCTGGCAGCAGAACAGCTTCATGCGCCTGACCATTTCGCAGGTGGCACCCATCCTGCCTTACCTGTTTCTGGTCCTCATCCTGATCTTCCGGCCCAAAGGCCTGCTCGGCACGCGGGAGACTTGACATGGCAGCGACACACTTCCGTTTCAAACCCTACAACGTCGGCCGCTGGGTCATCTGGACGCTGTTCGCCCTGGTGCTGCTGATGGCGCCCAAGGTGTTCACCAGCAACCTGTCGATCTCGATGCTCGCGCAGATGGGCATTGCCATCATCGCCTGCCTGTCCTACAACATGCTGCTGGGGCAGGGCGGCATGCTCAGTTTCGGGCATGCGGTGTACACCGGCCTGGGCTCCTACATGGCCATCCACGCGCTGCTGCGCGTGTCCGAGGGCATGATGAACATGCCGGTCAGCCTGATCCCGATCGTGGGCGGCCTGGCCGGGCTGGGCTTTGCCATCCTGTTCGGCTATGTGACGACCAAGAAGGCTGGCACCACCTTCGCCATGATCACCCTGGGCATCGGCGAACTGGTGTTTGCCATGTCGCTGATGTTCTCCGAGTTCTTCGGCGGCGAGGCCGGCATCACCGCCGACCGGGTGGTGGGTGATCCGGTCATGGGCATCAGCTACGGACCGAACGTCCAGGTCTATTACCTGATCGCCGTCTACACCTTCGTCTGCGTCGCGCTGATGTACGCCTTCACCCGCACCCCGCTCGGTCGCATCCTGAATGCGGTTCGCGACAACCCGGAGCGCGTCGAGTTCATCGGCTACAACACCCAGATGGTGCGCTACCTGGCGTTCATCATCGCGGGCTTCTTCGCCGGCATTTCCGGTGGCCTGGCGGCGATCCAGTTCGAGATCGTCACCGCCGAGGTGGTGGGCCCGATCCGTTCGGGTGGGTACCTGCTGTTCACCTTCCTGGGCGGCGCCACCTTCTTCTTCGGCCCCATCATCGGCGGTGTTCTGATGGTGCTGGCCTTCGTGCTGTTCTCCGAGATCACCAAGGCCTGGCTGCTCTACCTGGGCCTGATCTTCCTGTTCATGGTGATGTATGCGCCTGGCGGCATCGCCAGCCTGATCATGATGAATCTGCGGGTGGCCGCCTTTGGCCGGCTGCGCGAGCTGTGGGTGAGCTATCTGGCCATGGCCGGCAGTGCCCTGGTCATGCTGGCCGGGGCCGGAGCGCTGATCGAGATGGTCTACCACCTGCAGCTGAGCACCGCCATGGGTGACACCGTGCGATTCCTGGGGGTGCCGCTGGACACCACCCGGGCCGACAGCTGGTTCGGCGGCGCTTTTGTCATGCTCACCGGCCTGGGCATCTTCGAACTGGTGCGGCGTCGCTTCATGGTGCACTGGTCCGAAATCCAGACCGACATCGAAAAAGAGATCAAGCGCCGGGAGACCGAATGAGTCACGTGCACCCCGAACCGACGCCGCAGGCGCGGCACTACGACGAGTCCATCAGCCATGTGGCCCCGGGTGGCTATGCGCTGGAGCTGCGCAACCTGCGCAAGAGTTTCGGCAAGACCGAGATCATCCGCGGTGTCGACCTGGCGGTGCGTCGGGGCGAGCGTGTGGCCATCATCGGCCCCAACGGCGCCGGCAAGTCCACCCTGTTCAACCTGATCTCGGGCCGCTTTGCACCCACCAGCGGCGAGGTGCTGCTGGAGGGCCGGCGCATTGACGGCAAGAAGCCCTACCAGATCAACCGCCTGGGTCTGTCGCGCAGCTTCCAGATCACCAACATCTTCCCCAAGCTCAGCGTGTTCGAGAACCTTCGCTGCGGCGTGCTCTGGAGCCTCGGGTACCGCTACACGCTGTTCCGTTTCCTGGCCGACCTGGACGACGCCAACGAGCGCGCCGAGCAGCTCATGCGCATGATCCGGCTGGACAAGAAGCGCGACACCCTGGCCATGAACCTGACCTATGCCGAGCAGCGCGCGCTGGAGGTGGGGATCACCATCGGCGGGGGGGCGGGTGTGGTGTTGCTGGACGAGCCCACGGCCGGCATGAGCAAGAGCGAGACGGGTCGTTTCATCGACCTGATCCGCGAGGTGACCGTGGGCAAGACCCTGCTGACGGTGGAGCACGACATGGGGGTGGTGTTCGGCCTGGCCGACAAGATCGCGGTGGTGGTCTATGGCGAGGTCATCGCCTTCGACACACCCGAGGCGGTCCGTGCGAACGACAAGGTACAGGAAGCCTACCTGGGCTCCGTGCTGGCCGACCAGCAGGCGGCAGGCCACTGAAGGAGACACCATGCTCGATATCCACAACCTGCAAGCCTATTACGGCAAAAGCCACGTCCTGCACGGCGTGTCTTTCAAGGTCGGCAAGGGCGAGATCGTCGCCCTGCTGGGTCGCAACGGCTCGGGCCGCTCCACCACCGCCAAGGCCATCATGGGCCTGGTGGACGCCACCGGTGACATCCAGTGGCAGGGCAAGAACATCCTGGGGAAAAAGCCGTTCGAGGTGGCCCATATGGGGCTGGGTTATGTGCCCGAGAACCGAGACATCTTTCCCAAGCTCACCGTGCACCAGAACCTGCTGCTGGGTCAGAAGGGCACTGGCAAGGGCAGCCGCTGGAGCTTCGACGACATGTACGGCATGTTTCCCCGGCTCAAAGAACGGCAGCACACCGAGGCCGGTGTGTTGTCGGGTGGCGAGCAGCAGATGCTCACCTTGTGCCGCACCCTCATGGGCGATCCGGATCTGATCATCATCGACGAGCCGACCGAGGGTCTGGCCCCCAAGATCGTCGAACAGGTGGCCGAGTACCTGCAGCAGCTGAAGGCGCGAGGCGTTTCGGTGCTGCTGATCGAGCAGAAACTGACGATAGCCATGAGCATTTCCGACCGGGTGCTGGTCATGGGACACGGCAGCATTGTTTTTGAAGGCACACCCGAGAGCCTGCGGGCCGATCCGTACACCCGCAAAGAATGGCTGGAGGTGTGATGACCCCCACGCTTCGCCGCTGCGCGGGTCGCTTCCCCCCGAGGGGGCTGATCGGCCTTGGGGCGGCCCGGCGGCGGATCGTCGCTTCCCGCGCCTATGACTCACTCGCGACAGGCGGCCCTTGCCGCAGCGCACAAACTTTCTAAAATCGCACGACCGTTCGTTTTTATGTCGATGCCTTGCCGTCGATCCACACCGAGGAGATTTCATGACCGCTGAGTACCAGGTTCACGGCGACGTGGCCGTCATCACGCTGAACAACCCGCCGGTCAACGGCCTGGGGCTGGACACCCGTCGTGCCGTCGTCGAAGGCCTGGAAAAGGCCGAGAACGACGCCGCTGTCAAGGCCATCGTTCTGACCGGCGCCGGCAAGGCCTTCTCGGGCGGGGCCGACATCCGCGAGTTCGGCACACCCAAGGCTGTGCAGGAGCCCAATCTGCTGTCGGTCATCCTGCGGGTGGAAAACACCACCAAGCCGGTCATTGCCGCCATCCACAGCGTCTGCATGGGCGGTGGCCTGGAACTGGCGTTGGGTGCGCACTACCGCATGGCGGCCCCTGGTTGCAACGTGGCCCTGCCCGAGGTCAAGCTGGGCCTGATCCCGGGCGCCGGTGGCACGCAGCGTCTGCCGCGCGTGCTGGGGGTGGAGGCCGCGCTGAACATGATCGTCAGCGGCGAGCCGGTCAAGAGCGAGATGCTCGCCATGCTGCCCGGCCAGAAGCTGTTCGACAAGCTGGCCGCCTCGCCCGAGTCGCTGGCCGAAGAAGCCCTGGCCTTCGCCCGCGAGATGGCGGCCAGGCACGCCGACGGTTCGGCCTTCCCGCTGGTGCGCAACCTGCCCTGCAAGCACAAGGACGGTGACGCCTATTTCCAGTTTGCCCGGAACATGGTCAAGGGCATGGCCAAGAATTTCCCGGCACCGGCCAAGTGTGTGGACGCGGTGGAAGCCGCCACCAAGAAAAAATTTGCCGACGGCATGGCCTTCGAGCGCGAGATCTTCATCAACCTGATGTGGACGGCCGAGTGCCGCTCGCTGAGGCACCTGTTCATGGCCGAGCGCGCTGCCAGCAAGATCCCCGACGTGGCCGAAGACACGCCCAGGCGCGACATCAAGAAAGTGGCGGTCATTGGCGCCGGCACCATGGGCGGCGGCATTTCCATGAACTTCCTGAACGCCGGCATCCCGGTGACCATCATCGAGATGAAGCAGGAAGCGCTGGACCGCGGTATCGGCGTCATTCGCAAGAACTACGAGGCCCAGGTCAAGAAGGGAAAGCTCAAGCAGGACAAGTACGAGCAGCGCATGGCCCTGCTGAGCACCACGCTGAGCTACGACGACATCAAGGACGCCGACCTGGTGATCGAGGCGGTGTTCGAGGACATGGGCGTCAAGGAATCCGTGTTCAAGAAGCTGGACGAGGTCATGAAGCCCGGTGCCATCCTGGCCTCCAACACCTCCACGCTGGACGTCAACAAGATCGCCAGCTTCACCCAGCGTCCGCAGGACGTGGTGGGCCTGCACTTCTTCAGCCCGGCCAACGTGATGAAGCTTCTGGAAGTGGTGCGCGGCGACGCCACCGCCAAGGACGTGATGGCCACGGTGATGACCATTGCGAAGAAGATCAAAAAGGTGGCGGTGGTCTCGGGTGTCTGCGACGGCTTCATCGGCAACCGCATGATCGAACAGTACGGCCGCCAGGGTGGCTTCCTGCTGGACGAGGGTTGCACTCCCGAGCAGGTCGACAAGGCGATCGAGAAGTTCGGTTTTGCCATGGGCCCGTTCCGCATGGGCGACCTGGCAGGCAATGACATCGGCTGGGCGATCCGCAAGCGCCGCTACGTCGAGAAGCCGGACATGAAGTACAGCAAGACCGCCGACCTGCTGTGCGAGAAAGGCCGCTTCGGCCAGAAGACCGGCGCCGGCTGGTACGACTACGTGCCCGGCAAGCGCGACGCCATTCCGAACGCCGAGGTGGTGCAGATGATCGAAGAGCACCGCAAGGCGCTGGGCATCACGCCGCGCAAGATTTCCGACGAGGAAATCGTGCAGCGCCTGGTGTTCAGCCTGGTCAACGAGGCCGCGCACATCCTGGAAGAAGGTATCGCCAACAAGGCCAGCGACATCGACGTGGTCTACATCTTCGGCTACGGCTTCCCGGTGCACCGGGGTGGCCCGCTGAACTACGCCAACGAGGTGGGCCTGTTCAACGTGGTCGAGGCCATGAAGCGTTTTGCGAAGAACCCGCTGGACGACGCGAAGTTCTGGGAGCCCGCGCCGATGCTGGCCCGTCTCGCCGCCGAAGGCAAGACCTTCTGAAGAAATGAACGCCCCCCTGCGCCGCTTCGCGTCTTCCCCCCTTGAGGGGGGACGCTCCCTGTGGCCCGGCAAAGCCGGTTCCACGGGAGCCCTGCACGGTGCAGCTTCGCTCAACCAAGATTTCATCAGGACACCATCATGACCAACGCCGTCATCGTTTCCACCGCCCGCACGCCCCTGACCAAGAGCTGGAAGGGCGCTTTCAACATGACCCACGGCGCCACGCTCGGCGGCCACGCGGTGCAGCACGCCGTGCAGCGCGCCGGCATCGACGCCGCCGAAGTCGAGGACGTGATCATGGGCTGCGCCAACCCCGAAGGCGCGACGGGTGCCAACATCGCGCGCCAGATTGCGCTCAAGGCCGGCCTGCCCATCACCGTCTCGGGCATGACCGTCAACCGCTTCTGCTCGTCGGGCCTGCAGACCATCGCCCTGGCCGCCCAGCGCATCATCGCCGGTGAAGGCTCGGTGTACGTGGCCGGTGGTGTGGAAAGCATCTCCTGTGTGCAGCAGGAGATGAACCAGCACATGCTCAAGGACCTGGCGCTGGAGAAGCAGAAGCCCGAAATCTACTGGAACATGCTGCAGACCGCCGAACAGGTGGCCAAGCGCTACAACATCGGCCGCGACCGGATGGACGAGTACGGCGCCGCCAGCCAGCAGAAGGCCGCGGCCGCGCTGGAGGCCGGCCTGTTCAAGGCCGAGATCGCGCCCATCACTGTGACTGCGGGCGTGGCCGACAAGGTGATGGGCCTGATGACCAAACAGGTCACGGTCGAGAACGACGAAGGCATCCGCCCCGGCACCACCTTCGAGGCCATCCACGGCCTGCGCTCGGCGCTGCCGGGCGGTCTGGTCTCGGCCGGCAACGCCAGCCAGTTTTCTGACGGCGCCGGCGCCTGTGTGCTGATGGACGAAACCCTGGCCGAAAAGAAGGGCCTGCAGCCGCTGGGCCGCTTCCTGGGTTTTGCCGTCGCCGGCTGCGAGCCGGACGAGATGGGCATCGGCCCGGTGTTCGCCATCCCCAAGGTGCTCTCTCGCCTGGGCCTGAAGATGGACGACATCGACCTGTGGGAGCTCAACGAGGCCTTCGCGGTGCAGGTGCTGTACTGCCGCGACAAGCTGGGCATCCCGGCCGACCGCCTGAACGTCAACGGCGGCGCCATCGCGGTGGGCCATCCTTACGGCGTGTCGGGCCAGCGCCTGACCGGCCATGCGCTGATCGAAGGCAAGCGCCGCGGTGCCAAGCGCGTCTGCGTGACGATGTGCATCGGCGGCGGCATGGGTGCTGCCGGAGTATTTGAAGTGTTGTAACGCCGCGCCGTAACTGCTCCCCCCGCGCCGCCTTCGGCGTCACCCCCCAAGGGGCGCCGTCTGCGGCCCGGCAGAGCCGGTTCCGCGCCGGCCGCGGATGGGCGCCTCCTCTGACGGCGCGCCAATTCTTCTGGAGACGCTTCATGTCCTTGCGCCCCACCGTCGACTTTCTGCTCTACGACTGGTTGTCGGTCGACCGTCTGAACCAGCGTGAGCGGTTTGCGGACCACAGCCGCGAGACGTTCGACGCCGTGCTCGATACCTGCGAGCGCATCGCCCGCGAGAAGTACGCGCCCTTCAACCGGCTGGTGGACACGCAGGAGCCGCACTTCGACGGGGAGAAGGTGATCCTGCCGCAGGCCACGCACGACGCGCAGAAGGCTTACGCCGAAAGCGGCATGCTCAGCGCTGCTCAGGACTACGAGATCGGCGGCATGCAGCTGCCCTACTCGGTGGAGGCCGCCGCCAATGCCTTCTTTGCCATGGCCTCGGTGTCCATCGGCAGCGGCATGCTGACCACCGGCAACGCCAACCTGCTCATGGCGCACGGGAGCGAGGCGCAGAAGCGCGTGTTCGCGCTCAACGAGTTCAACGGTCGCTGGTCGGGCACCATGTGCCTGAGTGAACCGCAGGCCGGCTCGTCGCTCAGCGACGTCGCGACGCGCGCCCTGCCCGACGGTGCCGATTTCGAGAGCGACCCGCTCGGTCCGCGCTATCGGCTCAAGGGCAACAAGATGTGGATCTCGGCCGGCGAACACGAGCTGACCGAGAACATCATTCACCTGGTGCTGGCCAAGATTCCGGGACCGGACGGCAAGCCGGTGCCGGGCGTCAAGGGCATCTCGCTGTTCATCGTGCCCAAGAAGCTGGTGGACACCGACGGCCAGCTCACCGGTGAGCGCAACGACGTGGCGCTGGCGGGCCTCAACCACAAGTGCGGCTGGCGCGGCACCACCAACACGCTGTTGAACTTCGGCGAGGGCAAGTACCCCGTCCGAGGCGAGGCGGGCGCCGTGGGTTACCTGGTCGGCCAGCCGGGCGAAGGCCTCAGGTGCATGTTCCACATGATGAACGAGGCCCGAATCGGGGTCGGCCTGGCCGCCACCATGCTGGGCATGGCGGGTTACCACGCCAGCCTGGACTACGCGAAGAACCGTCCGCAAGGCCGCCCCATGGGCCCGGCCGGCAAGGACGCATCAGCACCCCAGATCCGCATCATCGAACACGCCGACGTCAAACGCATGCTGCTGGCGCAGAAGAGCTACGCCGAAGGCGCGCTGGCGCTGGAGCTGTACTGCGCCCGCCTGGTCGACGAGCAGCACACCGGCGCCCCCGAGGCCGCTGATGACGCGCGCCTGCTGCTGGAGGTGCTGACCCCGATTGCCAAGAGCTGGCCCAGCGAGTGGTGCCTGGAGGCGAACTCGCTGGCGATTCAGGTGCACGGCGGCTACGGCTACACGCGCGACTTTCCGGTCGAACAGTACTGGCGCGACAACCGCCTGAACATGATCCACGAGGGCACACACGGTATCCAGGGCATGGACCTGCTGGGCCGCAAGGTGCTGATGGAGAACGGCAAGGGCCTGCAACTGCTGGCCGGCCGCATCAACGAGACCATTGAGCGCGCCATCCAGGTGCCCGACCTCACCACCCACGCCAACGCGCTGGGCAAGGCCCTGCAGGACGTGGGCTCGGCCACCAAGGCCGCCTGGGCCACCGGCCACCCGACCGACGCGCTGGCCAACGCCGTGCCCTACCTGCAGGCCTTCGGTCACACGGTGCTGGCCTGGATCTGGCTGGACGTGGCGCTGGCCGCACAGGCGCAGCCGGGCAGCCACGCCCGCACCGGCAGGCTGGCCGCCGCGCGCTTTTTCTTCCACTACGAGCTGCCCAAGATCGGCGCCTGGCTGCAGGTGGTGCGTGAGCGCGACCTCACCTGTGCCAGCCTGCCCGAAGACGCTTTCTGAACACCCCTCACCAGGAGACACACATGACACGCACCATCCAGCAATTGTTCGACCTCAAGGGCCGCACCGCGCTCGTCACCGGCGGCTCGCGCGGCCTGGGCCTGCAGATGGCCCACGCCCTGGGCGAGGCCGGGGCTCGCGTGCTGATCAGCTCGCGCAAGGCCGAGGACCTGGAACAGGCCACCGCCGAACTGCAGGCCGCCGGCATCGACGCCCGCTGGATCGCGGCCGACTGCCAGCATGAGGACCAGATCCGCAAGCTGGCCACCGAGTCGATGGAACGCCTGGGTGACATCGACATCCTGGTCAACAACGCCGGCGCCGCCTGGGGCGCCCCGGCCGAAGACCACCCGCTGGAGGCCTGGGACAAGGTCATGAACCTGAACGTGCGCAGCTACTTCTTCCTGAGCCAGCTGGTCGCCAAGGGCAGCATGATTCCGCGCAGGAAGGGCAGCATCATCAACACCGCGTCCATCGCCGGCCTGGGCGGCAACCCGTCCGGCATGAAGACGATTGCCTACAACACCTCCAAGGGCGCGGTCATCAACTTCACGCGCGCACTGGCGGCCGAATGGGGTGCGCACGGCATCCGCGTCAACGCCATCTGCCCGGGTTTCTTCCCCAGCAAGATGACGCAGGGCACGCTCAAGGCCATGGGCGAGGACAAGCTGGCGGCGCACGCGCCGCTGGGCCGGCTGGGTGATGATGAGGACCTCAAGGGCCTGACCCTGCTGTACGCTTCCGACGCCGGCAAGCACATCACCGGCCAGTGGCTGGCGGTGGACGGTGGTGTCAGCATCGTCACCGGGGGTTGAGTGAAATTTGAAGTTCATATTCCTTTTGTTGAACACCTGGGCTTCGAGCTGCAGCGGTTCGAAGGCGGGCAGGCGCAGATCGCCTTCAATCCGCGGCCCGAGCACGAGAACTCGTTCAACGTGGTGCACGGTGGCGCCAGCATGACGCTGCTGGACGTGGTCATGGCCCATGCCGCGCGTTCGGTGGAGCCGGCCATGGGCTGCGTCACCATCGAGATGAAGACCAGCTTCATGCGCGCGGCCAAGGGGCCGCTGGTGGCCCACGGCACGCTGCTTCACCGCACCGCCACCATGGCCTTCACCGAAGGGCGCATCATGGATGCCGAAGGCAAGCTCTGTGCGCACGCCACCGGCACCTTCAAGTTCGTGCCGCGCCTGCCGGTGGGCAAGGGCACCCAGGCCCTGAATACCTTGAAGACCGACTGATGAACGCCCCGGACTTTCCTGTCGCCTTCGTCACCGGCGCCGCCCGTGGCATCGGCCTGGCGATTGCGCGCTGGTTCTTCCAGAACGGCTACCGCGTGGCCATCATCGACAACGATGGCGCCACCCTGTCCGCGACCGAAGCCACGCTGCGCGCCGAGCTGGGTCCGCAGGGCGAACGTCTGCTGGTCATTCATGGCGACGTGTCGGTGCCGCACCAGGTGACCGACGCCGTGCAGCGGGTGCAGCAGGCCTTTGGCCGGCTTGACGCGCTGGTCAACAACGCCGGGGTGGCCACCTTCAAACCCATTGGCGATACCACGTTTGACGACTGGCGCTGGGTCATGGCCACCAATCTCGACGGGCCCTTTCTCATGGTGCAGGCCTGCGCCCCGCTCATGCTGGCCTCGGGTGGCGGCGCGGTGGTCAACATCGCCTCCATCTCGGGCCTGCGTGCCAGTACCCTGCGCGTGGCCTACGGCACGTCCAAGGCCGCGCTCATTCACCTGACCAAACAGCAGGCGGTGGAGTACGGCAACGCCGGCATCCGCGTCAATGCGGTTGCGCCCGGTCCGGTCGAGACCGAAATGGCCAAGAAGGTCCACACCCCCGCCATCCGTGCCGACTACCACGACACCATTCCGCTGGCCCGCTACGGCAGCATGGAAGAGATCGCCAACGCGGTCGGCTTCCTGTGCAGCCCGCAGGCCAGCTACATCAACGGCCAGGTGCTGGCAGTCGACGGCGGCTTCGATGCCGCCGGCGTCGGTCTGCCCACGCTGCGCAAGACACCCGACTGAACCAAACCCCATCAAGGAGACACCCCATGCCCGCCAACCGCCAGATCCTGCTCGACAACCGCCCCCAGGGCGAAGCCACCGTCGACAATTTCAAGCTCGTCACCACCGACACCCCGGCCCTGGCCGACGGACAGGTGCTGGTCAAGCACCACTACCTCAGCCTCGACCCCTACATGCGGGGCCGCATGAACGACAGCAAGAGCTACGCCGCCTCGCAGCCGCTGGGCGAGGTGATGATCGGGGGCACCGTGGGGGAGGTGGTCGAGTCGAAGCACCCCAAGTACCAGCCCGGTGACCAGGTGGTCGGCATGGGTGGGTGGCAGGAATACAGCGTGGTCGATGCCAACCAGCCCGGTGCGCTGCGCAAGGTCGACACCACCCATGTGCCTCTGTCCTACTACCTGGGCGCGGTCGGCATGCCGGGCGTGACCGCCTGGTATGGCCTGGTGCGCATCATCGAGCCAAAGGCGGGCGAGACCATGGTCATCAGCGCCGCGACCGGCGCGGTGGGCAGCGCGTTCGCGGCCCTGGCCAAGGCCCGTGGCTGCCGCGTGGTCGGCATTGCCGGCGGCACCGAGAAGTGCGATTACGCGGTCAAGGAGCTGGGCTACGACGCCTGCATCGACTACCGCCTGCACAAGGACATGTACTCGCTGGCCAAGGCGCTCAAGGAAGCCTGCCCGAGCGGCATCGACGGCTATTTCGAGAACGTCGGCGGCATGATCCTGGATGCGGTGCTGCTGCGCATGAACGCCTTCGGCCGCATCGCCGTCTGCGGCATGATCGCCGGCTACGATGGCCAGCCGCTGCCGCTGGCCAACCCGGCACTGATCCTGATCAACCGCCTGAAGGTGCAGGGCTTCATCGTCAGCGAGCACATGGAAGACTGGCCGCAGGCGCTCACCGAACTCGGCACCCTGGTGGCCCAGGGCAAGCTGCGCCCACGCGAGACCGTGTCGCAAGGCATCGCATCGGCGCCCGAGGCTTTCCTGGGCCTGCTCAAGGGCAAGAACTTCGGCAAGCAGCTGGTCAAACTTGTGTAACCCCCCGCGCCGCAGAGCATGGCCCACCCCCGCCGCGCTGCGCGCGTCCCCCTCAAGGGGGCGCCACTGGCGGCCCGGCGGAGCCGGTTCCGCGGTGGCCTCGTTCGCTGGCATTGACGCTTTTTGAGGAGTCGTGATGAGTGCCACCCACGAAGTTTTCAACCAGCCCGAGCCGCTGGTCGATGTGAACCTGTTCGAGGGCAACCGGGCGCTGCAGGACGCGCTGAAGTTCAACGCGCCCACGCTGGTCACCACCCACCTGCAGGCCTTGGGCCAGCAGGTGGGCAGCGTCGACATGCAGCAGCATGCGCGGCTGGCCAATGTGTTCACGCCGCAGCTCAAGAGCCACAGCCGCTTTGGTCACCGCATCGACCAGGTCGAGTTCCACCCGAGCTACCACGCGCTGATGATGGCGGCCACCGCCAATGGCTTGCATGGCACGCCGTTCTCCGATGCCGAGCAGGCCAGTGGCACCGCCCATGTGAACAGAGCCGCGGCCTTCATGCTCTTCACCGAGCTGGAGCCTTCCATCCTGTGCCCCATCTCCATGACCTACGCGGTCACGCCGGCCCTCAAGGACAACCCGGCCATCTACGCTGACTGGGCGCCGCAGCTGACCAGCCGAGCCTACGACCCGGCGCTGAAGCTCTGGAAGGACAAGCCCGGCGTGACCATGGGCATGGGCATGACCGAGAAGCAGGGCGGCTCCGACGTGCGCGCCAACACCACGCAGGCCGTACCCGACGGCAGCGATGCCTGGGGCCAGCGCTTCAAGGTCACCGGCCACAAGTGGTTCTTCTCGGCGCCGATGTGCGACGCCTTCCTGATCCTGGCGCAGACGCCCAGCGGTCTGTCCTGCCTGTTCCTGCCGCGCGTGCTGCCCGACGGTACCCTCAACGGCCTGTTCATCCAGCGCCTGAAGGACAAGCTGGGCAACAAGGCCAACGCCAGCTCCGAGGTCGAGTTCGTCGGCGCCACCGCCTGGCTGGTGGGCGAGGAGGGCCGCGGCGTGCCGCAGATCCTGGCCATGGGCACCATGACGCGGCTGGACTGCGCGCTGGGCACCAGCGCGCTGATGCGGCAGGCCCTGTCGATTGCGCTCAACCACACCTCGCAACGCAAGGCCTTCGGGAAGCGGCTCATTGACCAGCCGCTGATGCAAAACGTGCTGGCCGACCTGGCGCTGGAGTCCGAGGCGGCCACCGCGCTGGCCTTGCGGCTGGCGCGCAGTTTCGACCGCGCCGCGACCGACGGACACGAGCGTGTCATGCAGCGCCTGCTCACGCCGGTGGCCAAGTTCTGGATCTGCAAGCGCGGCAGTTACTTTGCCCAGGAAGCGATGGAGTGCCTGGGCGGCAACGGCTATGTGGAAGAGGGCGGCGAGGGCATCATGGCGCGCATCTACCGAGAGATGCCGGTGAACAGCATCTGGGAAGGCGCGGGCAACATCATGGCGCTGGACCTGCTGCGCGCCCTGCGCAAGGCCGACGCCGCTGCGGCCCTGGCCCACGAGCTGGCGCCCGCCAAAGGCATGCACCCGGCGCTGGACCACCTGGCCGAGCGGCTGCCGATTCGTGTGGAAGAGATGGCCACCGAAATGGAAGCCCGCCGCCTGGCGCAGGACGTGGCGCTGGCCGTGCAGGCCGCGCTGCTGGCGCAGACTGCGCCGGCCGCCGTGTTTGCGGCCTTCTGCGAATCTCGCCTGGCCGGGCACTGGGGCCACAGCTTCGGCTCCCTGGGCTCGGGCGTCGACTTTGCGGCCATCGTGGCGCGCGCCCAACCCCGTTGAACCTCGCTCCGGAGCCCAGCACCATGGCCGACCTCATCCTGCACCACTACCCCATGTCGCCCTTTGCCGAGAAGGCGCGGCTGATGCTGGGTTTCAAGGGTCTGTCGTGGCAGAGCGTGTTCATTCCCAGCGTCATGCCCAAGCCCGACGTGGTGGCGCTGACCGGCGGCTACCGCCGCACGCCGCTGCTGCAGATCGGCGCCGACATTTACTGCGACACGTCGCTGATTGCGACAGTGCTTGAACACCTGAAGCCGGAGCCAGTTCTTTTTCCGGAGCACCTCAAGGGCATGGCGCGCATCGTGGCCCAGTGGGCCGACGGTGAGCTTTTCTGGGCCGCCATGGGGTACACGCTCAGTCCCAAGGGCGCGGCGGCCCTGTTTGCCAACCAGCCCCCCGAGGCGGCCCAGGCCTTTGCCGCCGACCGCGGCGCCATGCGCACCGGCATGACCAGCTTGCGCCCCGGCGACGCCACCAGTGCCTACCGCAGCCACCTGCGCCGCCTGGCCCACATGCTGCACGAGCGAGCCTTCCTGCTGGGCGACGCGCCCTGCATCGCCGACTTCGCGGCCTACCACCCGCTGTGGTTCACGCGGACCATCGTGCCGGGCATGGCCGGCATCCTGGAGGCCACGCCCGGCGTGCTGGCCTGGATGGACCGCATGGCTGCGATCGGCCACGGCAGGCCGGCCAAGCTCACGTCTACCGAAGCGATTGCCATCGCCGCAGCGGCCGAGCCGGCGCCGCTGCCCAAGGAGGCCTTCCAGGACGACCACGGCATCGCGCTGGGCAGCCGCGTCACCGTGGCTGCGCAGAGCTTCGGCACCGAGACCACCGAGGGCACACTGGTGGCCGCCACCCGCACCCACTACACCCTCTCGCGCACCGACGATCGTGCCGGCCACGTGCACGTGCATTTTCCGCGCATCGGCTACGTGCTCAGGGAAGTGCGCGCTTGATCCCGCCTGAGCTGGCTTCGTTTGTGCCTGGCCTGCGCTGGCGCTGCCTGCCCTTTGACGCGCTGGACGTGCACACCCTCTACCGCCTGCTGCGCCTGCGATCCGAGGTGTTCGTGGTGGAGCAGAACTGCGTGTTCCAGGACATGGACAACGCCGACATGGCCTGCCACCACCTGCTGGGCGAGCAGACCGGTGGCGCCGATGGCGCCCGCCTGCTGGCCTATGCCCGTCTGGTGCCGGCCGGCCTGAAGTTTCCCGAGGTCAGCATCGGCCGCGTCGTGACCGACCCGGCGACCCGCAGCGCTGGCCTGGGCCACACGCTCATGCAGGCCGCCGTGCGCGAAGTGCAGCGCCTGTGGGGCCCGCAGCCCATCCGCATCGGTGCCCAGGCGCACCTGGAAGCCTTCTACAACCGGCACGGCTTCGTGTCGGACGACAAACCCTACATCGAGGACGGCATCCCGCACCTCGAAATGATCAGGAAATGACACCCCCCCTGCGCCGCTGCGCGTCTTCCCCCCAGGGGGACCACGCCAGCGGCCCGGCAAAGCCGGTTCCGCGGCGTGTGCTGGACGACTCCCCCTCATGAATGACACCCACAAAGGAGACAGACCCGTGATTTCAGACTTCAACGGCAAGACCGCCGTGCTCACCGGCGCCGGCTCCGGCTTCGGCCTGGAGTGCGCCCGCATCGGCGCCAAACTGGGCATGAACCTGGTGCTGGTGGATGTGCAGCAGGACGCCCTGGACAAGGCCCAGGCCGAACTCGAAGCCGCTGGCGCCCCGGTGCTGGCCCGCCGGGTCGACGTGTCCAGCGCCGAGCAGATGGACGCCCTGGCCCAGGCCGTGCAGCAGCGCTTTGGCGCGCCGCACTTTGTCTTCAACAACGCGGGCGTGGGCTCCGGTGGCCTGATCTGGGAAAACTCGGTCAAGGACTGGGAATGGGTGCTGGGCGTCAACCTCTGGGGCGTGATCCACGGCGTGCGCCTGTTCACCCCCATGATGCTGGCCGCCGCCCAGGCCGACCCGTCTTACCGGGGCCACATCGTCAACACGGCCAGCATGGCCGGTCTGTTGACCCCGCCCAACATGGGCATCTACAACGTGAGCAAACACGCGGTGGTCAGCCTGAGCGAGACGCTGTACCAGGACCTCAAGCTGGTGACCGATCAGGTCAGCGCCAGCGTGCTCTGCCCCTACTTCGTGCCCACCGGCATCAGCCAGAGCCACCGCAACAAGCCGGCCGCGCTGGCCGACGAGAAGCCCACGCAGAGCCAGATGATCGGCCAGGCCATGAGCGACAAGGCCGTCAGCAGCGGCAAGATCACCGCCGCCCAGGTGGCCGAGATGGTGTTCCATGCCATGCAGCGCGAACAGTTCTACATCTACAGCCACCCCAAGGCCCTGGGCAACGCCCAGAGCCGTTTCGACGCCATCGTCGCCGGCACCAACCCGCCCGACCCCTTTGCCGAGCGGCCGGAGATCGGCGAAGGTTTGCGCAAGGCCTTGCGCGCCGGCTGACGCCCGCAGGCCCGCCATCGGGCGCAGGGCCATCCCCTGTCGGGGGGAGATTCCGCGCGTCAGGCGGTGCCCCGGCCAGTCTCATCCACCGGGCAGGGGATGAAGGCTTGCCACTTCTGGCGAACACTGAGGCTGTCCGCACCATGTCGCATGCCGAGTCCGGCAGGGCGGGCCGCTTGTCAGGCTCGGCTTTCAGGAGCGAGCCATGCCTTTCAGTTTCCCTTTTCCCGAACCCGCCTGGCGCGAACCGTGGCGAGGCTTTCTGGCCCGGCGGTGCGCCCAGCGCATTCTCATCGTCACCGACGCCTTCGGATCATTCGACCCAGGCAGCGCCATCGGCCTGACCGAACTCATCCGTGTGCTGCAAGGCAATGCCGAGGTCCCCATGGCCATGCCGACGACCATCACTCAGGCCTCCACGGCCAGTGGCTTCGATTTTGCCCGCGCGTCGCCGCCGGTCACCACGGCCCACTACGACCAGGTCTGGCTGTTCGGATTCGTTTCGGGGGCGCCCGGGCTGAGCCCCGCCGAACGCAAGGTGCTGACCCGATTCATGGACGCCGGCGGCGGGGTGTTTGCCACCGGTGACCACAGCAGCATCGGTCAGGTGCTCTGTGGCGGCCTCCCTCGTGTGCGCAAGATGCGCGAATGGTCTGCGGTTCCCATGAGTGGCCCCAGTCGCATCGACACCGTCAACCATCCGGGGGTGGACGGCATTGCCAGGGACACGGATCAGGCCGACCACTTCCCGCAGACAACCTACCCGCTGTTGCGTGGCGTTGGCCCCGGCGCCACACCACACCCCTTGCTGCAAAGCCCGCATGGGGCGATCAATGTGTTGCCCGATCACCCGCACGAAAGCGAGTGTTATGCACCGCGCGGAGCGGATCTCGATGGCAATTACACGGTGCCGGCTCAGCCGGGGGACCCGGCGCTGAGCATCACCGAATTCCCATTGCTGGCCGGGCAGCGCCACGGGCCCGAGATCGTGGCGATTGCCATGTCGGCCAGCCTGAATGTGGACAAAGGAGCGGTCAGCCCGCGTTGTTTCGGTGCGATCTCGGCCTACGACGGCCACCTGGTGCAGGTGGGGCGTGTCGTCTGTGACGCCACCTGGCACCACTTCGTCAACATGAACCTCAACGGCGCCGGCTATCCTGGCAACGGCTTGCGCGAAGGCATGCCCCTGGCGCCCAATGCGGCCTACCTGCAGATACAGCGCTATTTCGCCAACATCGCCGACTGGCTGACGCCACGCACGCGCCGCTGGTGCTTCCTGTTCGACCGCCTGGTCCTCAGCATTTACAGCTATCCGTTTCTCGAAGAGGTGCTGGCCCTGCCCGACTTGCCCCGTCCTTTGCCGCCCTCGCCGCCCTGGCCCCTGCTGGTGCAGGTGGGCGCGGTGATTCGGGACGATTTGCAGCACCGACAGGGACAGGGCGCTTTCAACCGCTTTGGAGACGAGCTCCTGCTGGCCATGGACCTGCCGACGGAGATGTTGCTGCCCTTGCTTCATGGCGGAGCAGGCGCCGATCAAAGCCCAGACCAGCGGCGCTTGCCTGCGCTGGACCCCGCCGATGCACAGGAGCTGCGTCTGGGCCTGGTGGGCGGGGTGTTGCTGCGGGCCTGGAGCAGTCTTCCGGCCGATCCGGCGGCCTTGGCCAAGCGGGCCGAGGCGCTGCACAAACAAGGGCCCAAACCCTACCGCGAAGGACTGGTGCGGGACCTGCGGACCGCCATGGAGGCGTTGCGCACACGGCACGAGTCTCAGGTCAAGGTCCTGGGCGGACTGGCCAAGGTCAAACTCTGAGCACGCGAGCAGGGCGGGCCTGCCGCTTGCACAGCTGTGGCAAACTTGCCGGCCTTGTGCCGCAACCGGCGCCAATGGGCGCCTTTTTTTCGTCATGCAGAAAATCATCGCGCAGATCGCGCAAGAAATCAGGGTGGAGCCGCGGCAGGTGACGGCCGCCGTGGAGTTGCTGGACGGGGGCGCGACCGTGCCCTTCATTGCCCGTTACCGCAAGGAGGTGACCGGCGGGCTGGACGACACCCAGCTGCGGGAGCTGGAGGCCCGGCTGGGTTACCTGCGCGAGCTGGAAGACCGCCGCGGCGCGGTGCTCAAGGCCATCGACGAGCAGGGCAAGCTGACCGACGCGCTGCGCGCGGCCATTGCCGCTGCGCCGACCAAGCAGGAGCTGGAAGACATCTACCTGCCGTTCAAGCAGAAGCGCCGCACCAAGGGTCAGATCGCGCGTGAGGCCGGCATCGAACCGCTGGCCGACAAGCTGCTGGCCGACCCCACGCTGGACCCGTTGGCCGAGGCGGCGGCCTTCACCCGGCCGGCCGAGGTGCTGGACGATGGCAAACCCGGGCCCGACTTCTCGACCCCGCAGGCCGTGCTGGACGGCGTGCGCGACATCCTGAGCGAGCGCTGGGCCGAAGACCCGGCGCTGGTGCAGTCGCTGCGCGAATGGCTGTGGGCCGAGGGCCTGCTGCGCAGTTCGCTGGTGGCGGGCAAGGACGAGAACCACCCCGACGTCGCCAAGTTCCGCGACTACTTCGATTACGACGAACCCATTGGCCGGGTGCCCTCGCACCGGGCCCTGGCCGTGTTTCGCGGGCGCTCGCTGGAGATCCTGGACGCCAAACTGGTGCAGCCGATCGAGCCCGAGCCGGGCAAACCCTCGCTGGCCGAAGGCCGCATCGCCGTCCACCTGGGCTGGAGCCACCAGGGCCGCAAGGCCGACGACCTGATCCGCAAGTGCGTGGCCTGGACCTGGCGCGTCAAGCTCAGCCTGTCCACCGAGCGCGACCTGTTCACCCGCCTGCGCGAGAGCGCCGAGGCGGTGGCCATCAAGGTGTTTGCCGACAACCTGCGCGACCTGTTGCTGGCCGCCCCGGCCGGCCAGAAGGTGGTGATGGGGCTGGACCCAGGTATCCGCACAGGCGTGAAGGTGGCGGTGGTGGACGCCACCGGCAAGCTGGTCGACACCGCCACCGTCTACCCGCACGAGCCGCGCCGCGACTGGGAAGGTTCGCTGCACACCCTGGGCCTGCTGTGCCGCAAGCACGGGGTGCAGCTGATCGCCATCGGCAATGGCACGGCCAGCCGCGAGACCGACAAGCTGGCGGGTGACCTGATCAAGCTGCTGGCCAAGGCCGGCATCGAGGGTGTGCAAAAGGTGGTGGTCAGCGAGGCGGGCGCCTCGGTCTACTCGGCCAGCGAGTTCGCCGCGCTGGAAATGCCCGATGTGGACGTGAGCCTGCGCGGCGCGGCCTCGATTGCCCGGCGCCTGCAGGACCCGCTGGCCGAGCTGGTCAAGATCGACCCTAAGAGCATCGGCGTGGGGCAGTACCAGCACGACGTCAACCAGAGCGAGATGGCGCGCACGCTGGATGCGGTGGTCGAAGACTGTGTGAACGGGGTCGGTGTGGACCTGAACACCGCGAGCGTTCCGCTGCTCTCGCGCGTGTCCGGCCTGTCGGCCAGCGTGGCCAAGGCGGTGGTGCGCTGGCGTGAGGCCAACGGCGCCTTCCGCAGTCGCCAGCAACTGCTGGATGTGACAGGCCTGGGCGCCAAGACCTTCGAGCAGGCGGCCGGCTTTCTGCGCATTCGCGGTGGCGACAACCCGCTGGACATGACCGGCGTGCACCCCGAGACCTACCCGGTGGTCGAGCAGATCATCGAGAAGACCGGCCAGCCGGTGGCGGCGCTGATGGGGCGGGCCGACATGCTCAAGACCCTGCGGCCCGAGCTGTTCGCCAACGAGAAATTCGGTGTGATCACCGTCAAGGACATCCTGGCGGAACTGGAAAAGCCCGGGCGCGACCCGCGACCCGACTTCCAGGTGGCGCGCTTCAACGAGGGGGTGGAGGACATCGCCGACCTGCGCGAGGGCATGGTGCTGGAAGGCACGGTGTCCAATGTGGCCCAGTTCGGCGCCTTTGTCGACCTGGGGGTGCACCAGGACGGGCTGGTGCATGTGAGCCAGCTCAGCCACAAGTTCGTCAACGACGCCCGCGAGGTGGTCAAGACCGGAGACATCGTGAAGGTCAAGGTGCTGGAGGTGGATGCGGCGCGCAAGCGCATCAGCCTGACCATGAAGCTCGATGCCCCGACCGGACGGCGCGACGCTCCGCGCGAGAACCGCTACGAACCCTCCCGCGGTGGTGCGGGGCGGGGGCAGGGAAGTGGACATCGCCAGCCCGAGCCAGCCGGTGCCATGGCCTCGGCGTTTGCCAGGCTGCAGGGGCTCAAGCGCTGAAGCCTCGACGGCCCGGGTTTCATGGGCTGAAACCGGGTCGTTTCGGCGCATTTTTGCACGCTCGGGCGGGCTCAAGTGCAGGTCGGGCGGGTCGATAAAGCGGGGACAGCCCCGAATCGGCCCCAACGTACCTGCCCGTCATGCAACTTGAAGCCCTGCTCAACTATCCGCGCGCCTTGCCGACCATGCCCCGCAGCGTGTCGGACCTGCTGGCGGAGATGAACAAGGAAGACCCCAGCCCGAAGCGGGTGGGAGACCTGATTGCCCGTGACCCGGCACTCACCACCCGGGTGCTGCGGCTGTCGAACTCGGCTTTTTTCCGGGTCAGCCGCAAGATCGGCAATGCCGACGAGGCAGTGGCGCTGCTGGGCATGACCCATGTGCGCTCGCTGGTGATGGCGGCGGCCCTGGGCGCCAGCTTCAAGAACATCCCGGGCATGGATCTCAAGCAGTTCTGGCGCTACAGCCTGCGGGTGGCCGATATTTCCCGTTCGCTGGCGGGCATCTTGCGACAGAACGAAGGCAACGCCTTCACGGCCGGCCTGATCCATTGCATCGGCGAACTGGTCATGCACATCGCGATGCCCGACGAGATGATGCCCATCGACATGCTCACCTCGCCGCTGGACCTGCAAAGGGGTATCGCCGAGCAGAATGCTTTTGGGTACACCTATGCGGACGTCAGCGCCGGCATGGTCGAGAAGTGGCAGTTTCCGCGCGAGATGGTCAGTGCCTTGCGTCACCAGATTGCGCCCTTTGAGGGTGAGCACTACGACACCCTGGGCGGCATCATCCACCTCGCGGCCTGGCGTGCACGGGCAGAAGAGATCCACCTGGACAACAACGGTCTGGTGGCGACCTTCCCCGACATGGTCGGGCTGTCGCTGGGACTGGATCTGGACAGTGTGCTCGGCAAGGACCCTGCCGAGTGGTCGTTCAGCCACGCACTCGGTGCTTTTGTCGACTGATGGGCGGGCCCTCAAGTCTGTCTCCCGCGCGACGATAACCCCCATACCTCTCCTCCCCGTTTCCCTCAGCAAGGCAGGTGCATCATGCAGATCGAGAAACTCCTCAAGCAACCCAACGCGCTGCCTTCGGCCCCCAAGGTGGTGCGCCAGCTGATCGACACCTTCGACCAGGAGGAGGTCGACATGGTGCGGGTGGCAGCCCTGATCCAGGAAGACCCGGTGCTCACGGCCAAGCTGCTGAAGATGGCCAACTCGGCCTTCTTCGGCCTCACCCGGTCGGTCACGAACGCCCGCGAGGCGCTCAATGTGATGGGCCTCATGAAGGTGCGGGCGCTGGTGATCGCCGCCTCGCTGGGAGAGGGATTTCACTGTGTCGGTGGTGTCAACCTGAACCAGTTCTGGCGCTACAGCCTGAATACCGCCAACCTGGCCCGCTACCTGGCCCTGCCGATCCGCATCGACGAGAACACCGCCTTCACCGCCGGTCTCATCCACTGCGTCGGTGAACTGGTGATGCACGTCGGCATGCCCGAGGCCATGCTCGACCTCGACCGCAGTGTGCCCATGCTAGACCTCAAACGCGCCCGTGCCGAAAAAGGCCTGTTCGGCTACCACTATGCCGATGTGGGGGCAGCGCTGGCGCGCGAATGGCGTTTTCCCAAGCGAATGATCCAGGCCATCGAGCACCAGGTCGCTCCGTTCGACAACGACATCTACGAGCCCATTGCCGGCGTCATCCACATCGCCAGCTGGCGCGCCCGTGCGCAGGAACTGGATCTGCGCAACGAACTGCTGATCAACACCTATCCCGACCCGGTCGGGCTGGTGCTGGGCATCGATCCGGACACGGTGATCGGTGAGGAGATTCCGGCCCTGACCCGCGAGCATGCGGCCGAGAGCGAATCGGCCTGAACCGCTGGCGCCCTGGTTTCCTGCCTGCGCCACAATCGCAGGCTTATGGGAACTCCTGCACTGCGCCTGTACGCGGGTCCGATCGCCCGGCGTCATATCGAACAGCACGGTCTGCGTCCGCAGGACGTGGGCACCATTCCTGCCGCAGCCGGCGGGCCCAAAGGTCTGATCCTGGGGCCGCTGGACCGTTTCATCTTCGGTGACTGGCTCGTGGCCAGCCAGCAGCCGGTTCATCTGGTGGGCGCTTCCATCGGTGCCTGGCGCATGGCCACGGCCTGCCTGGACCGGGCATGTGACGCGTTCGAGCGGCTGGAGCGAGACTACATTGCCCAGCACCACCCGCCGCCCCCCGGCAAGAAGCGCCCAGCGCCGGAAGCCATCAGTGAGGTGTTTGCGGGCAATCTGAGAGCCTTCTACAGCGGCCGAATCGCCGAGGTGCTCAATCACCCGCGCTACCGGCTTCATGTCGTCACGTCCCGCGGTCGCCACCTTCTGCACCGGGAAGGTGCGGTCCGCACGCCACTGGGCTACCTGGGTGCTTTCGCCGCCAACGCCCTGCACCGCCGCGCACTGGGCGCCTGGCTGGAGCGGGTGGTTTTCTCGTCGGCCGATGCTGCCAACGGTCAGGCCTGGCATTTGCCGTTTGCCGTGCAGGACTTTCCGACCCGCCAGGTGGTGCTGCGCGAGGACAACTTCATGGACGCCTTGCAGGCCAGTTGCTCGATCCCTTTCGTACTGAAACCGGTGCACGGCATTGCCGGTGCGCCGCCCGGCTCCTACTGGGATGGCGGCATCACCGACTACCACCTGCACCTGCACTACCAGCCGCCACCCACCTCGCCTATCGTGTTGTACCCGCATTTCCAGCGTGCGGTGGTGCCGGGCTGGCTGGACAAACCCTGGCGATCCCGCCATCGGGCCAGCCCCGCCCTGGACGCCATGCTGGTGCTCGCGCCCGATCTGAATTGGGTGCAGACCCTGCCCGGTGGCAAACTCCCCGACCGCAACGACTTCACCCGTTTCGCCCACGATCCGCAGACCCGCATGCGGCACTGGAACACGGCCGTCGGTGCCGCGCGCCAACTGGCCGATGAATTCGCGGCATGGCTGGAGTCCCCGGACCCGGGGCGTGTCGAACCCTTGTGAGGCCCGATCCCTTCCTGCGTTCGGCGTGCGCAGGGCCGCCGGTCAGTAATGGGGTGGCCGTTCGTCCGTTGGTCCGGCCAATGATTCCGGGTCATCGCCGTGCTGTCTCCTGCGCAGGCGAACCAGCTCGCGCGCCAGCAGTTCGATCTGTTCCTGTTGTCTGGCCACGGTGGCGTTGAGCGTGTCCAGCAAGTCTTCCGCGAAGGCGAGCTTGACCTCCAGCTGTGTGATGCGTTCGTCGGCGGGGTGTGTCTGGGGCATGGGGCTGTTCTTGGGTGGAACGCAGATCTTCAGGCCGATGGAGGCAGATTCGGCAGCGACCCGTACCTGTCGGCCAGAAAACTCTCGGCGCGCTCGAGCATGAAATAGCGAAACGCCTCGGCTGCCGGTGAGAGAAGCTTGGACAGGGTGTGTACCACATTCCATCCCCGGACGACCGGTGTGCCCTCGACGTCCAGCGTGGCGATCAGGCCGTGCTCCAGTTCCAGGCCGATGGTGTGCAGCGACAGAAAACTGATGCCCATGCCGGCCATCACCGCCTGCTTGATGGTCTCGTTGCTTGTCATCTCCATCACGACGCGCGGCTCCATGCGCGACCTTTCCAGGAACTTCTCCATGGCGGCCCGCGTGCCGGAGCCCCGCTCGCGCAGGATGAAGCCGTAAGGCCGTAAGGATTCCACCGTCGGGTGGCCGATCTTGAGCAGCGGGTGGTCGGTGGGCGCCACGAACACGTGGGGGTGGGCCGCGAACGGCTCGGCCCGGGTGGCCAGCTCGGTCGGTGGCCGGCCCATGACGGCGATGTCCACCTCGTTGCCCTGCAGCATCTTCACCAGCTGTTCCCGGTTGCCCACCACCAGCCGGATTTCGATGCCCTCGTGCTCGTGCTTGAACTCGGCCAGCAGGCGCGGCAGGAAATACTTGGCGGTGCTGACCATGCCGATGGTCAGTTGCCCCACTTCCAGCCGCTGCAGCCGGGCGGCCGCATCTTCGGCGTCCTTGAGCGTGGCCAACATTTTGCGGGCGTAGACCAGCATGTATTCGCCTGCCGTGGTCAGGGCGACCTGGCGTCCGTTGCGTTCGAACAGCGGCAAGCCCACATGGCCTTCGAGCTCCTTGACCTGCATGGTCACGGCGGGAGGAGACAGGTGAAGCACCTCCGCAGCACGCGCAAAACTCAGTTGGCGCGCGACCTCGGAAAACACCCGCAGTTGCCGAAAGGTGGCGTTTTTCATTAAGTTAATACTTAATTGAAGATCAACAAAATGTGAATTTACCTTATTTAATCCATTGCTTATAGTCCCTTCAACCCCGAGCGCATTGGGGGCTTCTTGGAAGGTGGACCCCATGCTGCGAGCCCTGATCTTTGATGTCGACGGTACCCTGGCCGACACCGAGAGCGTGCATTTGGCCGCCTTCAACCACGCGTTCTCACAGGAGGGACTGGGTTGGCACTGGAGCACGGAGCAGTACACCGATCTGCTGGCCATCTCGGGTGGCAAGGAACGCATGATGCACTTCTGGCGCAGCCAGAACCCCGAGATCACCGAGGTCGAGGGCGGCGCCTTGTCGGCCACGATGGATCGCCTGCACGAGATCAAGACGGCCTGGTACGAGGCGGCGGTGAACGGTGGGGCCGTGACCCTGCGCCCCGGTGTGCTGGCCCTGATGGACGAAGCCCGTTCGCAGGGACTGCAGCTGGCCATCGCCACCACCACCTCGCCGGTGAACATTGCCGCGCTGCTGCGCAATGCCATCGGCGCCGACTGGCGCAAGCTGTTCCTGGCTGTGGGTGATGCCTCCACAGCGCCGGTCAAGAAGCCCCACCCGCAGGTCTACCTGCAGGTGCTGCGCGACATGGGCCTGGCGCCCCAGTCCTGCGTGGCCTTCGAGGATTCGGCCAACGGCCTGAAGGCCGCCAGCGCCGCAGGCCTGGCCACTGTCATCACACCCAATGGTTTCACGGCACACCATGATTTCCAGGGAGCCTTGCGTGTTGTGCCCGACCTGACCCACGTCAACCTCGCTCGCCTGCGCGAGTGGCTGTTCGCGGCCAGCGTCCGCCAGCTCAGGACCGCCGCGTGAGTGGCCTGGCTACCGGGGTCTTCGCTCCTCCCGCGCCAGGCACTGAATACCGATCGATTCCCGATTCCTGAGAGAACGAGCATGACCATCCGCCGCCGCTTCACCCTCACGCAGTACCTGATCGAACAGCGTCGCCGCTTTCCCAGCGCCAGTGGAGACTTCAATGCCCTGCTGCTGGACGTGGCGCTGGCCTGCAAGGCCATCGCCCGCTCTGTTGCACTGGGCGAACTCGGTGCTGTGCTCAGCCATGTCGATCAGGACGTGGCTGCCACCGTCAATGTGCAGGGTGAAGAGCAGAAGCGCCTGGATGTGATCAGCAACGCCTACTTCACCGAGATGACCGAGTGGGGCGGGCATCTGGCGGGCATGGCCTCCGAAGAGATGGACCAGCCCTACCAGATTCCGGCGCCACACCAGCGCGGCAAGTACCTGCTGGTGTTCGACCCGCTCGACGGGTCCGGCAACCTGGACGTCAACGTCACCGTCGGCAGCATCTTCAGCATCCTGCGTGCGCCGCAGGAGGTCGTCGACAGCGGGCGCGATGTGGTCGAGGCCGACTTTCTGCAGCCCGGTGCGGAACAGATGGCGGCCGGCTACGCGTTGTATGGACCGACCACCATGCTGGTGCTGACCGTGGGGAACGGCGTGGCGGGCTTCACGCTCGATCCCAACCTGGGTCAGTTCATGCTGACCCACCCCAACATGAAGGTGCCCGAGGAAACCCATGAGTTCGCCATCAACGCCTCCAACAGCCGCTTCTGGGAAGCCCCCATCAAGCGCTACGTGGACGAGTGCCTGGCCGGCAGGACCGGCCCGCGTGGCAAGGATTTCAACATGCGCTGGATCGCCTCCATGGTGGCCGAAGCCCACCGCATCCTGATGCGCGGTGGGGTCTTCATGTACCCGAAGGACACCAAGGACCCGGCCAAGGCCGGGCGATTGCGGTTGCTGTATGAAGCCAACCCCGTGGGCATGATCATCGAGCAGGCCGGCGGCCGCGCCAGCACCGGGCGCGAACCGGTGCTGCAGGCCCGGCCCACCACGCTGCACCAGCGCATCGGCCTGGTGTTCGGCAGCAAGAGCGAGGTCGAGCGCATCGAGCGCTACCACCGTGAGCCCGTGGCCTACAAGGACGACAGCCCGCTGTTCGCCGAGCGCTCGCTCTTCCGTGCCTGACAAGCATCTGCATTGACCGGAGCCCCTCCATGTCGGAAAGACATCCCATCATCGCCATCACCGGTTCGTCCGGGGCCGGTACATCCACCGTCACCCGCACTTTCCAGAACATCTTTCGTCGTGAAGAGATCACAGCCGCCGTGATCGAGGGCGACAGCTTCCACCGCTTCGACCGCAAGAGCATGAAGGCCCGCATGGCCGAGGAGGAGGCCAGGGGCAACCGGCACTTCAGCCACTTCGGTGCAGAGGGCAACCTGTTCGAAGACATCGAGGCCCTGTTTCGCCAGTACGCCACCGACGGCACCGGCCGTTGCCGCAAATACCTGCACAACGCCGAAGAGGCCGCGCCCTACGGGCAGGACCCGGGCACGTTCACGCCCTGGGAGGACATTCCTTCGGGCACCGACGTGCTGTTCTACGAGGGCCTTCACGGCGCGGTCAAGACCGACAAGGTCGACATTGCACAGTACCCCGACCTGCTCATCGGTGTCGTGCCCTCGATCAACCTGGAGTGGATCCAGAAGCTGATCCGCGACAAGACCCAGCGTGGCTACAGCCAGGAAGCGGTGGTCGACACCATCCTGCGCCGCATGCCCGATTACGTGAACTACATCGTGCCCCAGTTCGGCCTGACGCACGTGAACTTCCAGCGTGTGCCGGTGGTGGACACCTCCAACCCCTTCATCTCGCGCGACATCCCGACCGCCGACGAGAGCATGGTGGTGATCCGGTTTGCCAAACCCAAGGGCATCGACTTCCAGTACCTGCTGAACATGATCAACGGTTCCTGGATGAGCCGCGCCAACACCATCGTCGTGCCTGGCGGCAAGATGGAACTGGCGATGCAGCTGATCTTCACGCCCTTCATATGGCGCATGATGGAACGGCGCAAGCGCGCCATGGGTCTGGGCTGAACGGGAGCGACACGATGAAGAACCCTTCACCCGAACTCGCTCGCCAGATGGCCAACGCCATCCGCATGTTGTCTGTGGATGCGGTGGAAAAGGCCAGAAGCGGCCACCCCGGTGCGCCCATGGGCATGGCCGACATCGCCGAGGTGCTGTGGAACCGGCACCTGAAGCACAACCCGGCCAATCCGCACTGGCCGGACCGGGACCGCTTCGTGCTGTCCAATGGCCACGGTTCGATGCTGATCTACGCGCTGCTGCACCTGACGGGCTATGACCTGCCGATGGAGGAGCTTCAACGTTTCCGGCAGCTGCACAGCAAGACCGCCGGCCACCCCGAGGTGGGCATCACGCCGGGTGTGGAAACCACCACCGGGCCGTTGGGGCAGGGCATCGGCAACGCGGTCGGCATGGCGCTGGCCGAGAAGCTGCTGGCTCAGGAGTTCAACCGTGAGGACGAGGACGTCAGCCACTACATCGTCGACCATTTCACCTATGTGTTCCTGGGTGACGGCTGCATGATGGAGGGCATCAGCCACGAGGCCTGCGCCCTGGCCGGTACCCTGCGCCTGTCCAAACTGGTGGCCGTGTACGACGACAACGGCATTTCCATCGACGGCCATGTCGAAGGCTGGTTCACCGATGACACACCGCAGCGCTTCGAGGCCTATGGCTGGAATGTCATCCGTGGCGTCGACGGCCATGACCCGGCTGCGGTCAATGCAGCGCTCATCGCGGCCCGCCGGCAGGCGGTCCAGAACGATGGCAAACCCACCCTGATCTGCTGCAAGACGGTGATCGGCCAGGGATCGCCCAACAAGGCCGGCACGCACGACGTCCACGGTGCCGCACTGGGCGCCGCCGAGGTGGCAGCCACCCGCGAGGCCCTGGGGTGGACGGCGGCGCCATTCGAGGTCCCGGCCGAGATCGCCGCTGCCTGGGACGCCCGCGAAGCCGGCGCCGCCGCCGAACGCGACTGGCAGGTGCGCTTCGAGGCCTACCGCCTCCAGTACCCGCTGGAAGCCGCCGAGCTGGAGCGCCGCATGGCGGGCGACCTGCTGCCGCAGTTCGAAACACGCCTGCCCGAGTGGCTGGCCAGCATCGCTGACCGGGAGGAGGCGGTCGCCACCCGCAAGGCCAGCCAGAACACGCTGGATCTGCTGGCGCCGCTGGTGCCCGAGTTCTTCGGTGGCAGCGCCGACCTGACCGGCTCCAACCTCACCAACTTCAAAGGCTGCGTGAAGGCGGGCCGCGATGCCTGGGGCAACCACCTGAGCTACGGTGTGCGCGAGTTCGGCATGGCGGCCATCATGAACGGCATCGCACTGCATGGCGGCTACATCCCCTACGGCGGCACCTTCCTGACCTTCAGCGACTACAGCCGTAACGCCATCCGCATGGCGGCCCTGATGAAGCTGCGCGTGGTGCACGTCTTCACCCACGACTCCATCGGCCTGGGCGAAGACGGTCCCACCCACCAGTCGGTCGAGCATGTGCCGAGCCTGCGCCTCATTCCCCAGCTGGATGTCTGGCGGCCGGCCGACGGCCTGGAGACGGCCGTCGCCTGGGTCTGTGCCGTCGAGCGCCGCGACGGACCGAGCGCGCTGTGCCTCTCGCGTCAGAACCTGCCGCGCGTGACCGCTCGCATCAGCGCCGGCCAGATCCGGCGGGGTGGCTACATCCTGTCCGAGATCGAACATCCTCAGGCCATCATCGTGGCCACCGGATCCGAGGTCGAGATCGCCTTGCAGGCGCAGGCCGTGCTGGCCGCCGATGGTGTACGCACCCGTGTGGTGTCCATGCCCAGCACCCATGTGTTCGACCGGCAGCCACAGGCCTACCAGGACATGGTGCTGCCCCTGGCGCTGCAGGTGGTGGCCGTGGAGGCGGCGCATCCGGACTTCTGGCGCAAATACGTCGGTCGCACCGGCGTGGTGATCGGCATCGCCAGCTTCGGCGAGTCGGCCCCCGCCAAGGACCTGTACCGCCATTTCGGCATCACGCCGACCCGTGTGGCGGATGCGGTGCGCGCCCTCGTGAATTAGGACCACCCCCGTCGCGGCGCTCCGCCCCTCAAGGGGCAGCGCCTGCGGCCTGGCAGAGCCAGTTCCGCGGCGCTCTGGATGAACAGCCCTTCACTCGCAAGGTGTGCAAATTTTGATGGTGAATGACGTGACCGACCCATATCCCTACGACCTCATCCTGTTCGACCTCGACGGCACGCTCATCGAAACCGCTCCCGAAATTGCCGATGCGGTCAACGACACGCTGACCCGGTTCAATCTGCCCTCGGTCAGCCAGCAGCAGGTCAACGACTGGATCGGTCATGGCACGCGCGAGCTGCTGATCCAGGCACTGGCCTTCACCGGCAATACATCCGCAGAGACGGTACGCCACGCCGACAGCTTTCGCCTCGTCGAAGCGGAATTCGCGGTTTTCTATGCGCGCCGCTGCGGCACCCGAAGCCGTCTCTACCCGCAGGTGCGCGAGACCCTGCTGACCCTGCGTGGCCAAGGGGTGAAACTGGCCGTGGTGACCAACAAGGAAGGGCGTTACACCGAGACGGTGCTGCGGGCGCATGAACTGTTGCCGCTGTTCGACCGCGTCATCAGTGGCGACACGCTGCCGGTGAAGAAGCCCGATCCGGCCGGTGTCCACGACTGCATGCAGCGCTTCGGTGTGGCCCCTGAGCGCACGCTGTTCGTGGGCGACTCCAGCATCGACGTGGCCACGGCCCGCCAGGCGGGCGTCACCGTCTGGGCCTTGCCCTATGGCTACAACATGGGGCAGCCGATCGAGTCCTGCGGGGCCGACCGCGTGATTGCCGACCTGTCCGTCCTGAGCGCCGCCTGAACACCTCCCATCCTGAAAGACAGACATGGCCCTGATTTCCCTTCGCCAGCTGCTCGACCACGCCGCTGAAAACCACTACGGCCTGCCAGCCTTCAACGTCAACAACATGGAGCAGGTGCAGGCCATCATGCAGGCCGCAGCCGCGGTCGACAGCCCGGTCATCCTGCAGGGCTCTGCCGGCGCGCGTTCGTATGCCGGCGAACCCTTCCTTCGCCACCTGATTGCCGCCGCGATCGAGATGTACCCCCACATTCCCGTCTGCATGCACCAGGACCATGGTGCCTCGCCGGGCGTGTGCTTCCGCTCCATCCAGTCCGGCTTTTCATCGGTGATGATGGACGGCTCCTTGCTGGAGGATGGCAAGACACCGGCCAGCTACGACTACAACGTCGAGGTGACCCGCAAGGTGGTGGACCTGGCACACGCCTGTGGTGTCTCGGTGGAAGGCGAGCTGGGTTGCCTGGGATCGCTGGAAACCGGCAAGGCCGGCGAGGAGGATGGCCACGGCGCCGAAGGTGAACTGGACCATTCCATGCTGCTGACCGACCCCGACGAGGCGGCCGACTTCGTGAGCAGGACCCAGGTCGACGCGCTGGCCATTGCCATCGGCACCAGCCACGGCGCCTACAAGTTCACCAGCAAACCCAGCGGCAAGGTGCTGCGCATCGACCGCGTCAAGGAGATCCATCAGCGCATCCCCAACGTGCACCTGGTGATGCATGGCAGCTCCAGCGTGCCGGAAGACTGGCTGGCCATCATCAACCGGTACGGCGGTGACATGGGCCAGACCTATGGCGTGCCGGTGGAGGAGATCGTCGAGGGCATCCGCAACGGGGTGCGCAAGGTCAACATCGACACCGACCTGCGCATGGCCAGCACCGGCGCCATCCGCAGGCACCTGGCCGAGGACCGCAAGAACTTCGATCCGCGCAAGTTCTACAAGGAAGCCACCAAGGCCATGCAGGCCATCTGTGCGGCGCGTTACGAGGCCTTCGGTGCGGCGGGCATGGCCTCGAAGATCACGAAAGTGCACAGCCTCGAAGCCATGCAGACGCGCTACGACAAGGGCGAGCTGGCGGCCCGGGTCGCCGGATCGGCCGGGCCGTAACCTGAAGGACAGTCGGCAGGGCGCCCATTGCGCTAGATTGCGGGGATGACTCCTTCCCTGCACGCCGATCCGTCGGTCATCGATTCGCGTCAGGCCGCCTGGCGCCTGCTGGTGGCCCTGGGCCTGGTGGTGCTGGGCAACAGCAGCATGTACGTGGTCTCGGTGGTGTTGCCCACGGTGCAGGATGAGTTCGGCATCGACCGCGCCAGCGCCTCCTTGCCCTACACCTTCATGATGGTCTGCCTGGGGGTGGGCGGCATCTGGATGGGCCGGCTGGCCGACCGCCATGGCCTGATGAAGGTGATGTGGCTGGGCGCTTTTGCCGTGGCGGCCGGTTTTGTGGGCGCAGCGCAGGCCAACAGCATCTGGGCTTTCGGGCTGGCCCATGGCATGCTGGGACTGATTGGTGGTGCGTCCACCTTTGCCCCCCTGCTGGCCGATACCTCGCAATGGTGGAATCGCAGGCGGGGTATCGCGGTGGCCATCTGTGCCAGTGGCAACTACATCGCCGGCGCGCTGTGGCCGCCGCTGGTGCAACATGGCATCGAGACCATCGGCTGGCGTCCCACCTACACCCTCATGGGCCTGGTCTGTGGCCTGGGCATGCTGGCCCTGTCGGTCTTCATGCGCCAGCGGCCGCCGCTGGCCCCGCCAGCGCCAGCGACCACCGTGGGGGCGGCACCGGCCACCGACCGCAGCCGCCCCTTCGGCCTGAGCCCGTCGCGCGCCCAGTGGTTGCTGTGTGTGGCCGGTGTGGGCTGCTGCGTCGCCATGTCCATGCCCCAGGTGCACATCGTGGCCTACTGCACCGACCTGGGTTTTGGCGCTGCCCGCGGCGCCGAGATGCTGTCCCTCATGCTGGCCAGCGGCATCATCAGCCGGCTGGTGTCCGGCTTCATCTGTGACCGCATCGGCGGCATCCGCACCCTGTTGCTCGGCTCGGCCCTGCAGGGTGTGGCCCTGCTGCTGTTCCTGCCCTTCGATGGCATGGTGTCGCTGTACGTGATCTCGGCCCTGTTCGGCCTGTTCCAGGGCGGCATCGTGCCGTCCTACGCCATCATCGTCCGCGAGCACTTCCCCCTGCACGAGGTCGGCGGTCGCGTGGGCGCGGTCATCATGGCCACGCTGGTCGGCATGGCGCTGGGTGGCTGGCTCTCGGGCTGGATCTTCGACATGACCGGCAGCTACGACGCCGCCTTCATCAACGGCATTGCCTGGAACCTCTTGAACCTGGCGATTGCCGGCTGGCTGTACTGGCGGCTGCGGCGGCCTGGGGGTGGGGTGGGGCGGTCTTCGGGTGTGGCGGCGGTTTCTGGTTGATGGGGGCTGAGGTGGTTGGCCGGGGCGAGACCCGGCACCAGCCCCGTCGAGAGAAAAAAGGAAAGGGCGCCCCAACCGGTAAGCGCCCTTGGGAAAAAACGAGAACCGCTTACTTGCTGCTCAGATACTCCGCCACCGCCGCCATCTCCAGCTCGGTCATCTTCTCGGCCACCACGTGCATCACCATGTTGTCGTTGGTGCGCTCACGCTTGTTGAACGACTTGAGCTGGTTGAGCGTGTACCCCGAGAACTGGGTGGCCAGACGCGGCAGGTTGGCCGAACCCTCACCCGCCATGCCATGGCAGCTGGCGCACGAGGGCACGCCGCTGAACTTGTTGCCGTTGTGATAGATGTAGCGTCCCATGCCGGCCAGCATCGGATCCTTGGCTTCCTCCCGTGGCAGTTCCATTTTTTCGTAGTACCGCCCCAGGGCCAGCATTTCGTCGGGGGTGAGCTGGGTCACCATGCCGGCCATCGCGGTGCTCTTGCGCTGGCCGGACTTGAAGGCCTCCAGCTGTTTGGCAATGTATTCGGCGTTCTGGCCAGCCAGGCGCGGGAACACCTCGCTGGTCGATTCGCCGTTCGCGCCGTGGCACAGGAAGCAGGATCCGCCGGCAATGCGCTTGGCCCGTGCCTCGTCGGCCTGGGCATGGGCGGCAGGAAGGGCGCTGAAGCTGGTTGCCAGCGCCAGGCCTAAGGAGAGCAGCGGGAATCGGAGGGTCTTCATTGCATAACCTCTGACTGATATTCAAGGCGAAAAAAACCCCGGCCAGAGCCGGGGATGCAGGCAGGATCAGGCCAGGGTGTCGGCCCAGATGTTGCGGGCCCAGCCCATGGCATAGCGGCCTTCCAGTTCGCTGGCCGCTGCCGAGACGCCACCGGAACCCGGCACGGTCAGCATGGTCTTCTGTGCCGCGTCGTAGCGGTGCACGCTGGCGACATGGACCACGTCTTCTTCGGTGACGAAGCTGTAGCAGGTGTTGGCGTAGATCGGCAACTGCGGTGGCTCCTTGCCCTGCAGCAGGGAAACCACGGCGGCGGCACAGGTCTTGCCATGCTGGTTGGCCATGTGCCCCGACTTGGGCATGCCCGGGGCAATCTGGATGGAGTCGCCCAGCACATGGATGTTCTTGGCGGCTTTGGACTCGAAGGTCAGGAAGTCCACTTCGCACCACCGGTTGTTGGCGGTGGCCAGCCCGGTTTTCACTGCGATATCGCCGGCCCGCATCATGGGCACGACGTTGGCCACGCCCGCTTTGAAGTCTTCGTTGAACTCGAACTTCAGGGTGTTGGTGGCGGCATCGACGTCGGTGACGCGGTGCTTCGGCCGGTACTCCAGAATGTCCTTGTAGTGGTCATTCCAGGCCTTCATGAACAAGCCCTTCTTCGATTGCACGTCGTCGTTGGCATCGAAGATGATGACCTTGCTCTTGGGTTTGGCCTTCTTGAAGTAGTTGGCCACGAGGCAGGCGCGCTCGTACGGGCCGGGCGGGCAGCGGTAGGGCACCGGCGGAATCGACAGTGCATAGACGCCGCCGTCAGGCATTTCTTCCAGCTGTTTGCGCAGCGCCACGGTCTGGGCGCCGGCCTTCCACGCATGCAGCACCTTGTCCTTGGCGGCCTGGCTGGCCATGCCGGGCAGCGTCTCCCACATGAAGTCGATACCAGGCGAGACGATCAGGCGGTCATAGGCCACTTCGCCGCCGCCGGCCAGCTTGACCATGCGTTTCTCAGGATCGATGCTGGCGACCATGTCGCGCACGACCTTCACGCCGTGGCGACGGGTCAGGTTGTCGTAGGGCGTGGTGACGTCGGCGATGGTCTTGCTGCCGTGTATCACCAGGTTGGAAATCGGGCAGGACACAAAAGCGGGGCTCGGCTCGATCAGGGTGACTTCGATGCCGTAGTCGGAGAACATGCGCACGTACTTGGCGGCCGTGGCACCACCGTAACCACCCCCGACCACGACCACCTTGCCGCTGGCGCCGCCGATGGCAGCACAGCCCGTCAGGAGACCGAGACCGGCCACTGCGGAGCCGGCACCGAACGTTTGAACGAATTGACGACGTTTCATGGTTCAGGCTCCTGGTTTATTTTTTCTGGGCGGCGAAGTAGGCCGCGATCTCGGCCAGCTGCTCGTCGGTGTAGCCCTTGGACAGCTGGTGCATGATGGTGGCGGGCTTGCGACCGGACTTGAAGTCCAGCAAGGTCTTGAGCATGTCGTCCTTGTTCTTGCCGGCCAGGGACTCCATGCCCGGCTCGGCGCGCCCGTCCGTGCCGTGGCAGTTGGCGCAGGCGGCAGCCCAGACGCGCACCTGGTTGACCTGCGCGTGCGCGCTCAGTGCGGCGGCGCAAAGCACGCCGGCGGTGATCCATTTCATCGATTTCAGCATCATGACCTCAGGTGATGGGAGAGGGAAGTCGCGACGAACATGCCGAGGGAAGCTGAAGAACCCAGCATCCATAAGTATTTTTGCATATTCAGATGCTCATGGTAGCAACCCCTTCCCCTCGCCAAAACCGTGCAAACCCTAGCGAAAAAACACCGTTTCGTCGCGCGCTGAGTCAGGTCGACGTCAGACAAATGGGCAAGCACGGAGCGTGCGCGGGGTCGGCAACCGAACCGCAAGCCTGCGTACTTTACACGCTGGTCTTTGAAGTGTCGAAACGCACCGGCCATGCGCCGATTTTTTGTCAGTTTGGCGTGGCTGTCCGGGTTTACACTGATCACAATATCAGCAATCAATCATATATTTGATTGATCGACATCAAGAAACCGGGCCGGAGACTCTCCCTTGGATCGCATGCACGACGTGTTCGAAGCCGTGGCGCGCCAGTTTGGCGTGCTCGGTGAGCCTGCGCGCCTTCGCATCCTGCATGTGCTGGGTGACCGAGAGCGGTGTGTCAACGAGATCCTGCATCAGACCGGCCTGGCACAGTCGAACGCTTCCCGACACCTGGGTTTGCTCTACAAGGGGGGCGTGGTCAGCCGCCGGCGCGAGGGCACGCAGGTTTTTTACCGGGTGGCCCATCCTGCCTATGTCAAGCTTTGCCGTGCCATGGCCGTGCAGGGCGCTGACGCGGCCTTCGGGGCCGTCCGGAGCGAACTGCATCACGTGACTGTCGAACTTTCCCGGCGCCCTGGCGAAAAGGCCGCTGCATCCCCCACTCCCCCTGCCAACGAGAAGGAAGAAGCAAGTGTCTAAAGACCTGAGTGAAGTCAT
>CALMYH010000095.1 GCA_937873395.1 uncultured Burkholderiales bacterium
GATGGTGCCCACGTTCACGTGCGGCTTGGTCCGCTCGAATTTCTCTTTTGCCATTGCAATTACCTCAGTTGAAAGAACAAAACCCGTGTGTGTTTAACGTCTCCGGCCCGAACCTGCCACGGGCAGCTGGCTCACCGCAGAGCGGCGCCGAAGACAGATCCTGATTACTTGGCGCGTGCGCTGACGATGGCTTCCTGCACGTTGCGCGGGGCTTCCGCGTAGTGTTTGAATTCCATCGTGTAGGTCGCACGACCCTGCGACATGGACCGCAGCGTGGTCGAGTAGCCGAACATTTCCGACAGGGGCACTTCCGCCTTGATGGCCTTGCCGCCACCAACCATGTCTTCCATGCCCTGCACCATGCCGCGACGGCTGGACAGGTCGCCCATGACGTTGCCGGCGTAGTCTTCGGGGGTCTCGACTTCCACGGCCATCATCGGCTCGAGGATGACGGGCTGGGCCTTCTTGCAGCCTTCCTTGAAGCCGAAGATGGCGGCCATCTTGAACGCCTGTTCGGACGAGTCCACGTCGTGGTACGAACCGAAGTGCAGCGTCACCTTGACGTCGACCACCGGGTAGCCGGCCAGCACGCCGGTGTTCAGGGCTTCGATCACGCCCTTTTCCACCGCCGGGATGTATTCGCGAGGCACCACACCGCCCTTGATGGCGTCGACGAACTCGAAGCCCTTGCCGGCCTCTTGCGGTTCGATCTTGAACACCACGTGACCGTACTGGCCCTTGCCGCCCGACTGGCGAACGAACTTGCCTTCGGAGTCTTCGACGGTGCCACGGATGGTTTCGCGGTAGGCCACCTGCGGCTTGCCGACGTTCGCTTCCACACCGAATTCGCGCTTCATGCGGTCAACGATGATTTCCAGGTGCAGCTCGCCCATGCCGGCGATGATGGTCTGGCCGGATTCTTCGTCGGTACGGACGCGGAAGGACGGGTCTTCGGAGGCCAGGCGCTGCAGGGCGATGCCCATCTTTTCCTGGTCGGCCTTGGTCTTGGGCTCGACGGCCTGGGCAATCACGGGCTCGGGGAAGACCATGCGCTCCAGGGTGATGACGGCATCCGGATCACACAGGGTTTCGCCGGTGGTCACTTCCTTGAGGCCCACACAGGCGGCGATGTCGCCAGCGCGGATTTCTTCGACTTCCTGGCGGTTGTTGGCGTGCATCTGGACGATACGGCCGATGCGCTCCTTCTTGCCCTTGACGGGGTTGAAGACGCTGTCACCCTTCTTGAGCACGCCCGAGTAGACGCGCACGAAAGTCAGCTGACCGACATAGGGGTCGGTCATGAGCTTGAAGGCCAGGGCCGAGAGCTTCTCGCCATCATCGGCCTTGCGGGTGGTTTCTTCTTCCTTTTCGTTGGTGCCGGCCACCGGAGGGATGTCCACCGGCGAGGGCAGGAAGTCGATCACCGCGTCGAGCATGCGCTGCACACCCTTGTTCTTGAAGGCGGTGCCGCACAGCATGGGCTGGATTTCGGTGGCAATGGTGCGCGTGCGGATGCCCAGCTTGATCTCTTCCTCGGAGAGGTCACCCTCTTCGAGGTACTTGTTCATCAGCTCTTCGGACGCCTCGGCGGCGGCCTCGACCATCTTCTCGCGCCACTCCTTGGCGGACTCGACCAGCTCGGCCGGAATCTCGCGGTAGTCGAATTTCATGCCCTGGGAGGCTTCGTCCCAGATGATGGCCTTCATCTTGATGAGGTCGACCACACCCTGGAAGTTGTCTTCGGCGCCGATCGGGATCACGATGGGCACGGGGTTGGCCTTCAGGCGCAGCTTCATCTGGTCGTGGACCTTGAAGAAGTTGGCGCCGGTGCGGTCCATCTTGTTGACAAAGGCCAGACGCGGCACCTTGTACTTGTTGGCCTGGCGCCAGACGGTTTCCGACTGGGGCTGCACGCCACCCACGGCGCAGTACACCATGCAGGCGCCGTCGAGCACGCGCATGGAACGCTCCACCTCGATGGTGAAGTCGACGTGGCCGGGGGTGTCGATGATGTTGAAGCGGTGCTCGGGGTAGTTGAGCTCCATGCCCTTCCAGAAGCAGGTGGTGGCGGCGGACGTGATCGTGATGCCGCGCTCCTGCTCCTGCTCCATCCAGTCCATGGTGGCGGCGCCGTCGTGCACTTCACCGATCTTGTGGTTCACACCGGTGTAGAACAGGATGCGCTCGGTGGTGGTGGTCTTGCCGGCGTCGATGTGGGCCGAGATACCGATGTTGCGGTAGCGCTCAAGTGGCGTGGTACGTGCCATGAAAATTCTCCGGGTTTGATGCGTCAAAGCCCGCTGCCCTCATGGGGCCGGCGGGCTGGCTTCAGGTGTGGTTGCGGGTGCTGGCTGCCCCCGCCGACATCAGAAGCGGAAGTGGCTGAAGGCCTTGTTGGCTTCGGCCATGCGGTGCACCTCGTCACGGCGCTTCATCGCGCCGCCACGGCCTTCGTTGGCTTCGAGCAACTCGTTGGCCAGGCGCAGGGCCATGGATTTTTCGCTGCGCTTGCGGGCCGCTTCCTTGATCCAGCGCATGGACAGCGCCAGACGACGGACAGGGCGCACTTCGACCGGCACCTGGTAGTTGGCACCGCCCACACGGCGGGACTTGACCTCGACCATGGGCTTGACGTTGTTGATGGCGGTGGTGAAGAGCTCCAGGGGGTCTTTCCCGGTCTTCTTCTCCATGGTCTCCAGGGCACCATAGATGATGCGCTCGGCGACGGCCTTCTTGCCGCCTTCCATGATCACGTTCATGAACTTGGAAAGCTCGACATTGCCGAACTTGGGATCCGGCAGGATTTCACGTTTAGGGACTTCGCGACGACGTGGCATGTTTCACCTCTTGCTTCAGTTGATGACCGGAACGTCCTGTTCTCCGGACACCCCGCAGATTCATCTGGAACCTGCACTTACTCGACCCCTGTCCAGGGTCACTACGCCGATCCGGCTCGTCAAAACCGGGCGGCACCAAAAAAGAAAACCCGATCAGGCCTTCTTGGGGCGCTTGGCACCGTACTTGGAACGCGCCTGCTTGCGGTCTTTCACGCCTTGCAGGTCCAGCGAGCCGCGGACGATGTGGTAACGCACACCAGGCAGATCCTTGACACGACCGCCACGAACCAGCACGACGCTGTGCTCCTGGAGGTTGTGGCCTTCACCACCGATGTAGGAGATCACCTCAAAACCGTTCGTCAGGCGCACCTTGGCGACCTTGCGCAGAGCGGAGTTGGGCTTCTTGGGGGTCGTGGTGTACACACGGGTGCACACACCGCGACGCTGCGGGCAGTTTTCCATGGCCGGGCTCTTGGATTTGGTCTTTTCGACCTCCCGGCCGTGGCGCACGAGCTGGTTGATGGTTGGCATTGATAAACGTCCCTAAACGTTTGAAACGAGAAAAGAAAACCCCTCGGAAATTTCCGAAAAGCCCTCTACTGTAGCACGGGCACTGAAAAACGCCAAGCCGCCCGCCTCAGCGGTGGAGCGTGGGGGCCATGGACGACCGCCGCGAAGGGCCACCCCGAGCCAGGTCCGTCCCCTTGGGGGGCAGCGACCCGCTTCAGCGGTGGAGCGTGGGGGCCATGCTCTACCGGATCCACAACCGGATCGCATCCCAGGCGCGACCAAAGACGCCGCTCTCCTCGACGGTTTCCAGCACCGTCAGGGGCATTTCGACCACCGGGCTGCCGTTCGCCAGCCTCACGCGCAGCGTGCCGAGAGGCTGGCCGCGCTGCAGGGGGGCCACCAGGGGCTCGGTGCGCACCACCTCGGTCTGCAGGCGGGAGCCCTCGCCGGCGGGCACAGTGACCACCACGCCCAGGGGCAAACCCAGGCCCACATCGGCGGACTTGCCCTTCCAGACCTTGGGACGCACCAGGGCCTCGCCCGGGCCGGCCAGACGGACCGTTTCAAAGGCGGTGAACCCCCAGTTCAGCAGTTTCTGGCTTTCGACAGCGCGGGCGTTTTCGCTCGCAGCACCCAGCACCACGCTGAGCAGCCGGCGCTGTCCCACGCCAGATGCCTCACGGCGCGCGGTGGTCACCATGCAGTAGCCGGCGGCCCTGGTGTAGCCCGTCTTCAGGCCATCCACGGTGGGATCACGAAACAGCAGTAGGTTGCGGTTGCTGTCGTTGGCTTGCGGCGTTCCCGGGTATCGGTAACGCTGGATGGCATAGTAGGGCACATACTCGGGGAAATCCCGCAGCAGGCGGGTGGCCAGAATCGCCAGATCCTGGGCCGTGGTGATGTGACCGGGTTCGGTCAGGCCTTCGGGATTGCGGAATCGACTGGCTGTCATGCCCAGCGCCCTGGCCTGGTTGTTCATCATTTCCACGAAGCGCTCGACGCTTCCGCCCACACCCTCCGCCAGCGCCACGGTGGCGTCATTGCCCGACTGGACGATCATGCCCTTGATCAGGTCTTCGACCGGCACCTGCATGCGGGGATCGATGAACATGCGCGACCCGGGCATTTTCCAGGCCCGCTCACTGACCGGCAGGGTCTGCTCCAGGGTGAGGCGCTTGGCACGCAACGCGTCAAACACCAGGTAGGCGGTCATGAGCTTGGTGAGCGAAGCCGGCTCCACCGGCTGATCGGAATCCTTGGCGGCCAGAACCTGGCCGGAGGTCACATCCATCAGCAACCAGGCCCGGGCAGCCATCTCGGGCGGCTGGGGCGTTTGCGCCCAGGCGGACAGGGGGCCGAGGAAAACCATGGGAAAGGCCAGCCAGAACAGCCGGAGAAACAGAGCGCGACGCAGCAAGACGGTACCTCGTTGGGCAGAAAGACAGAACGGGAACGAGAGGCGCTCAAGGCGCCAGATGGCGCAGGGCCAGATCCTTGAGCAAGGGCAGCTGCCCATGGAAAAAGTGACCACCCCCGGGAACCACCAGCACAGGCAGTGCCTGGGGACGGGCCCAGTCCATCACGGACGACAGGGGAACGGTGTCATCCGACTCGCCATGGATGACCAGGGTTTGCGGATGGAGTTCCGCCGGAACGGCTTCAACCTGAAAGCGGCTGGCGGCCGTTCCCACCAGGAGCACCCGATCGATCGGACGCACTGCGTGCAAACGGGCGACCGCATGGGAGGTCACGAAGGCCCCAAAAGAGAAACCCGCCAGACACAAGGGGCCGTCGTCGGCCACACCCTCGATCACCGAAAGCAGATCGTCGAGTTCGCCTCGCCCTTCATCGTATTGGCCTGCGCTGCGCCCCACGCCCCGGAAATTGAAGCGGACAGCAGTCCAGCCGCCTTGCACCGCGGCACGCCCCAAGGTCTGGACCACCTTGTTGCTCAGGGTGCCCCCAAAAAGCGGATGCGGATGGGCAATGACAGCGTGCCCGCGGGAATCCCCCGCGGGTCGGTCCAGGGCGAGCTCAATCGGACCGGCAGGCCCGTTCAGCAACAAGTATTCGGTCTGGGCATTCATGAAGGCAGCGGCGCCCGGGCGCCCGGATAGCCTGAATCAGCGTCCGACCTCGGGCGGGGTGAGCAGGCGCTCGACCACCCGACCATCACGCAGGTGCGACTGAACGATCTCGTCGATGTCGCTTTCGTCGACATAGCTGTACCAGACCGCTTCTGGGTAAACCACCGCGATCGGCCCGCCCGCGCAACGATCGAGACAGCCGGCCTTGTTCACCCGGACCTTGCCCGGCCCCAGCAGGTTCAGCGCCTTGGCCTGGGCCTTGCAGCGATCGAAGGCCTGCTGAGCCTGCAGGCGTGCACAGCAGGCTTCGCCACCGGCACGCTCGTTCAGGCAGAAGAAGATGTGACGTTCGTAATAGGAAGGACGATCGCTCATGGGGAGATTCTAGGCCCTGCGCCTGCCGAGCACGGCAGGCTCAATGCCGCGATCGCCCCAGGGTCAACAAGCCGAACAGCAGGGCTGCCCAGGGCCACAACCAACCGAGCCACTGGGAAAGCCCGTGAAACCGGATGAACCGCCCCTGCTCCCAGATTTCCAGCGACTGGGCGAAATACGGTGTCTCGGGCACGCGGTTGAGCAGTGTCAGGGAAACCGCCAAGCTCATCAGCATCAGCACCAGACAGAGGCGGCGCGGCAGGGCCAGCAAGGCCAGCCCGACCAGCAGCGCCAACCCTGACCCCAGCAATACCGCCGGGTTGATCCATGTCCAGGCCTGCTGCGGCCCATAGGTCAGGGCATAGGAAAAACCTTCGACCAGGCTGGCGAGCAACAGAAGCAGAGGCACCAGCCAAAGACGTCTGCTGACCGTCCGGATCTGGGAATAGCCCAGCATGAGGGGCGCCAGCAGGCACAGCATCACGCCCAGCGACTCGGCCAGGGGGCTCAGCGGAATCAGGGGCGCCGATGCTGCCGGCACCCATTGCACAAAAGGCGTGCCCTCGAACCAGGTCTGCAGAACAGCCTCCAAACGTTCCCAGACCTGGCCCAGGCCGAAGGGAATGGGCGCCGGGTAAAGCAGGGCCGGAAACCACAGTGCCAGCAGCACCAGCCCACCATGGGCGTCGGCTTCGAACCAGTCGGCACGCCAACGCGCCCAGCGACGAACGAAGCCCATTCGCTCCAGTGCCCAGGCCAGGGTGGCCCCGACAAGGCCGCCGGCGCTGTTGAGCACCAGATCCAGATTGGACGGCACACGTGTGGGCAACAGGGTCTGGAGGGTCTCGATGCTCAGGGAGAAAACCGCAGGAAGCAGAACCGCCATGGGCCACGACCAAGGTCCCCAGCCCGTGCGAACCATGGCGACGGCCAGCAGGAATCCCAAGGGCACATAACCCAGGAAATTGGCCCAGACGTCGAAAGCGGTCCAGTACCGCGGCCAAGGGGCCAGCAGCCAGTGCCACGAAAGGCCGGCCTGCAGACGCCAGCCGGCAAAGGGGTAGAGACTGGCATAGAGCACCAGCGCCGCAAACAGCAGCGCCAGCGTCCAGGCCGAGGACGTGTGCTTCATGACCGCGTCATCCCGGGTGGCGGGCACGCCTCTGCTGGGGCGGCCCGATCAGAATGGCTTGAGCACCACCAGCAGCACGGCGATCACCATCATGACCACCGGCGCCTCGTTGAACCAACGGTACCAGACATGCCCCCGGCGATTCTCGTTGCGCTCGAAACGACCCAACAGGCGCGCACAGATGTGGTGGTATGCCAGGATGAGCACAACGACGAGCAACTTGGCATGCATCCAGCCGTTGCCCGACCCCAGGCCGATGCCATAGCCCAGCCACAGCCACAAACCGAGCACCAAGGCAGGTACGGCCAACAGGTGGGTGAAACGCATCAGCTTGCGCGCCATCAGAAGCAGGCGCTCACGTTCCGCCACACTTTCCGGCGGCACCATGGCCAGGTTGACAAAAATCCGCGGCAGGTAGAAGAGGCCGGCGAACCAGCTGGCGATGAAGACGATATGAAAGGCTTTGACCCAGAGCATGGCCGCAGTGTAGCCCTCCCCCTGGCCACTGCCGGACCGGCGCGGGCAAAAAAAACCCGACCGCAGGGGTCGGGTTGGAAGCCTTTTTGCTGTCACACACTAAGGCACCCGCTCAGGGAGGAAAAGCGGGGAGCTTGCCTTTCGGGTCGCTCGCCGCAAATGTTACACGAAATTTACGAATCACCCAACGCAGGACCCTGCTATTTCTGACAGGTGGTCAAGTGAAGTCTTTAGACTGATGTGATAAGGCTCGGGCTCGACCACCCGGGCGCATCACATCATCTTGGCCAGTTCGAACATGACCGCAGTGCCCAGCGCCTCCCGGATGTTCCCGCGTCCGACCTTGGCCATCGAAAACTCGCCGAAGCCCGACATGTCGAAGGAACTGTCGTCCGGAGAGATTTCGACGAAGGGGAATTCGAACACCTCGCGCAGCAACTCGCGCCGGAACGCATCGAACGCCGCGTCCTTGATCTCGGAGTCGACCACGATCAGATTGGGCATGCGTGCACGGATCGCATCCCGGGCCTGCTCGAAGTCCACCACACTGTCGGACACGATCCCTATCTCGCGCAGCGCGTCGCGGACGTCGGCCCGGATCTGGAGACTGGGCGAGATGGTCAGTACATAAGTGCCCGAGAGCGACTTGAACATCGACGAGTGCTCGTCCGAAAGATCGACGGCCGAGATGCCGTCCACGGCCTGAACAGTCCGGGTGAACAGGGCAGTGAAGGAAACCCCGTCCTCCGTGAGGCTGCGCTCGACGTCGATACCTCCTCCGACCAGCGCGATCTGGCGGATCAGCATCCAGCTCAGGCCGTCCGGGTTCACATGACTTGAGGGGGGAACCCCGTCGTTGGACACACGCATCTGCAGACGCGCGTGCTCAGGCCAGTTGTTCAGATCCATGCGCAGGTCGATCCGGCTGCCAAAGGGCAGCCCCCAATCGAGCACCGCATTGACGAAGGTGTGCGCCACCGTCGGGTCGATGAGGACTTCGACCGGCTTGAGCTTGCGCCGCAGGGCAATGCCCAGGATGCCCAACTCCGCCTTGCGCTCCTGCAAGACCCCTTCGACCAGTTCGCCCATGTTGACCTTCTCGTGCGACTGACGGATGCGACCCCCGTAGAAACGGAGGATCTGTTGCGCATTCACACCGGCCTGCTTGACCCGGTCGGCCGGCACACTCAAGGCGCGGTGCTCGACCTTGCTGATGCGGCCCTTGGCCAGCAACTGGTCTGCGACGTTGTGCAGGGCGCTGACACCTTCGGTGAGCTGGTCGGCGAGGTTGCCCACCAGGTCGACCCAGTGTTCGTCCAGCGACCAGGCATCGGCATCGGAACCCGGGCGCGCGGAGGCGGGTGCAGAGACGGCGGAAGACTTCTTGTGGGCTTGCATGGTGAGCGATGAAAAGGAGTCACGCAAATGCCAGACCGGCAGCACCCTGTCGGACGATCGGCAATCCCGCAGGTTCCTCGGGCAGCGTGGTATCGAACATATCACCAGCCAGCGTCCGGCCGGGCCGAGGAGGCATGCAGTAATTTCTTCTTAATGTGGACTTCGGCACGGGAAAGGAAGTTTTTTCATTATCGCGGCACTTGTTACTGTCTGCTACATCCGAAATCGCCGGCGGCGGCGGACGGTCCGGCGCCACACCCACGCACCAATTTGCCACAATAAGGCATGTTCTCTCCTGCACCCTATCCCCTGTCCCGACCCCGTCGCCTGCGCCGGGATTCGTTTTCGCGCGATCTGGTTCGCGAGCACAGCTTGCACCCGACCGACCTGATCTATCCGGTCTTCGTGCTCGACGGCCGAGGCAGAAGCGAGGCGGTGGCCTCCATGCCAGGCGTGGAGCGTCTGAGTCTGGACCGCCTGCTGCCGGTGGCGGAGGACTGTGTGAAGCTGGGCGTGCCCGTGATGGCCCTGTTCCCCGTGATCGACCAGGCGCTGAAGACACCCGATGGACGGGAGGCTCTCAACCCTGAAGGCCTGGTGCCGCGGGCGGTTCGGGCGCTCAAACGCGAGTTTCCTCAGCTGGGCGTGATGACCGACGTAGCGCTGGATCCCTACACCAGCCACGGCCAGGACGGGGTGCTGGACGAGCACCACTACATCATCAACGACGCCACCGTCGACATCCTGGTCAAGCAGGCGCTGGCCCAGGCGGAAGCGGGCGTGGACATCGTCGCGCCCAGCGACATGATGGATGGCCGCATCGGCGCCATCCGCAGCGCGTTGGAGACCACCGGCCGGGTGCACACCCGCATCATGGCCTACAGCGCCAAGTACGCCAGCGCGTTCTACGGTCCGTTCCGCGACGCGGTGGGCTCGGCCGCCAACCTGGGTAAGGCCGACAAGAAGGTGTACCAGATGGACCCGGGCAACAGCGACGAGGCGCTGCGCGAGGTGGCCCTGGACATCGCCGAAGGCGCCGACATGGTCATGGTCAAGCCCGGCATGCCGTACCTCGACATCGTGCGGCGGGTCAAGGACGAGTTCCGGGTGCCCACCTTTGCCTACCAGGTCAGTGGCGAATTCGCGATGCTCAAGGCCGCCGCACAGAACGGCTGGCTGGACCACGACGCGGTCATGATGGAGAGCCTGCTGGCCTTCAAGCGCGCAGGCGCCGACGGTGTGCTGACCTATTTCGCCCGCGACGCCGCCCGGCTCCTGCGCGGCGTCTGACCCCGAACCGGACGGGCGATGCGCGTCTTCAGCCTCCGGGCCGGCACGGTCAGCGAGTCGGATCGGCTGCCGGAGCGCCGACCGGACAGCGGTTATGTGTGGGTGGCCTGCAACCGGCAAGAGTTCGAGCTGGAGCAGGCGGCCATCCAGCAGATGCTGCAGACGCTGTGCGGCGTCACCCTGGTGGACCTCCACCTGTCGGACCTGCTGAACCACCAGCTGCCATCGCACTTCGACTACACCTCGCAGTACGACATCCTGGTGTTCCGGCGCCTGGCGGCCGGCCACAGCGACACCGACCTGGCCCAGCCGGGGACGGCACTGACCCAGCCGAACCGGCGGGGTGGCCCGCCGGTGCTGAGGCGCATCGACACCAGCCCGGTGGGGTTTGCGGTGTTCGACCGGGTGCTGCTGACAGTTCACCCGGCCGGCTGCACCGTGCTGGAACAGTACGCGGCCCGACTGCTGGCCAGCGCCTCGGCCGCCTCGCGGGCGGCGGGCGTGCAGTTGCCGCTGGGCGCAGCCGACCTGATGCTGCGCATCGTCAACCACATGGTGGACGGCTACCTGGACCTGCGCCGCGAGCTGACCCGGCAGCTCGATCACTGGCAGACCCAGCTGCTGAACCCGCGCGCGCGCTTTTCCAACTGGAACTCGCTGCTGGACGCACGCATCGCGCTGCACCAACTCGACGAGATCTGTGAGGACCAGCGTGCGGCGATCCAGGACTGGATCGAGGCGCTTGCGGGCTGGGAGGTGATCGAGGGGCACGATGACCATTTCGGTGGTCACCGCGGGCTTGAACTGCTCAAGGTGCGCAGCCGCGACGTGCTGGAACACATCGAGCGGGTGGTGCACCACGTGCGGCGGCTGGAGCAGAACGCGGAAACCGCGGTGCAGATGCACTTTTCGGCCCAGAGCAACCGCACCAACGACATCATGCGCACGCTCACGGCCCTGACGGCCATTTTCCTGCCGCTGAACCTGATTGCCGGCATCTTCGGCATGAACTTCGAGTTCATCCCGTTTCTGCACGAGAAAGCCGGCTTCTGGTGGGCCATGGGATCGATGGCGCTGATTGCCGTCGGGCTGAGCGTCTTTTTCTGGCGCAAGCGCTACCTGGCCCGGTCGGGGCGCTGAGCGGCCCGGGCTGCCAGGTCAGACAAACGGTGGGGACAGGCCTTCGTTGGCCAGCACGCGCTGCACGGCCGGGCGCTGCAGCATGCGCTGCAGGAATGGCCCCAGGTGAGCCTTGTCACGCGCGGCGCCGCTGTCGAAGCCGCGCGTCCAGCGGCACAGGGTGAAGATGTAAGGGTCGAGCGCCGAGTAGCCTTCGGGCATGAACCAGGGACCGCCATGGCGGGCCAGTTCGGTATCGAGCTGACGCAGCAGGTTGCGCACCTTCAGTTGGGCCTGCTGGCGGACCTGTGCCGCGCCGTCAGCATTGCCGGCCTTGACCCAGCGGTCGGGGTAGAAATAGATGAGCAGGGTGCTCTGCAAGGTGTTGGTCAGCCACATGAGCCACTTGTAGAAGTGCGCCCGCGCGGCGCTGCCCACCGCCGGCGCCAGCCCGGCCTGGGGATGGGTGTCACACAGGTGGAGGCAGATGGCCGCCGTCTCATAGAGCACCAGATCACCGTCAGTGAGCACCGGAATCAGGCCATTCGGGTTGAGCTTGAGGTAGGCGGTGGTCTTTTGCACGTCCTGCGTGCGGTCGACGAGCACACGCTCGTAGGGCACCCCCAGCTCTTCGAGCAGGATGTGGGGCACCATGCTGGCGGTGCTGGGGTAGTAATGCAGCTGGATCAAGGTCGATTCCCGGGGTCTGACAGGCCGAACAGCCGGACGACATTGTCCCATCCCCATGCCCGGCCCACCTCGGATGGCAGGCCGGCGATGGAGACCCGGAGACACCGCCTCAGCCGACGTGGCGGGACAGGAAGGCCAGGGTGCGCTCGCGCGCCAGCTGGGCGGCGGCGGCATCGTAGGAGCCACGCTGGTCGCAGTTGAAGCCGTGGTTGGCGGCGTAGACCTGCACCTCGACGCCCGGCTGGGCCTGGCGGAAGGCCTCGACGGTGTCGAGCGGGATCCAGTGGTCCTGGTCGCCGAAATGGGCCAGCACCGGCACCTGGGGCTTGCGGGTGGCGTCGTCACCGGCGGTCATGCCACCGCCGTAGAACGGCACGGCGGCCGACAGGCCCTGGAGCTGACAGGCCGAGCGCCAGGTCAGCAGGCCGCCCCAGCAGTACCCCAGGATGCCGACCTTGCCGGCCTGGGCCGCGTGGTCGATGGCGGCCTGGATGTCGTTCATGACACCCGGCGCCGGCAGGCCTTCGACGGCGGTCTTCAGGCCGAAGCCGGTGCTCATGTCGGCCTCGGTGTAGCCCAGCTCGACACCGGCCTGGACACGGTGAAAGGTGGTCGGCGCCACCACGAAGTAGCCGTCGGCCGCGTAGCCGTCGGCGACCGAGCGGATGTGGCTGTTGACGCCGAAGATCTCCTGCAGCACGACCAGGCCACCCTTGGGCGTGCCGGTGGGCTGGGCAACATAGGCCGGGAAGGTGAAACCGTCGCTGGCGGTGAGGTTGACAAACTGTCCCATGAAAGACTCCTTGGGTCTGAGGGGTGGAATATGCAGGCTGGTCCCGTCCGGTGGGTGACGCCACCGGGCACGGTGCTCGTGTAAGGTGCACACGTGCGGTTGTAACCGCTGGACGGATTATTCGCAGGAGACGGGACATGGGCAAGCCACAGTCTGGGGTGCTGCTGGTGACCGGCGGTGGCCGGGGCATCGGCGCCGCCACGGCGCGACTGGCGGCCAGCCAGGGCTGGGCCGTGGCGGTGAACTTCGTCGGCAACTCGCTGGCCGCCGACGGCGTGGTTCGGGACATACGCGCCGGTGGCGGCCAGGCCATCACGGCGCAGGCCGACATCTCGGACGAGGCGCAGGTGCTGCGCCTGTTCCAGCAGATCGATGCCAAGCTGGGCCGGCTGACCGGGCTGGTGAACAACGCCGGCGTGGTGGACGTCAGTGCGCGGGTGGACGAGATGAGCGCCGCGCGCATCCGCCGCATGCTCGACATCAACGTGCTCGGCAGCTTCCTGTGCGCGCGCGAGGCGGTGCGGCGCATGAGCACACGGCATGGCGGCGGTGGCGGGGCCATCGTCAACGTATCCAGTGCGGCCTCGCGGCTGGGTTCACCCGGACAGTACGTGGACTATGCGGCGGCCAAAGGCGCGGTGGATGCCTTCACCATCGGCCTGGCCAAGGAGGTGGCCAGCGAAGGCATCCGCGTCAACGCGGTGCGTCCAGGCCTGATCGAGACCGAGATCCATGCCTCGGGCGGGCTGCCCGACCGGGTCAACCAGCTCAAGGGCCAGGTGCCTATGCAGCGCGGCGGCACGGCCGACGAGGTAGCCCAGGCCATCGTCTGGCTGCTGTCGGATGGCGCCAGCTACACCACCATGAGCCTGCTGGATGTTTCAGGAGGAAGATAGTCCATGACCGCCACCACACCCGAACAAAGCCCGAACATCAGGATCTGGTGGGAAGACCTGGAGGTAGGCCAGACACGAGACCTGGGGTCGATTTCGCCGACGCGGGAAGAAATCATTGCCTTCGCCAGCCAGTTCGACCCCCAGCCTTTCCACTTGAGCGACGAAGCCGGCCAGGCGTCGGTGTTCGGGGCGCTGAGCGCCAGCGGCTGGCACACCTGCGCCATGGCCATGCGCCTGATGGTGACGAACTTCCTGCACGAGACGTCCAGCCTGGGATCGCCCGGGCTGGAAAGCCTGAAGTGGACCAAACCGGTGTACCCGGGCGATGTGCTGAGGCTGCAGCACACCATCACCGAGAAGCGGGCGATGAGCAAACGGCCCGACGTGGGCCTGGTCCGCACCATCTGGGAAATGTTCAACCAGAACGGGGACAAGGTGCTGCACATGGAGGGTTACGGGATGTTCAGGTTGAAAGAGCCCCCACGGTGAGGGTGGTGCCCCCACGCTCCGCCGCTGCGCGGGTCGCTGAGCAGGGCACAACCAGAGTCTGCGCCACATCGGGCTGTCCAAGCCTGCGCAGGCAGGCTCGGAGCCGCGGCCCTCTGGCCCTCGGGGGCTGACCTTGCTTGGGGCGGCCCGGCGGCAGGTCTGGTGCCCCCACGCTCCACCGCTGCGCGACAATCTCGCCCCATGGACTTCAAACCCCTGATCACGCTCCTGGCCATCGTCAATCCGCTGGCCATTGTTCCCTTCTTCATCCACTACACCCAGGGCTTCAGCTCGGCTCAGCGCAAACGCACCATACTGATCGCCTCGTTCAGCGCCTTTGCCGTGATCGCCACCTGCGCCATCATCGGCTTGCAGGTGCTGGAGTTCTTCAACATTTCGCTGGCCAGTTTCCAGGTGGGCGGTGGGTTGCTGCTGATGACGGCGGCACTGGCCATGCTCAATGCCCAGCCGGCGGAGGCCAAGACCACGCAGGGCGAGGTGGACGACGCGTCGGCGCGCGCCTCGATCGCGGTGGTGCCTCTGACGATCCCGCTGCTGACCGGCCCCGCATCCATGTCGACGGTGGTGATCTACGCCGACCAGGCGGAAACCTTTCTGCAGCACGCAGCGCTGGTCGGTTATGGGGTGGTGATCGGCGTGGCGACGGCGGTGTGCTTCACCCTGGCCAAACCGATCTCGCGAGCCCTGGGGCAGACCGGCATCAATGTGATGACACGACTGATGGGACTGATCCTGGCAGCGCTCGCCGTCGAGGTGATGGCCGCCGGTCTGACCAAGCTGTTTCCTGCGCTGAGCGGCTGAAGGCCCGATCTGGGGGACAAAAGGCCTGCTCTTTGTCTCAAGTGCTGCGGGTTGGCTGCCGAAAATGAACAGGCAGCCCTCTGGGTTGTGTTCCCTTTCCAACCCGACAGGAGTCTCCCCATGAACAAGCGCAGCCTGATGAAGTGCACCGCCGCCTTCGCCTTCAGCCTCATTGCCGTCACCCCGGTCTGGGCAGCCGAGACACCGCCCACCCTGGCGGGCGCCAAGGTGATCCAGGCCGAAGAAGCCAAGAAACTGCTGGACGGCGGTGTTCCCTTCTACGACACCCGTGTGGCCGCCGAATACGCCGAGAAAACCATCAAGGGCGCCCACAGTCTGGTGTACCGCGAGCGAAGCGCCAAATCGGCCGATTTCGATGCCAGCCAGGACCAGTTCGACCTGACCAAGCTGCCCGCCAACAAGGCGGCACCCGTGGTCTTCTTCTGCAACGCGGGGACCTGCTGGCGCAGCTACAAGGCGGCGGCCGTGGCCGTGAAGGCCGGCCACACCCAGGTGCATTGGTTCCGCGGCGGTATGCCCGAGTGGACGGCCAAGGGTCTGCCCACCCAGTGATGCGGGGGCCGGGTCCGGCCCTCTGCCAGCTCCAACCGCCGAAAAGCACCCACCCGGAAGGTAGCGACCCATGCACATTCAGATGTCGATCCGCCAGCGACTGGCCTTGTTGTCCCTGCTGGCCCTGGTCGCCACAGGGCTGGTCTCGGGCCTGTTCTTCTTGTCCAACCGGACCAACGAACGTGCCCTGGCCGAGGTGTACGAGCAGAACAGCCAGTCGCTGGTTCGCATGCAACGCATGGAAGTGCTCCTCACCGAGGTTCGCTTCCGTGCTGCCGGTGTGCTGCTGGACCTGATGCCGGTGCAGGGCTCGCGCAACCACCTGGGGGAAGCCCGGGGTGAACTGGCCACGCTGTGGCAGGCGCTCGGCAACGGGGCCGGTGACCTGTTCGCGGATGAAGAGGCCAGGCAGCAGTTTGCCAGCCTGCAGCAAGGATGGTCCACGCTGGAGACCGTTCTGTCGCAACTGGAGCGGGGTTATTCGGGCAACGACCAGGGCCTGCTCACACAGACGCTGGAGGAGCAATGGGCCAGCGTGATCCGGGACATCGTCAAGCCGCTACAGGCCTTGATCCCGCTGGCGCAGCAGCGTTCGGCCGAGGCTTACGAGCATGCCCGGTCACAGAGCCGGTCCATGCTGGTCACCGGGATGGCAGGCGCCGCGCTGCTGCTGGCCGGCCTGATCGGACTGGCGATCTGGACCACGCGGAGCATTGTCCGACCGATGGACGAGGTGCGTCTGTCATTGCAGCGGATCGCCGAGGGTGATCTGGCCGGCAGCCTGCCCGCGGTGCGCCGGGATGAGCTCGGTCAGATGGTCGAAGCGCTGAACCGGATGCAGCAATCCCTCCAGCAACTGGTGACCCAGGTGCGGGTGGCTTCGGACAGCATTGCCACCGCCAGTGCCGAAGTGGCCAGCGGCAACGCCGACCTGTCCCACCGCACCGAAGCGGCGGCGTCCAACCTGCAGGAAACGGCTGCTTCGATGGAGCAACTCAGCAGCACCGTGCAGCAATCCGCCGATACGGCGCGCGAAGCCGACGTGCTGGCGGCCAATGCCGCCAGAGTGGCCTCCCAGGGCGGTGCCATGGTTTCCCAGGTGGTCTCGACCATGCAGGACATCGAGGCATCGTCGCGACAGATTTCCGACATCATCGGTGTGATCGACGGCATCGCGTTCCAGACCAATATCCTGGCCCTGAATGCAGCTGTCGAAGCAGCGCGGGCGGGCGAACAGGGACGCGGTTTTGCGGTGGTGGCCGGCGAAGTCCGCAGCCTGGCAGGACGCTCGGCCGAAGCGGCGCGCCAGATACGCGGCCTGATCGGTGCCAGCGTGGACCGGGTTCATGCCGGCAGCCAGCTGGTGGCCAACACCGGCTCGACCATGGACGAAATCGTGACCTCGGTCCAGCGCGTGGCCCGCATGATCGGCGAGATCAGCGCCGCCAGTGCGGAGCAGTCCAACGGGATCGGCCAGGTCAACACCGCTGTCACCCAGCTGGACCAGATGACCCAGCAGAACGCCGCTCTGGTCGAGCAGTCATCGGCTGCATCGGAGAGCCTGCGGGAGCAGGCCGACCGCCTCTCGGGTCTGGTGTCCGTGTTCCGGGTCAAGGGCGCGACCTAGATTGCTCCCGACGTCCGGCCCCGATTTTCGGAGGCATGGCGGATCAGCATGTCGCAGGTCAGGCGGATATGCGCTTCCAGTGCCAAGGCCGCCCGGGCCTCCTGACGGGCCAGCGCGGCATTGAAGATGGCCTCGTGCTCGGCGTGCACGTCGCGGTCGAAGCCGGGTGTGGCACCGAGCCGGATGGCCACATGGCGGTAACGCTCGCCGTGGCGATAGAGAATATCCAGCAGGTGGCGGGTCCAGGGCGAGGCATGCCCTGCAATCAAGGCCTCGTGAAAACGCCGGTTGGCAGTTTCCCACAGCTCGGGATCCCTTGCCAGACCGGCGGCCTCCGCTTCGCTCAGGCGGGCGAACGTCTCCCGAACCGAGGCTTCCCAACGCGCGTCCCCCAGTCGGATGGACTGGCGCAGCGCCTCGGTTTCTAGCCGGACACGGGTGTCGGTCAGGTCGCGCAGGTCGTCCAGCGAGATGGCGCTGACGCGGTAACCACGCTGGCTCTCGACCGTCACCAGGGCGTCGGACACCAGCAGGGCCAGGGCTTCGCGCAAGGTGCCGGCGCCCACGTCGTAGTCATCCTTGAGGTGTTCGACGCGCAGGCGCTGGCCGGGTTGAAGCTTGCCACAGACGATGTCGTGGCGCAGGGCGCGGTAGGCCCGCTCGGTGAACGTTCGGGGCTCGGGGTCTTCGTCGCGCGGTGCCGGTCCGGCGTGATGCGCGGGGTGCAACAGATCGTCCAGCATGGTCTTTTCAGAGGGTGAGAGGGAATTGGGCGTGGCCGAAAGGGCGCCCCAAGGCGCCGCCGGCAAGGCGCAAAGCACA
>CALMYH010000096.1 GCA_937873395.1 uncultured Burkholderiales bacterium
GGCAAGCGCAGGTTCACTGCCTTCGTTTCGTCCAAGGGGCGCGCGCCTGTGGCGCCGGGCCGCCGGGCGCCACTGACATGGAATCCGTCTGGTCGCGCCGCATCGGATGGCTGGCCCTGTTGCTGGGGCTCGCCATGGCGCTGGCGCTTTTCGCGCCCGCGCGCTGGCTGGCCCAGGCAGTCACCGGCATGACCGACGGGCGCCTGCAATTGCCCAACGCGCGCGGCAGCGTGTGGCGGGGCCAGGCCGACCTGTTGCTGACCGGCGGTGCCGGCAGCCAGAGCAGCGCTGCATTGCCCGGGGGCATTCGCTGGCGCCTGCGCCCGGCCTGGGACGGCGGGGCACCGGCCCTGCGGCTGGCCCTGGAGGCCCCCTGCTGCACCACCGAACCGGTCTTGCTGAGCCTGCGCGGCGGCCTGTCGGGCGCGGGCCTGCACCTGGCGGCCTCGCGCAGCCACTGGCCGGCCGAACTGCTGTCGGGACTGGGCACGCCCTGGAACACCTTGCGACTGGAAGGCCGGCTGCAATTGCAGACCGACGGCTTCACCGCCAGCTGGACCCGGGGCCGCCTGGGCCTGCAGGGACGCCTGGGCGTCGACGCCTTTGACCTGTCGTCCCGGCTGTCCACCCTGCGTCCCCTGGGCAGCTACCGCCTGGAACTGCAGGCGGCCAGCGACGGTCACACCGGCACGCTGTTGCTGTCCACCCACACCGGCGCCCTGCACTTGCAAGGCCAGGGACAATGGGTCGGGTCCCGGCTGCGCTTTGAAGGCGTGGCCGAGCCCGCCGCAGGCCGCGAGATGGCCCTGGCCAACCTGCTCAACATCATCGGCCGGCGGGATGGCGCCCGCTCGCTGCTTCGTCTGGGGTGACCCCATGCCATCCACCCATGCCATGGGCCTCCCGGACCGCGATAGGATCAAGCCATGAACCCGAACGACCTGAAAACACCCGCCGCCGACCCGGCCTCCCACCCCGAGGGCATCCGGTGGCAGCGTCACCTGTTGGCACTGGGCGCCAGTGCCCTGCTGGCGCTCACGCCCGCGGTGCACGGACAGTCCGGCAGGGCCTCCAGCGAACCGGTCGTGCTGAACTTTGTGGGTGCAGAGATCGAAGCGGTGGCCCGCACCATGGCCACCATCACCGGCCGCAACGTGGTCGTGGACCCGCGCGTGCGGGGCACCATCAACCTGGCCACCGAGCGCCCGGTCTCGCCCACGGCGGCGCTCAACCAGTTCGCGGCGGTGCTGCGGCTTCAGGGTTTCTCGCTGGTGGACACCGGGGGCCTGTACAAAATCGTGCCCGAGGCCGACGCCAAACTGCAGGGCCAGGTCGTCAACGCCGGCTCGGTGGACCGGCTGCAGACCTCGAACCAGATCGTCACCCAGATCTTCCGGCTCAACCATGCGTCGGCCAACAACCTGGTGCCGGTGCTGCGCCCCCTGATCGGACCCAACAACACCATCAACGTCAGCCCCGGCGACAACTCGCTGGTGATCACCGACTACGCCGACAACCTGCAGCGCATCGGGCGCATCATTTCGGCCCTGGACATCTCGGGCGCCACCGATGTCGAGGTGATTCCGGTGCAGCACGGCGTGGCGGCCGATCTCGCGGCCCTGGTGAACAAGCTGATGGAGGGCAGCGGGACCGCCGGAGCGCCCGGCGCACCGGGTGGCGATGCCTCTTTCCGCACCACGGTGCTGGCCGAGCCACGCAGCAACAGCCTGGTGATCCGCTCGGCGAACCCCGCACGGCAAGCCCTGGCCCGATCCCTGGCGGCCCAGCTGGACCGCCCGACCTCGGACCGGCAAAGCGGGAACATCCACGTCGTCTACCTGCGCAACGCCAATGCGGTGGCCCTGGCGACGACCTTGCGCGCGGCCCTGGCGGCCGAGTCGGGCGCTTCGGGCGGCGGTGGCGGTGGTGGTGCGGCACCGGCACCGGCCATGCGCACCTCCACGACAGCCACGGGCGCGGCCGCGGCCGGCTCGCCGGCGACCACACCGGTCGCCGCCAGCGCCGCGCCATCCACCGGGGGCCAGATCCAGGCCGACCCGGCCACCAACTCGCTCATCATCACGGCGCCGGAGCCGGTCTACCGGCAGTTGCGTGCCGTCATCGACCAGCTCGACGCGCGCCGCGCCCAGGTCTATGTGGAGAGCCTGATCGCCGAGGTCAATGCCGACAAGGCGGCCGAGTTCGGCATCCAGTGGCAGGGCCCGATCGGCCGGGCCGGTGACAGTGTGATCGGACTGCTGGGCACCAACTTCGGCGCCGGCGGCAACAACCTCCTCAATCTGGCGGCCGGGCAAGGCCAGGTGGCGCCCGGACCGGGCCTGAACGTGGGGGCCCTCGGTCGGGCCAATGGGGTCTACTTCCTCGGCTTCCTGGCGCGCTTCCTGCAGGAGAACGGCGAGGGCAACATCCTGTCGACGCCCAACCTGCTGACGCTGGACAACGAGGAGGCCAAGATCGTGATCGGGCAGAACGTGCCTTTTGTCACCGGCCGCTTCACCAACACGGGCGGCGGTGACGGCTCGGTCAACCCGTTCCAGACGATCGAGCGCAAGGACGTGGGCCTGACCCTCAGGGTCAAACCGCAGATCAGCGAGAACGGCACCATCAAGATGACGATCTACCAGGAGGTCAGCAGTGTCGCGCCCGCTTCGGTGAATTCGGCGGCGGGTCTGATCACCAACAAGCGGACCATCGAGTCGACGGTGCTGGTCAACGACGGCGAGATCGTGGTGCTGGGCGGCCTGCTGCAGGACGAGTACTCGGGCAACCAGGACAAGGTGCCTGGGCTGGGGGACATTCCCCTGCTGGGCAACCTGTTCCGCAGCGAAACGCGCAGCCGCAAGAAGACCAACCTGATGGTCTTCCTGCGTCCGGTGGTGCTGCGCGACAACCGAGACAGCCACTCCTTCTCGCTGGATCGCTACGAGATGATGCGAGCCATCCAGAAAGAAGCACAACCCGCGCCGAACCGCATCCTGCGCATCGACGACGCGCCGGTCATTCCGCCGCGCGGCACGCCGGTGGAGCTGCCCGACCGCGCCGCTCCGGCGGTGTCCACCCCGGTGCCGGCGCCCGTGGTCGTTCCCGAGTCCTTGCAGCAGTGAGGGGCGCAGCGTGAAACACCCGCTTCCCTACGCCTTTGCCCGCGAGCATCTCTGGCTGCTGGAGGACGAGGGGGGCACGCTGACCCTGACCGGCTGCCGCTCACCGGCAGAAAACGGTGCTGCCCATCTGCGGCGCCTGTCGGCGCTGTCGGAAATCCTGCGGCGGCACGAGGTCAGCCGGCTGCACTGGGAAGCCGCCGAGCCCCTGAGCCAGCGCATCAGCGCCGCCTACGCCGAGGGCGAATCCAGCGCGGCCGCCGTGGTCAGCGAGGTCGAGAGCGATGCCGACCTCAGCCGCATGATGCAGGACTTGCCGGCCATCGAGGATCTGCTGGAGACGGCGGACGACGCGCCCATCATCCGCATGCTCAATGCGCTGCTGACGCAGGCCGCGCGTGACGGCGCCAGCGACATCCACATCGAACCCTATGAACGCCATTCGAGTGTGCGCTTCCGGGTCGACGGCACGCTGCGCGAGGTGGTGCAGCCCAACCGGGCGCTGCACGCGGCCCTGATCTCGCGCCTGAAGATCATGGCCGAGCTGGACATTTCCGAGAAGCGCCTGCCCCAGGACGGTCGCATCAGCCTGCGCATCGGCACGCGCGCGGTCGACGTGCGGGTGTCCACCCTGCCCAGCGCCCATGGCGAACGGGCCGTGCTGCGTCTGCTGGACAAGACCGAGAGCAAGCTGAACCTGGAGGCGGTGGGCATGGAGGGCGAGGTGCTGGCGCGCTTCGAACGCCTGATCGGGCAGCCGCACGGCATCATCCTGGTGACCGGCCCGACCGGGTCGGGCAAGACCACCACCCTGTACGCGGCGCTGCAAAGGCTGGACGCGGGCACGCTGAACATCATGACGGTGGAAGACCCGATCGAGTACGAGCTGCCGGGCATCGGCCAGACTCAGGTCAATGCCAAGATCGAGCTGACCTTTGCCAAGGCCCTGCGCGCCATTCTGCGCCAGGACCCCGACGTGATCATGATCGGCGAGATCCGCGACTTCGAGACGGCCCAGATCGCCATCCAGGCCTCGCTGACCGGTCACCTGGTGCTGGCCACGCTGCACACCAACGACGCACCGAGCGCGGTCACCCGCCTGATGGATATGGGGGTTGAGCCCTTTCTGCTGTCATCCAGCCTGCTGGGCGTGCTGGCCCAGCGGCTGGTGCGCCGCCTGTGCCCGCACTGCCGGCGCCAGGACGAACAGGGCCGGTGGCAGCCGGTGGGCTGCCAGCACTGCAACCACAGCGGCTACAAGGGGCGCACCGGCATTTACGAGTTGATGGTGGCGGACGAACGGGTCCGGGCGCTGGTGCATACCCGGGCGGCCGAGAGCGAGATATCGGCGGCCGCGGTGGCCGGCGGGCTGCGCTCCATGCGCGAGGATGGCCAGCGGCTGGTCGATGCCGGCGTGACTTCGCTGGCCGAGGTGGTGAGCGTCACCCGGGACTGATCCATGCCGGCCTACACGTTTGAGGCGCTCGATGCCAAAGGCGCCACACAGAAAGGGCTGATCGATGCCGACACCGCCCGCTCGGCCCGCAGCCTGTTGCGCGCCCGGGCGCTGGTGCCGCTGTCGGTGGAACTGGCGACCGGTGCGCCGGGAGAGACCGGCACCGGCCTGAACATCACGCTCTGGGGCGGACGGGTCTTCAGCACGACCGGACTCGCCGTCTGGACGCGACAGCTCGCCGGCCTGGTGACCGCCGGCCTGCCGCTGGAGCGCGCCCTGTCGGCGCTGACGGAAGAAGCCGAAGACGAGCGTCAGCGCAACCTGCTGGCCTCGCTGCGTTCGGAGGTGAACGCCGGGGCGCCGTTTGCGCGCGCACTGGCCCAGCACCGGCGTGAGTTCGATGAAGGCTTCACTGCCGTGATCGCCGCCGGCGAACAAAGCGGCCAGCTGGGCTCGGTGCTGGAACGCCTGGCCGATGACCTGGAAGCGCGGGAAGCGCTGAAGAACAAGCTGATCGCGGCCTCGCTCTACCCGGCCATCGTGACACTGGTGGCGGTGGTGATCGTCGTGTTCCTGGTCTCCTACGTGGTGCCCCAGGTGGCGGGTGTGTTTGCCGGCAGCAAGCGCGCCCTGCCGCTGCTGACGGTGGTCATGATGACGCTGAGCGATTTCATCCGCCACCAGGGCTGGTGGTTGCTGGCCCTGCTGGTGGCCAGCGGTGTGGGCGTGTTTCTGGCCCGCCGCCGTCCGGCGCTCAGGGAACGCATGGATGCGGCCTGGCTGCGCCTGCCGCTGGTGGGCCGGCTGGCGCGGGGCTACAACGCGTCGCGCTTCGCCGCCACGCTGGCGATGCTGACCGGTTCCGGGGTGCCGATCCTCAAGGCCCTGCAGACGGCGGCCGACACCTTGTCGAACCGGGCCATGCGGGCCGATGCGCTCGATGCCCTGGTGCTGGTGCGCGAAGGCGCTCCGCTGGCCTCGGCCCTGGCCAGCAAGAAACGGTTTCCGCCGCTGGTGGCGATGTTTGCGCGCCAGGGCGAGCAGACCGGCCAGCTGCCCGGCATGCTGGGCCGCGCGGCCGGCCAGCTCAGTGCCGAGGTGCAGCGGCGGGCCATGCACATGGCGACCATCCTGGAGCCGTTGCTGATTGTGGGCATGGGGCTGATCGTGATGCTGATCGTGCTGGCGGTGCTGATGCCGATCATCCAGCTCAACCAGCTGGTCACTTGACCACCCCCGCGCCGTGCCTGCGGCACGTCACCCCCTCAAGGGGGCGACGCAAGTGGACCGGCAAAGCCGGATCCACCGCGTCCTTGATGGGCTGAGTCTGCGCGGAGGTCCCTGTTTACAGTCGGCCTTTTCGGGTGCAGGAATCATGACCTGATTTTCTTGTTCTGGAGGCAAAACATGCCGGTGACGCTGGATGGTCAGTTGGTGGTGGCGATTTCTTCGCGGGCGCTGTTCGACTTCGAGGAAGAGAACGAGGTGTTCGAGACCGGTGACGACCACGCCTACATGAAGCTGCAACTGGACCGGCTGGACCAGCCGGCGCCACCGGGCGTGGCGTTTTCCCTGGTGCACAAGCTGCTGGCTTTCAATGACGCCGATGCACAGCGGGTGGAGGTGGTGATCCTCTCGCGCAACGACCCGGTCTCGGGCATGCGGGTGTTCCGCTCGGCCCAGCACTACGGCCTGCCGATCCAGCGCGGCGCCTTCACGCGCGGGCAACCACCGTGGCGCTACCTGCGGCCGCTGCGGGCGAACCTGTTCCTGTCGGCCCACCTGGCCGATGTCCGCTCGGCGCTGGCGGCTGGCGTGCCGGCGGCACAGGTCTACCCCCACTCGGTGCGCGCCAGCGACGCGCACCCGCACGAGGTGCGGATTGCCTTCGATGGCGACGCGGTGCTGTTCTCCGACGAGGCCGAGCGGGTGTTCCAGAGCGAGGGGCTGAGCGCTTTCCAGCAACACGAGGCCAGCAAGGCGTCGCAGCCCTTGAGCGAGGGGCCCTTCAAACCGCTGCTGGAAGCCCTGCACCGGCTGCAGGCCGAGGGCACGCGCCAGATGCGGGTGCGCACCGCGCTGGTGACGGCACGCAGCGCACCGGCCCACGAGCGGGCCATCCGCACCCTGATGAACTGGAACATCGAGGTGGACGAGGCGATGTTCCTGGGCGGCCTGCCCAAGGGCGAGTTCCTGCGCGAGTTCGAACCCGACTTCTTCTTCGACGACCAGACCGGCCACATCGAATCGGCGGCGCGGCATGTGCCCGCCGGTCACGTGGCCAGCGGCATCGCCAACGGCTGACACCATGAGCCTGATCGACAAACTCCGCAGCTTCCGGCAGTTCGCCGGCCTGGTCGGCCGCTTGTCCCTGCCCTATTTCACGTCCGAGGAAAAGTGGAAAGCCCGCGCCCTGCTGGCGGCCATCGTGCTGCTGAACCTGGCCGCGGTCTACATGCTGGTGCTGATCAACGAGTGGAACCGGGTGTTCTACGATGCGCTTCAGGACCGCGATGCGCCGGTGTTCTGGCGCGAGCTGGGGCGTTTCACCTGGCTGGCCTTCGGCTTCATCGTGATCGCGGTCTACCGTCTGTACCTGACGCAGCTGCTGGAGATGCGCTGGCGGGCCTGGATGACGGGCCGGTACATGGACCGCTGGCTGGCCGACAAGGCTTTCTACCAGCTGGAGCTGACCCGCTTTGCCAAGGGTTCGGACGCCCCACCGGACAACCCCGACCAGCGACTGGCCGAGGACATGAACCTGTTCACCGGCTACACCGTCAGCCTGTCGATGGGCCTGCTCAACGCGGTGGTGACGCTGGTGAGTTTTGTCGGCATCCTGTGGACGCTCTCGGGCAGTTTCGCTTTCAGCTTCAACGGCAGCGACTACGTGATTCCGGGCTTCATGGTCTGGATGGCGGTGGTGTACTGCGTCGCGGGCAGCATCATCACCCACTACATCGGGCGCCCGCTGATCGGCCTGAACTTCCGCCAGCAGCGCTTTGAGGCCGACTACCGGCACCACCTGATCCGCGTGCGCGAATACAGCGAGTCGATTGCCCTGGATCGCGGCGAGCCGGTGGAGCGCCAGCACCTGGGCACACGCTTCGGCGAGGTGCTGGGCAACTACCTGCAGCTGATCCGGGCCCAGAAACGCCTGACCTGGTTCACGGTGGGCTTCGGACAGGCGGCGGTGGTGTTTCCGTTCATCGTGGCCGCGCCCCGCTTTTTCAGCGGTGCCATCCAGCTGGGCGAGCTGATGCAGATCGCCTCGGCCTTCGGCCGGGTGCAGGACTCGCTGTCCTGGTTCGTGGACAACTACGACCGTCTGGCCGCCTGGCGCGCCACCACCGACCGCATCACCAGCTTCGAGGCCAGCTTCCGGCATCTGCAACAGCCGGACACCCGCACGGACGAAACGACGACCGACGGGTCGCTTCGGCTGGACGAGCTGGCGCTGGACCTGCCGGGTGGAGAGGCCCTGCTGCGGGCCGGCGGACTGAGCCTGCAGCCGGGCGACTCGGTGCTGATCCGCGGACCCTCGGGCAGCGGCAAGTCGACGCTGTTCCGTGCCCTGGCCGGCATCTGGCCCTGGGCACGCGGCCGCTGGCGAAAGCCGGCCGATTTCGAGCAACGCGTCATGTACCTGCCACAGCGCCCCTACTTTCCGAACGGCAGCCTGCGCGAGGCACTGGCCTATCCGGCGCCGGCGGAACGCTATCGCGACGAAGACCTGAAGCAAGCCCTGGACGATGCCCTGCTGCCGCACCTGGGCGGCCGGCTGGACGAGCAGGACACCTGGGGCCAGAAGCTGTCGGGCGGCGAGCAGCAGCGTCTGGCGGTGGCACGCGCCCTGCTCAAGAAGCCTCGCTGGCTGTTCGTCGACGAAGCAACCAGCGCCCTGGACGAGGCCGCAGAAACGCGCATCTACCGGCGGCTCAGACAGATGGTCGAGGATCAGGGTGGCGCAATGGTGTCCATCGCCCACCGACCCACGGTGGCCAGCCACCATGCCCGGGTCTGGCAGCTGCAGGCGGACGAGGCTGGCGACGCCCGGACCGGCGCCCGGGTGCCGCACCGGCTGCAGGCTGTGCCTTCCTGAGCCCGGCGCCGGTGTTCAGAGCAGGCGCTGGGAGCGCTTGCCGGTGTGGTCGCGGCTGGTGGCCAGCATGCGGATCAGGGCCCGGTTCGCGTCTTCCAGGGCAAACCCGTGCTCCTCACACAGCCGCGGCAACTCGGCCAGGCGGTCGGGGTCGCCCTGGGCCTGGGCAAGGTCCAGCAGAGGGTGGTAAGGGCCCGCATGGCGCAGGGCTGCGTCCAGCACACGACCCGAGAGCGGGAGGCGGCCGAGCAGTTCGGGCAAGGGCCTGTGCAGCAGGCGGTCGAGCTGGACAAACAGCGCGCTCAGGTAGACCTCGGCGCGCAGGTCGTCGTCGGAGCCCGACGCGAGCAGGTGCTGGGCCAGCCGGGAGCGCATGACCATGGCGTAACGCACCGGATGCAGGTCGGCCTCCCTTTCCCCGCTGCGGCGCTGTTCAGCCAGCCAGTCGGTCAGCGCGGTGAAGCCCAGCATCATGAGTGCGTGGCGGATCGACCCGATTTCTCGGCGGCTGTTGAATGCGGCCGAGTTCACCAGCAGCAGCAGGCGGTAGACCAGCACCGGATCCTGGCGCACCAGGCGCTCCAGATGCTCCAGCGAAGTTTCTTCCTGAACGGCCTGAACGATCTGGTCGATCACGCCAATGTCGCAGGCCAGCGGGCGCGTCCCCCGCGCCTTCAGAACGTCTTCTTCCGGCCAGCCGAGCAGACCCCAGGCACCGGCGGTGTCCAGGCAGTGCACCGCCAGCTGGTGGTTGGCCACTCCGGCATAGGCCTGTCCCGGCATCAGCACGGGCAGGAACCTGCCCCGGTGCAGATCCTGCAGCAAGGCCAGCGAACCGGGTGCGTCCAGATGCACGAGGCTTCGGCAATCCAGCGGGTTGATCCAGCCCGCCTGCAGCCGTTCCAGCTCCACTTCGCGCAACAGCCGGTGCCCGCGTTGCAGCGCAGCGGCCAGGCGGGTTCGGGTTTCGGCCTGGTCGAATTCGGCGGCGGGACACACCAGCCAGGTATTGTGAGCCGGCTCGTCTTCGAGCACCTGGTGTCGCAGCCCGGCCGATTCGATGGACAGCAGCAGGGTCGGAGCGGCCGCCGGCCAGTCCTGGCCCAGCAGCTGCATCAGGTGCTGGGCATCCAGGCCCTCCGGCTGCAGGCTGAGGACGCGCAGATGCACAGCGGCCAGCTGCCGCCCCGGGTTCCAGAACGGCTGGTACCCGAGGGCGATGCTGTCGAGCACACTGCGACTCATGGAGGTCCTGACTCTGCCAGCCTCAACCCACGAACTGGAACAGCGACAGGCGCTGGACCTGCGCGTAGGACTTGAGCGCCGCCTCCAGCGCCACCTGTTTGTTCTGGAAATCCGAGATGCCCTTGATCATGTCGAGATCCTCCAGGCGCGACTTCTCGATCTCGAAGTCGTTGGAACGCCCCTTGAGCAGGCTGTCGAGCGAGTCGGCCCGGTTGAGCCACTCGCCGGCCCGGCCACGGGCCAACAGGACCCGGTCCATGCCGGCGTCCAGCTCGGTCATCACACGACCGAGTTCCTGCGCCTGATGAGCGCCCCGGTTGGCGCCCTGGTAACGCAGCGCATCGATGGCGTCCTGGACCACGCGAAAGATGTCGGTCGGTGCGGTGGCCGGACGCACGGCGACGCGGTCACCGTCGGCCGGGTTCCCGTCCATGCGGATGGAGAGACCGTCGAACGACACCGTCTGGCCGGCCACATAGGGCACACCGGACAGGACGGACACGCCGTTGGTCTGGTCGAACACGTTGAACTGCATCTGCCCGGCCACCTCGGCGAAGCCGATTTCGTATTCCGCGCCGGTGAGCAGGCCCGGGTCGGACACCTGCCCCAGGTCGGTCCGGACGCTGCCGGCGTTGGCCGGGTCAAGGGCCAGGGTGAAGCTGCCGTTGCCGCGCGGGATGCGCATCCAGATGGCGTCGCCATCCAGGGCCTGTGGCAACGAGGTGTTGCCGGCGGCCGCCTGCCCGCGCTGACCGGCGAACACCACGCCGGCCGAAGGCGGCCCGTAGGTATCGACAAAAGGCACCTGAGCGCCACCGAGCCCCCCGAACAGGGTGCGTCCGGCGTTGTCGCGCAGGTTGGCCACCCCCAGCAGTTGCTCGCGCAGGCCCTCGAGCTGGCGTGCAATGTCCTCTCGTTCGCTGGGACCGAAGGTGCCGTTGCCGGCAGTCACCAGCAGTTCGCGCACGCGCTGCATCAGGTTGCCCGATTCGGCCAGCGCGCTTTCGGCCTGCTGCAGGCTGGTGCGCGATGACTCCAGCGCCCGCAGGTCGGCCTGCACCCGGGACAGCCGGTTGGCGGCGGTCTCGGCCAGCGTCGCGGCCACCGGGTCGTCGCTGGGCTTGAGCACACGCTTGCCGGTCGCCAGGCGCTCCTGCTGGTTGGCCAGGTCGGCCTGGCGCTTGGCCAGCAGGTCGATGGTGCTGTCGTAGGCGTTGGCGGTGGCGACTCTCATGGCATGGTCCTGTTCAGGTCATCGACCCACGGTCTGCAGCAGGCTGTCAAAGGTGCTCTGCGCGATCTGGAGAAACTTGGCCGAGGCCTGGTAGGCCTGCTGGAACTGCAGCAGGCGGGCGGCCTCTTCATCCAGATTGACACCCGCCACTTCGCTGCGCGCCGACTCGGCGGCCTTCGCCACCTGGCCAGAGAAATTGGCGGCGAACTGGGCTCCCTGCACGCGCGTCCCGACGTCGGAAAACAGGCTGATGTAGCCGTCTGCCAGCGCCACACCTTCGAAGGTGGGACGGGTCCGCATGTCCAGCACGGCGGCTGCGTTGCCGGCGTTCTGCGCCACCGAGGCCGGGGTGGCGGCCTCGACGGTGAACCGGTCACCGGGTGACGGGCTGCCGCGCAGGGTCAGGCTCCAGCCATTGACCTCGATCGGCACACCGGGCATGAAAGGCGTGCCCGGCAGGGCCCCGTCGATGGTGTAGGTGCCATCGGCCTGGAACTCGATGCTGGTCGACGGCACGGGCGCTGGCAGCGCAGACTGTGCGTACAGGCTCTCGATGCTCAGACCGCTGCTGTTGCCGGTGCCCGGTATCACGTTGACCGGACTGGCCGCCGCCAGACGGTCGGGCGAGGTCAGCGCCATCTGGAGATTGCGGGCCACCGCTTCATAGGGTCGCACCCGGAACCGGTCGCCGTCGGCCGGCGTTCCGGCATCGAGGCTGAAACGAAGCCCGTCGAGATCCAAGCTGACCGGCGGTCCTGCAAAGCTGCTGACCTGGCCGTCGCTCAGGCGCACCACGCTGACACTCCCGGCCTCATAACGCAGCTCGTAGTCGGACGCCCGCAAGGCCGTCGCATCGATCACCTGGGCACTGATGGAGCCGGTGCCGGTGTTGCCGACGGAGGGAATGCCGAGTGCAGCGACCGGTGGCACAAAAAAGGGCTGCCCCGGCTGCCCGTTCAGATCCAGGCCCAGCGCCTGCTGCCCATTGAGCAGGGTGGCTGTCGACAGGGCCATGCGCCCCAGCTGGTTCTGCACGTCGGTGAGGTCGCGGTTGAGGAAACCCATCAGGCCCGCCAGCTCGCCGCCCCCCAGACTGGTTTCCGCCAACGGTGTCGACGCCCCGGCCTGGACAAAGGCCAGCGCGATGCGCGAGGTGTCACCCGGGTCTCGCACCACCGACAGGCTGTTGGCACGGGCACCGAGCACCAGCGGCTGGCTGCCGCCGACGAAGACGCTGACGCTGCCGCCTTCGGCCGGAACGACGCTGGTCTGCACCTTCTCGCTGAGCTGGCGCAGCAACTGGTCGCGCTGGTCCAGCAGGTCGTTCGGGGTGTGGCGGGAGCCCTGGGTTTCGATGATGCGCTGGTTGATGGACGCCAGGTCCTGCGCCAGACGGTTGATGGTGTCGACACTGCCCTGCACCTGCTGTTGCGTGCTGTCGCGCAGCAGGTCCAGTTGCCCGGCGGTGTTGCGCATGCGGCTGGCGAACTCGTCGCCGCGGGCAATGGCGACCACCCGGGCGGTGAGGTTCCCGGGTGCAGACCCGATGTCGCTCCAGGCGTTGAGCATGTCGTTGAGCGACGCACCCAGGCCGTTGCTGCCGAGCGGAAAAGCGCTCTCGAGCTGCTGCAGGCGGGACAGCCGGATCGCGTCGGCGGCGGCAATGGCCGAGGTCAGCCGGGCTTCGCGGGTCAGGTAGGCATCGTGGGCACGCTCGACGGTGTCGATGCTCACGCCCTTGCCCATGTAGCCGTTGCCGAAGAACTGGTAACCCGCCGTTTCCAGCTGCACCCGCTGGCGCGAGTACCCGGGCGTGTTGACGTTGGCGATGTTGTGCCCGACGACCTGCAGGGCCGTCAGGTTGGTGGTCAGGGCTTTGGCGCCGATGCTCAGGGCGGACGATGACATGGCCGTTCAACCTCAGGTCAGAACCCGCTTGATGTCGAGCGTGGTGTGGATGGCCCGCGTGAGCTTGGCCGCGTACTGCGGATCGGTGGCGTAGCCGGCGCGCTGCAGTCCCTGCGCAAAGCCCTGCACCGAGTCGAGCTGGCCCATGACCGGCTGGTAACGGTTGCTGCGGCTGATCAGCCGGGCATAGTCGCGGAAGGCCTCGTCGTAGGAATCGTAGGCGCGGAACTTCGCCACCAGCTTGCGGGGCACGCCGTCGATGTACTCGGTGGTGGTGACTTCGGCCACCTTGCCTTTCCACGCCGATGTGGCCTTGATCCCGAACAGGTTGAAGGAGGGGGAGCCGTCGCGGTGGCGGATCTCGCTGCGGCCCCAGCCGGTCTCGTGACCGGCCTGGCCCAGCATGAAGGCCGCGGGAATGCCGGACTCCTGCTGCACCCGCGCAGCGGCATCGGCATGGCGCGAGACAAACTCGGCCTGGCGGCTCCCGGCACCCGCCCGCGCGCCGACCCGGGCCACGGTGCTGCCAGCCAGGCCTTCGCGGGCGCCGGATGCGGCGGAGACCCCCGCCGAGGCCGACGGGTTCTGCCGGTCGATCTGCTGACCCAGCTGGCGTTCGATGGCCTCAGAGAGGCCCCCTGGCAGGCCGGAGAGCTGCACCGCGAATTGCTGATCCAGCAGGTCGGTACCCAGCTGGCTGCCCGGGCCGTCGAGCAGGCCGGACTGCTGGGTGGCCTCGCGCATGCTCTTGATGAGCTCGCGCATGAACAGCGATTCGAACTGACG
>CALMYH010000097.1 GCA_937873395.1 uncultured Burkholderiales bacterium
CCCGATGGCGTGCAGTTCATGCACTACGAATGCGAGCTGGCGGTGGTGATCGGCAAGCCCGCCAGACGCGTGAAGAAGGCCGATGCGCTGCAATATTTGGCCGGCTACACGGTGGCCAACGACTACGCCATCCGCGACTACCTGGAGAACTGGTACCGCCCCAACCTCAAGGTCAAGAACCGCGACACCTGCACGCCCATCGGACCCTGGCTGGTGGACGCGGCGGATGTTCCCGACCCGATGAACCTCGCGCTGCGCACCACCGTGAATGGCAAGGTCACGCAGCAGGGAAACACCAAGGACATGATCTTCGACGTCGCCACGCTGATCGAGTACTTCAGCGGCTTCATGACCCTGATGCCCGGCGACCTCATCCTCACCGGCACACCCGACGGCGTCGTCGACTGCCAGCCTGGCGACGTGGTCGTCACCGAGATCGACGGCATCGGCGCACTGACCAACACCATCACATCTGAAAGCAAGGCATGACACGCATCGACCACCTCATCAACGGCAAGACGGTTGCCGGCAAGGACTACTTCGAGACCGTCAACCCCGCCACGCAGGGCGTGCTGGCCGAGGTTGCCTCGGGCACCGAGACCGAAGTCAACGCCGCGGTCCAGGCCGCCAAGGACGCCTTCCCCGCCTGGGCCGGCCTGCCGGCGACCGAGCGCGCGAAGAAGGTGCGCGCCCTGGGCGACCTGATCGCCAGGCACGTGCCCGAGATTGCGCAGACCGAGACGCAAGACACCGGCCAGGTGATCTCGCAGACCGGCAAGCAGCTGATCCCGCGCGCCTCGGACAACTTCTATTACTTCGCCGAGATGTGCACCCGCGTCGACGGCCACACCTATCCCACGCCCACGCACCTGAACTACACGCTGTTCCACCCGGTGGGCGTGTGCGCGCTGATCAGCCCGTGGAATGTGCCCTTCATGACGGCCACCTGGAAGGTCGCGCCGTGCCTGGCCTTCGGCAACACGGCGGTGCTGAAGATGAGCGAGCTCTCGCCGCTGACCGCCGCGCGCCTGGGCGAGCTGGCGCTGGAGGCCGGCATTCCGGCGGGCGTGCTCAACGTGGTGCACGGCTTCGGCAAGGAAGCGGGCGAGCCGCTGTGTGCCCACCCGGACGTGCGCGCCATCAGCTTCACTGGGTCCACCGCCACCGGCAACCGCATCGTCAAGACCGCGGGCTTGAAGAAGTTCAGCATGGAGCTGGGCGGCAAGAGCCCGTTCGTGGTCTTCGACGATGCCGATCTGGACCGCGCGCTCGACGCCGCGGTCTTCATGATCTTCAGCAACAACGGCGAGCGCTGCACGGCCGGCTCGCGCATCCTGGTGCAGCAGAGCATCTACGCCGACTTTGCCGCGAAGTTCGCCGAGCGCGCCAAGAAGATCGTGGTGGGCGACCCGCTGGACGAGAAGACCACCATCGGCCCGATGATCAGCAAAGCCCACCTGGCCAAGGTGCGCAGCTACATCGAGCTGGGCCCGAAGGAGGGCGCGACGATGTTGTGCGGCGGGCTGGACCGGCCGTCGTATGCGGCGGAGCTGCCGTCGCATGTGGCCGGTGGCAACTACGTGTGGCCGACGGTGTTCGCCGACGTGGACAACCGCATGAAGATCGCGCAGGACGAAATCTTTGGTCCCGTCGCCTGCCTGATTCCGTTCAAGGACGAGGCCGATGCGATCCGCATTGCCAACGACATCCAGTACGGGCTCTCCAGCTATGTGTGGACCGAGAACATCGGCAAGGCGCACCGGGTGGCGGCTGCCATCGAGGCGGGCATGTGTTTCGTGAACTCGCAGAACGTGCGGGACTTGCGGCAGCCGTTCGGGGGCACCAAGGCGTCGGGGACCGGGCGCGAGGGTGGAACCTGGAGTTACGAGGTGTTCCTGGAGCCCAAGAACGTGGCGGTGTCCATGGGGTCGCACCACATTCCTCGCTGGGGTGTCTGACGTGCTTGCTGTGGCTTCGCTCACAGACCCGGGCGGAATGGCGATCGCGGGGTACACGACTCCGCGAATGTCCCCCGAAATGGGCTGTGCCCATTTCTCCTCCTTTATTTCGCTGCGTCGTGCACCCCACACTCGCCATTCAAAGGATGCGTTTGCGGACCACTGTCGGCGTGCCGCGGCGCAGCGAGAGAAGGCGAGGTGGGTGGTGTGCCGAAGCGAAGTAAAGGAGGAGGGCTGCGCGCAGCGCAGACCGGGGGACATGAGCGGAGGTACACCACCCACCTCGCCTTCCACCCAACACGTCAGCCAAGACAAGGCGCAAAACCGGAGACAAGCCAAATGGGCAAAGTAGCACTGGTCGGCAAGATCACCCACGTCCCCTCGATGTACCTCAGCGAACTCGACGGCCCGCGCAAAGGCACCCGCCAGGACGCCATCGACGGTCACAGGGACATCGCGCGCCGCTGCAAGGAACTGGGCGTCGACACCATCGTCGTCTTCGACACCCACTGGCTCGTCAACGCCAACTACCACCTCAACTGCGCACCGCATTGGGAGGGTACCTACACAAGCAACGAGCTTCCGCACTTCATCAGCAACATGCCCTACGCCATTCCCGGCAACCGCGAACTGGGACAGCTGCTGGCCAAGGTGGCCAACGAACACGGCGTCGAAACTCTGGCCCACCACGCCACCACCCTCGGCCCCGAATACGGCACCCTGGTGCCCATGCGCTACATGAACGAGGACCAGCACTTCAAGGCGGTTTCGGTCTCGGCCCTGTGCACCTCGCACTACCTCAACGACAGCGCGCGCCTGGGCTGGGCCATGCGCAAGGCGGTCGAAGACCACTACGACGGCACCGTGGCCTTCCTGGCCAGCGGATCGCTCAGCCACCGCTTCGCACAGAACGGCCTGGCGCCCGAGTTCGCCTTCAAGATCTGGAGCCCTTTCCTGGAGCACCTCGACCAGGAAGTCATCCGCATGTGGCAGGCCGGCGAGTGGAAGGCCTTCTGCGAGATGCTGCCCGAATACGCCAGCAAGGGCCACGGCGAAGGCTTCATGCACGACACGGCCATGATGCTGGGTGTGCTGGGCTGGAGCGAATACACCGGCCAGGCCGAGATCGTCACGCGGTATTTCGGTGCCAGCGGCACCGGCCAGATCAACGCCCTGTTCCCGGTCACTCCAGTTTCAGGCAAGGCCATTCCGCAGCCCGTCGCCTCCAGAGCCGACGGCTACACGTCCATAGCCACGCGGTTGTGACACAACAGGATCGACCATGCCCCACCTCGTCATCCTCTACACCCCCAACCTTGACAAGCCCGCTTCGCAGGGCGGGGTCGACATGAGCGGCCTGTGCCGAGCGCTCTGTGATGCCATGCTGTCGGTCCGCGACGAGAACGACCAGCAGGTCTTTCCCACCGGTGGTTCCCGGGTGCTGGCCTACCCGGCTGCTCACTTTGCCGTGTCCGACGGTGGGGCGGCCGGCAAGGCGGCCGGCATGGGCGGTGACTATGCCTTTGTCTACCTGAACCTGCGCATGGGCAGAGGCCGTGGCGCCCTTGTGCACCAGCGGGTGGGTGAGGCACTCAACGCCTGTGTGAAAGAACGCCTGGCCGAACAGCTCGCGCGCCGGCCCATCGGCATCACCGTGCAGGTGGACGAAGGCCATGAGGTGTTCGATGCCAAGAACAGCTCCCTGCATCCGCTCTTCAACAAGACATAAAGAAGCCATGTTCGACGACGCCCTTGTCCAGCAGCTCGCCGCCGAGCTGCAGCGCTCCCAGCAGACCCGCACCCAGGTCGAGC
>CALMYH010000098.1 GCA_937873395.1 uncultured Burkholderiales bacterium
GAACAGGCACTGGAGGCGCTGCGGTCGCCGCAATGGAGTGAGCGGCCGCCGTACCCCGAGTTTGTGGAGCGCCCCTGGACCGGAGGGCCAAGGCCGACGGAGCAGGTGACCCCAGGTTCGGTTTCGCACAGCGTCGAATCCTGGACCACCACCCGAAGGGGGCCCCACGAGGATCCCAACAATGGCTACAGATTCGAAAGGGTCCTCGTGCCCGGCACCGACTGGATGGCTTGGGCCAACAGGAATCGGCTTGCCCAATTCACTTATGACAGCGTCGGGTACACCAGCGAGCACTCCACTGTCGTGCGCGGTCAGGGTGTGGCAGGCAACATGCAATGCAGGCTCTCGGTGGCGGGCCAGTGCAACGGAGTAGGTGCGGTGATGACAGTAGAGAGCGAATGCAACTATGACCATTTCCTGGTGAATGTGCCGCTCCACGACTGGTCATTCCCTGTCGATGAACTTCTTCCCCAAGACGACTCGGCCGCCGGAACCGTGGTTCACATCGGTCAAGCCACAAGGCGGCCAACAGAACACCAAGCCTGGCGATTAGAGCGCAACTTCGCCTGGTATCCGCCACAGTTTCTGAGCGGCCGGGTGCGTTCACTCGTCGAGTGGCGAGGTGTCCCTGGCTTTTATGACAACACCTACTCCTGCGTCCCGAACAGGCTGGTTGACGAAAACACCGTAACGTACTCCACAGAGCCCTTCGTCGCGACCCCCGCTGCGGTCCGCAACCTCGAAGAAATCCGGCGATGGCACGAGGCCCACGACCAATGGCGGACCTTGGAACGGCGTCGCTGGATGGATCATCAGGCACGGTGGCAGGCCTGGCTGAACTGGCGAGCCACCTGCATCCGGCCACCACCCCCGCCAAGCGACCTGGAACAGTGCACGCCCGAGCAGTTCGAGGATCCCGATGTCGATTGCCTGGCGTCCTAAGCTCTGACCCTGCGGCGGGCGGGCTCAGCCCCGCCAGAAAAACAGCGCCGTCATCACCAGCCCGGTGACGATGACGCCGATGCGCACGGCCTGGGCGGGCAGGCGCTTGGACCAACGGGCGCCAAAGAAGCCGCCGGCGGTGGCGGCCACCATCATCAGCAGGCCCTCTTTCCAGGCGATGGCCCCGGCGATCACGAAGGCGGCCACCGACAGCCAGGACAGCACCAGCGAGTTGAGGTTCTTCAGGGCGTTGACGGTGTGGATGCGGCCTTCGCCGGTCAGGGTGTACAGGGCCATGAGCAGGATGCCCAGACCCCCGTTGAAGTAGCCGCCGTAGATGGCCACGGCCAGCAGGCCGGGTTCGCGCCAGCGCGCCAGGCCCGGGCCGTCGGCGGCTCCGGCCCGGGCGCGACGGGCGATGGCCGGGCCGGCGGCGAACAGCACGGTGGCAAACAGCAGCAGCCAGGGCACGATGCCCGAGAACACCTTGGCTGGCGTGACCAGCAGCAGCAGGGCACCTGCCACCCCGCCAACGGCGGCAATGAGCATTTCGCGGCGCAGGCGGGTCATGGGCAGGGCGCGCAGCTCGGGCCGGAAACCCAGGGTGCTGCCCAGGTAGCCGGGGCTGACGGCCAGGGCACTGGTGGCGTTGGCCACGATGGGCGGCACGCCGGTGAACACCAGCGCCGGGAAGGTCAGGAAGCTGCCGCCACCGGCGACGGCGTTGAGCACACCGGCCGCAAATGCGGCTGCCACCAGCAACAGGGCTGAAACAAGGGGGTCCATGAAGCAACAGAAAAAGAGCCGGGCCCGGCCGCCCGGGGCCGCGCTGGCCTGACGGTCACGGGAAACCGGTCAGCATACCAAAGGAGCCTTTGTGGCCCGGTCGCCAGCGGCACAACGGCGGCTCAGCGCGCTCGGCCCAGCCGCGCCTGCAGGCGGTCCAGCACCTGGCCGACCACCGCGGCCTCGGCGGCCGGGTGTTCGCGGGCGATCTCCTGTTCGGCCACGCTCAGGTTCAGCCGCACATAGGTGCTGTCCAGCGCGTGGCGGGTGGCCAGCAGCTGCTGGGCGATCTTGGCGCAGTCGGCGCCTTCCTCCAGCAGCTTCTGCAGGCCACGCACCTGGCCCTCGGCGCGGCGCAGGCGGTGCAGCAGTTCTGCCTTGCGGGCCTCGGGCAGGGCATGTGGCGTATCGTGCATGGGCGGGCCTCGAGCTGTTCAGGCGGGCTGGATGGCCGCCACCGGCTCGGGCGCCAGCAGGCTGCCGTCGCGCAGGCCGCGCACGGTGGCAAAACACAGCCACAACACGACGATGGAGGTGATGGCCAGCAACAGCACGGCTAGGGTGCTCGGCACCGGCATGCCCAGGGCCGGGTCGGCCAGGCGCAAGGTGAGCGTGGTCAGGGCCGCCAGCGGGAACGACAGTCCCCAGAAGGCCACGCTGAAGGGCTGCACCGCGATGCGGCGCACCAGCGGCAGCAACCACAGCAGGAAGAACAGCGCCACGCCCCACAGGCCCAGCACCAGGGCGGGCGAGGCCTGCATCTGCTGCATCACCAGGCCGATGACGGCCGGCGGCGCCACGGTGATGAACCAGGCCGGCAGCAGGCGTTCGGGCAGCGGGCTGTGGGCGAGGCGGCGCGCCAGCAGCAGGGCCAGCACGATGGGCCAGAGAAAGGCACCGATGCCGAACTGCGCCGCCGACCACAGGCCGTGGCCCAGGGGCTGGCCGGCCAGCGGCACCACCACGTTGCCGACCACCGGGATCAGCAGCACCGGCGTCACCGAAGGCCAGAGCGAGGCCGGGCCCTGCCCGGCCGGTGCGGCCGTGGCCGGCGCCAACCAGCGCCCCAGCACCCAGACCGTGGCCCAGAGCTGACCCAGGCTGCCGGCCCACCACAGGGTCTGCCAGAGCGGGACCAGGGGGCCGGTGACGCCACCCAGCGCCACCCCGACGGTGGCCAGCAGCAGCAGGGACACCGGCACCGCCGCGATGAAGGCATGGCGCACCGGGTGCTTCAGGTCGTCTTCCAGCGCAGCAGCGAGGCGTTGCCAGCGCAGCAGCGAGGCCAGCGCCAGCACAGCGAACACGCCGAAGGCCAGCACACCCATGACCAGGGACAGCGCCCCGGCCATATCACCCAGCAGGCCCTGGGCGGCGTTCCAGGCCAGGGTGAGGCCTGCCACACCCATGACGGTGGCAAACCAGCCGGGCATGAGGAACTTCAGGGGGGTGGGTGACGACATGGCGCTTTCCGAAAGGACTGGCATGGCGGGGCTGAGACGCCCTGATCCGGCCCACGCCGTGGAACTGGCTTGGCCAGGCCACAGGCGGGGCCTCCCCTACCAGGGGGAAGCCGCAAAGCGGCGCAGGGGGCGGGGTTACCTCGTGCTGCAGGCGATTTTGCTCTCGGGCACGCCCAGCGCCTTCAGGATCAGCGCCAGCGGGCAGAAGTTGGTGAAGCCGAATTGGAACAGGTTCAGGCCGACAAAGGCGGTGAAGGCCAGGAACCAGGGGCTCACGAACAGCGGACTGGCTTCGACGCCCAGGGCCAGCGAGATCATGATGAACAGGCCAGCGATCACACGGATGTAACGTTCAACGGTCATTTCAAACTCCTTCAAAACAGAACAGGACGGACAGGGAAAACGGACAGGACCTCAGACCGGGATGTCTTGCGCCGCGTAGCGCTTGCGATAGAGGGCGTAATACAGGACTGGAATGACCACCAGCGTCAGCATCGTCGACACCGCGATGCCGAAGATCAGCGAGATGGCCAGGCCGTTGAAGATGGGGTCGTCCAGGATGAAGAAGGCCCCCATCATGGCCGCCAGGCCGGTCAGCGCGATCGGCTGCGCGCGCACCGCGGCCGACTGCACCACGGCATCGGCAAAGGGCAAACCCCGGGCGGTCTCCAGCTCGATGAAGTCGACCAGCAGGATGGAGTTGCGCACGATGATGCCGGCCAGCGCGATCATGCCGATCATGCTGGTGGCGGTGAACTGCGCGCCCAGCAGCGCATGGCCGGGCATGACCCCGATGATGGTCAGCGGAATCGGCGCCATGATGATCAGCGGCGTGAGGTAGCTGCGGAACTGCGCCACCACCAGCAGGTAGATCAGGATCAGGCCGACGCCGTAGGCCGCGCCCATGTCGCGGAAGGTTTCGTAGGTGATCTGCCACTCGCCGTCCCACTTGATCGCGTACTGGCGGTAGGGGTCGGAGGGCTGGTTGATCCAGTACTCGCCCAGCTCGCCGGCGTTGGGCAGGGCCGCCTCGGCCAGGGCCGGGCGGATGCCGAACAGGCCATACAGCGGCGAGTCCAGCTGGCCCGCCATGTCGCCCATGACGTAGGTGACCGGCAGCAGGTTCTTGGTGAAACGCGGCTGGTCGATCACGCCGCGCTCGACGGTGACCAGCTCGGACAGCGGCACCATGCGCCCGTTGGCGGCCTTGAGCGGCAGGGCCAGCACCGCGTCCAGGCCCACCTGCGCTTCGCGCGGCAGCTGGATGCGCACCGGCACCGGGAATTTGGCGTGCCCGTCGTGCAGCCAGGCGGCGTCGTTGCCCGACAGCGCGGCGTGCACCGTCTGTGCAATCACCTGCACCGGAATGCCCAGCGACTCGGCGCGCTGGCGCTGGATGCGCAGGAAGGCACGCGGCGCGTTCTCCTTGAGCGTGGTGTCGATACCCACGATGTCGGGGGTGTCGGCAAAGGCCTGGGCCACGCGCTGCGCCAGCTCGGCGCGACCGGCCTCGTCCGGGCCATAGACCTCGGCCACGATGGGCGCCAGCACCGGCGGGCCCGGCGGCACCTCCACCACCTTGATGCGCGCACCATGGGCGGCGGCGATCTTCTCCAGGTCCGGGCGGTGGCGCTGCGCGATGGCGTGACTCTTTTCCTTGCGGTCACCGGCACCGACCAGGTTGACCTGCAGGTCGCCGCTTTCGGCGTCGGCGCGCAGATAGTACTGGCGCACCAGGCCGTTGAAGGTGATGGGGCTGGCGGTGCCGGCATAGCCCTGCACGTGGGTCACCTCGGGCTGCTGCGCCAGCCAGGCGGTCATGTCCTGCAGCGCCGCGGCCGTGCCCTCCAGCGGCGTGCCGGCGGGCATGTCCAGCACCACCTGATACTCGCTCTTGTTGTCGAACGGCAGCATCTTGAGCACCACCCACTGCACCACCGTCAGGCCCACCGACAGCATCAGCGCCGCGAGGATGCCCACCAGCAGCAGCCAGCGCCTGGCTGCGCTCTGCAGGAAGGGCGTGAGGATGTGGGTGAAGGTGGACTGCAGCGTGCGTGTGAGCCGGCTTGGGCCGTGGTCGGCGTGGCCGTCGGTCTTGGTGAGTTTGAGGGCGAGCCAGGGTGTGACGGTGAACGCGATGGCCAGCGAGATCGCCATGCCCATGCTGGCGTTGATCGGGATCGGGCTCATGTACGGGCCCATCAGGCCACTCACGAAGGCCATGGGCAGCAGGGCCGCGATGACGGTGAAGGTGGCCAGGATGGTCGGGCCGCCCACCTCGTCGACCGCGCGCGGGATGATGACCGACAGCGGTTCACCGGGCGTGAGCTGGCGGTGCCGGTGGATGTTCTCCACCACCACGATGGCATCGTCGACCAGGATGCCGATGGAGAAGATGAGCGCGAACAGCGACACCCGGTTGAGGGTGAAACCCCAGGCCCAGGACGCAAACAGCGTGGCCGTGAGCGTGAGCACCACCGCCACACCGACGATGACTGCCTCGCGCCGGCCCAGCGCCAGGCCGACCAGGATGATGACGCTGCCGGTGGCGAAGATGAGCTTGGTGATGAGCTGGTTGGCCTTGTCGGCGGCGGTCTGGCCGTAGTCGCGGGTGATGCTGACCTGCACGTCGTCGGGGATGACGGTGTTCTTCAGGTTCTCCAGCCGCTGGGCCGCACCGCGCGAGACGTCGACCGCGTTCTCGCCCGGCTTTTTGGTCACGGTGATGGTGACCGCGGGGAAGCTGTTGCCCTGCTGGTCCGCATGGGCGGTGTCGGCCGCGCCGGGCGTGAACCAGACGTAGCGCTGCGGCTGCTGCGCGCCGGTCTCGACCCGCGCCACTTCGCGCAGGAAGATCGGGCGGCCGTTGCTGACACCGACCACGATGTCGCCCACGTCCTGCTCGTTCTGCAGGAACTCGCCGGTCTCGACGGTAAGCATGCCCGGCTCGCCCGGGGCCGGGTTCGGGTTGACCACGGTGCCCGAGGGCATGGCCTGATTGGCGGCGGCGATGGCGCCGTGCAGCTGCTGCACACTCACGCCGCGCTCGCGCAGGCGGTTGGGCTCCAGCCAGACATGCACGGCCCGGCCCGGGCCGCCGATGGTGACCACCTCGCGCGTGCCGGGCACGCGCTTGAGTTCGGTTTCGACCGAGTGGGCCACGCGCTCCAGATCGAGTGCGCTGGCCGCGTCGGCCGTCCACAGCGTGGCGGCGAGCACCGGCACGTCGTCGATGCCCTTGGGTTTGACGATGGGCGGCATCACGCCCAGGCCTTGGGGCAGCCAGTCCTGGTTGGCGTTGAGCACGTCGTACAGACGCACCAGCGCCTCGGTGCGCGGCACGCCCACCTGGAACTGCACCGTCAGGACCGCCACACCCGGCCGCGAGACCGAATAGGTGTGCTCGATGCCGTGGATCTGCGAGAGCACCTGCTCGGCCGGCTGCGCCACCATCTTGGCCACGTCGGCGCTGGAAGCCCCCGGGAACGGGATGATGACGTTGGCCATGGTCACGTTGATCTGCGGCTCTTCCTCGCGCGGGGTGACCAGCACGGCAAACAGGCCCAGCAGCAGGGCCACCAGCGCCAGCAAGGGCGTGATGGCGTTGGCCTGGAACATCCGGGCGACGCTGCCCGAGAAGCCCAGCTTTTCGTTCGATTCGGCGGTG
>CALMYH010000099.1 GCA_937873395.1 uncultured Burkholderiales bacterium
GATGTACCAAGCCCGGGCTCAAAGAGCATTGGTTCAAGGAAATATAAAGCCCGGCATGCACCGCAGACGCGTCCATTGTAGGGCTTGGCGTGTGTCTGTGAGTGGCTGGCGTGTGAACACCGACACGCGGGTGGACCGCATCAGGCCCGCTGACCGGGGGCGGCTCAGAGCAGCTGGCCGTCGTCGCCCAGGACCTGGTCCAGGCGCTGCAGCAGTTCGTTCAGCCGCGCCTGTTCGTGGGGGGAGGCCGCGGCCTGTGCGGCAGCGGGCAGTTCGGGTGGGGTGGCCGTCGGCGCACCGCCCTCGCGCTCTTTCTGGGCCAGTTCGAAGGCCAGGTTGAGCGAGGCGAGGACGGCGATGCGGTCGCGCGCCCGTACCTTGCCCGCATCGCGGATGCGGCACATGGCGGTGTCGACACGTTCCACCGCGTCCAGCAGGGCCGACTCGCCGCCCACCGGGCAGGCCAGCAGATAACTCTGGCCCATGATCTGGACTTCCACTTGTTTGTTCGGTGGGGTGCTCATGCCGCGTCCTCTCCGCGCTCGGGTTCGGTGGTCTGGACGCCGGGCGGAAGGCGGTCGAGCAGGGCGTCGATGCGCGCCCGCGCCGCGTTGAGGCGGGACTTGAGCGAGTCCCGCTCGCTCTGGAGGCTCAGCACCTGCTGGTGCAGCAGCTGGTTGGTGCGTTGCAGTTCCTCGTGTCGCAACAACAGGCGCTCAACGCGATCGGCAATCTGTTCCAGAGAGGTGGGCTCGGCCATGGCGTGGTGGTAAGAGTTGCTTCATTGTAGGGTTGTCGCAAGCCAGGCAGGCTTACAATGAAAGGGTTGGTGCTCGCGGTGTGGTTCTCATGCCGCAGTTCAACGGGAAGCAGGAGGGAATGTTCAGCCGAACGGACCTAACCTGCGCTGCCCCCGCAACGGTAAGCAGACGAGCCCGAAGACCCCGGTCGACGGCTCCGCTTTCATGAACCGGTCACTGGATGCTCTGGCATCTGGGAAGGCCCATGGAGGTTGCTTCTGCCAGCCCGGATACCGGCCAACACGGTGGATCTGCCCGCAAGAGGCGGGTCCGTGACGTCCATGCACCGTCGGGGAAGGCGGTGAGGACCTATGTTCTGTTGATCTTTCTTATGAAGAAGTCCTCTGCGCGGGCCCACGCGGTCGCGCTCTCGCCTGTCCTGGTGGCGGGTTCCATGCTGTGTGTCTCGCCCGTTCGCGCTGCCGATGATGACGCGGTGCAGGTGGCCTCGCTGGATGCGGTGGTGGTCACGGCCACTCGAACACCCCAGCGACTCACCGATGTGCTGGGCGATGTGTCCATCATCGACCGATCGCAACTGGAGCAGGCTGGCATGCAGTCGCTGATCGATGTGCTGGCCGGTGTCCCCGGGGTTCAGATCACCTCCAACGGCAGCTACCGCTCCAATTCGGGCGTTCTGTTGCGGGGGGCCACCACGTCCCAGACCATTCTGCTGATCAACGGCGTTCGCGTGGGCTCGGCGACGTCGGGCGGCTATTCGCTGGAGAACCTGCCGCTGGACCGCATCGAACGGGTGGAGGTGCTGCGGGGTGCGGCAGCGGCCCTGTATGGTCCTGATGCGGTGGGCGGTGTCATTCAGGTGTTCACCCGCGAGCCGCAGGAGGGTTTGCAGCGCTCGGCGTCGGTCGGCGTGGGCACCGATGGTCAGCGCACGTTGGGCGCCTCGCTGTCGGGGCAGACAGGGGCGTGGGGCTACAGCCTGGGTGCGACGCACGAGCGAGCCAAGGGCATCAATGTGAAAACAACGGGCGCCTCGGGCTTCAATGCCGACACGGACGGCTTCGAGTACAGCAGCCTGGATGCCAGCCTGAGTTACCGGATCGATCGCCGGCACACGGTGTCGGCCCAGCTGCTCCTGAGCGAGGGCGAGTACGATTTCGATGCGGCTCCCTCGCCGAATCCCCTGGGGCTCAACGCGGCCACCGCGCGGGCGGTGGCCCATCCGACGCTGGAGCAGCAGGTGCTGAGATGGTCCGCGCAGTGGACCGATGCCTGGTCTTCCACGCTGACGGCCGGTCGCTCGAAAGATGAGTCGGTCAACCGCTACTGGCGGCTGTCGGATGGCGCGGCGGCGGGCGAGGGGCGGTTCAACACCACGCGCACGCAGTTCATCTGGCAGAACGACATCCGCATCGGCAAGGATGTGCTGACCCTGCTGGCCGAGCAGCGCGAAGATGCGGTGGACAGCACCACGTCGTACACCGTGTCGGAGCGCACGGTTCGGGGGCTGGCGGCTTCGTACGCCCTGCATCGTGGGCGCTGGGATGCGCTGGCCACCGTGCGGCGGGATCACAACTCGCAGTTCGGAAGTTTCAACAACTGGGCGTTGTCGGGTGGCGTGCGGCTGACCGGCCCCTGGCGGCTGGTAGGCAGCATGGGCACGACTTTTCAGGCGCCCAGCTTCAACCAGCTGTATTTCCCGGGCTTCGGCAACCCGGATCTCACGCCGCAGCAGGGGCGAGCGCAGGAAGCCGGTCTGCGCTACCAGCAAGGCAGCACCCGGGCCAGTGCGGTGGTCTACCGCAACAAGGTGCAGGGCTTCATCACCCCGGCCACCAACGTGCAATCGAACCTGGCGGTGCTCAAGGGGGTGACCCTGTCGCTGGAGCAGGCCTGGGGGCCGACGCTGCTGTCGGTGTCGTATGACCATGCCGACCCGAGGCTCAAGCCCAGCAACGACCGCGTGGTTCGTGTGGCCCGAAACGTGCTGCGCACCCAGCTGAGCCATCGGCATGGGGCGTGGCGCTCGTTCGCCGAGCTGCGGTTGTCGAGCGACCGGGAGGACACCCAGTTTCCGGGGCGGGTGACCTTGCCCGGCTACGGGCTGGTCAATCTCGGGACCACCTACCAGATCAGTTCGCAATGGAGTGTTCGTGCCCGTCTGAACAATGTGACGGACAAGACCTACTCGCTGGCCAATGGTTTCACGACCCCGGGCAGGAACCTGTTCGTGTCGCTGAACTGGAACGACTGAGGATGGGACCGGTGGCTGCTGCTTCATGCCCGGCGTTGATGGTGGCGGCCCCTGCCTCCGGGCAGGGGAAGACCACGGTCACGGCCGCGCTGGCGCGCCTGCATGCGCGAGAGGGCCGGCGGGTGCGGGTGTTCAAGTGCGGGCCGGACTTTCTGGACCCGCACTGGCACCAGCTGGCCAGCGGCCACCCGGTGCACAACCTGGACCTCTGGCTCAACGGTGAGGCGGACATCCGCGCGCGGCTGCACGAGGCGGCCTCGAACAGCGACCTGATCCTGATCGAAGGGGTGATGGGGCTGTTCGATGGCGAGCCGAGTGCGGCCGACCTGGCGGTGAAGCTGGGCATTCCAGTGCTGGCGGTGATCGACGCCGGGTCCATGGCCGGCACCTTCGGGGCGTTGGTGCACGGTCTGCGCCACTACCGACCGGGTCTCCCCTGGGCGGGTGTGCTGGCCAACCGCGTGGCCAGCGAGGGACACGAGAAGATGTTGCAGGCCTCGGTGCGCGGTGAGGATCTGGGCGCGGCGCCCGGGGGCATCGACGCCGGCTGGCTGGGCGGCTTGCGCCGCGATGCCGGCTTTGCGCTGCCCGAGCGGCACCTGGGCCTGACGGTGGCGTCAGAACTGCCGGATGCCTTGGAGCGGCTGGACGCCTTGGCCGATGCCATGGCGGCGACCCCGTTGGGTCAGCTCGATTCCGCGGGTTTGCAGCGCTGGTCCGTGCCATTTGCGGCACAGGCCGAACGTGCGTTGGCCCCGCTGCTTCAAGGTCGTACCGTGGCCGTGGCGCGCGACACGGCTTTCTGTTTCACCTACCCGGCCAACCTGGACACACTGCGTGCGATGGGGGCCGAGCTGGTGTTTTTCTCGCCGGTGGCTGGGGAGCCGGTGCCGGACTGCGATGCGGTCTGGCTGCCGGGCGGTTACCCCGAACTGCACGCGCCGGCGCTGGCAGCCGGCACACGCTGTCGCGAGTCGCTCGCGGCACACATCGCCTTCGGTAAGCCGGTTTGGGCCGAGTGCGGCGGCATGATGCCGCTGTTCGACGGTCTGACGCTGGCCGATGGCACCCGCGTGCCGATGTGGGGCCTGCTGCCGGGTGAGGTGCTCATGCAGCCGCGCCTGGCCGCCCTCGGCCCGCAGCGCTGGGACACGGCGCAGGGCGAACTGCGCGGCCACACTTTTCACTACTCCTTGACGGAGTCGCCCTTGGCGCCGGTGGCGCACACCGCACCCGGCAGCCGGTTCGGCCGACCCGAGGCGGTGTATGGCCAGGGCCCGGTGCGCGCGAGCTATTTCCACGCCTGGTTCGCGTCGAATCCCGAGGCGACGGCCCAGCTTTTCCTTCAGGAGACCGCATGACGACTGGACGGCCAGGCCCGCGACGCATCGTCTGCCTCACCGAAGAGACCACCGAGTGGCTGTACCTGCTGGGGCAGGAGGCGCGCATCGTCGGCATCAGCGGTTACACGGTGCGGCCGCGCCGTGCGCGCGAGGAGAAGCCCAAGGTCAGCGCGTTTCTCAATGCCAAGATCGACAAGATCCTGGACCTGCGGCCCGACTGCGTGTTCGGCTTCTCCGACTTGCAGGCCGACATCGCGGCCCAGCTGATCCGCGCCGGTGTGCAGGTGACGGTGTTCAACCAGCGCAGCGTGGAGGAGATCTTCTCCATGCTGTTCCAGGTCGCGGCCGTGGTGGGCTGCGCCGACGAGGGGCTGGCGCGCATCGCGGCCATGCGCCAGCGGCTGGAGGCCATCCGGGCCGAGGTGGCCGTACTGGAAGCGGCTGGCAAGCGGCGGCCGAAGGTGTTCTTTGAGGAGTGGGACGAGCCACACATCAGCGGCATCCGCTGGGTGTCGGAATTGCTGGGCATCGCGGGCGGCGACGATGTGTTTCCTGAGCTGGCCCTGCAGTCACTGGGCAAGGACCGGATCATTGCCGAGGGGGCCGAGATCGTGCGCCGCGCGCCGGACATTGTCATCGGCTCCTGGTGCGGCAAGAAGTTCCGGGCGGAGAAGGTCGCTGCGCGGCCGGGCTGGCAGGACGTGCCGGCCGTGAAGACCGGCCAGCTGTTCGAGATCAAGTCGGCCGACATTCTGCAGCCCGGCCCGGCAGCGCTGACCGACGGGGTGGAGCAGATGCACCGCATCGTTCGCCAATGGATGGTGGCCCATGGCTGACATCGCGCGCGGTGAACTGATTCTGGGCGGCCAGCGCAGCGGCAAGTCGCGCCGTGCCGAGCTGCTGGCCCGTGAATGGTTGGCGACAGCGCCGGGGCGCCGCGCCGTGATGATCGCCACCGGTCAGGCCTGGGACGAGGAGATGCGCGAGCGTATCGCGCGCCACCAGGCCGACCGCGCCGTGCGCGTGCCGGGCATGCTGACGGTGGAAGAACCGCTGGCGCTGGCCGATGCGGTGCGCCAGCACAGCGACGAGCAAACGCTTGTCGTGGTCGATTGTCTGACCCTGTGGCTGACCAACCTGATCATGCCGGCCGATCCGGCTCAGGCGCTGGGCGAGGCGGCTGTGGTGGCGGCGGGCGACGATCTGTGTGCGGCCATCGGCGCGGCGCCCGGCCCCGTGGTGGTGGTGGGCAACGAGATCGGTCTGGGCGTGATTCCCATGGGGCGCGAGGTGCGTGCCTTTGTGGATGCCCTGGGGCGTTTGAACCAGCGGGCGGCGGCGTCCTGTGAGCGGGTGACGCTGATGGTGGCCGGTTGTCCTTGGGTGCTGAAGACGGGAGTGGGCACATGAAGCCTGCGCTGTGGATGGTCTGCCTGGTGGGTCTTGCCTGGGCCATGCCGCTGCAGGCGCAGGGGATTCGCATCGAAGACGACAGGGGGCGGATGGTCCAGCTGTCCGGGCCGCCCCAGCGCGTGGTGAGCATCCTGCCTTCGCTGACCGAGACCGTGTGCGAGCTGCAACAGTGTCACCGTCTGGTGGGGGTGGACCGGTATTCGACCTGGCCTGCCGCGGTACAGGACCTGCCCAGGGTGGGGGGTGGCATAGACCCGAACATCGAAGCCATCGTGGCACTCCGGCCGGACGTGGTGCTGGTGGCCACGTCCTCCCGCGGCAGCGAGCGCCTGGAGGCGCTGGGGCTGAAGGTGGTTGCCCTGGAGCCCAAGACCCACGCCGATGTGCAGCGGGTGATGGGGAAGGTGGCCCAGGTGCTGGGCCTGCCTTCCGGGGACGCCGCGCGGATCTGGCGCCACATCGACGCCGCCGTTTCCGCCGCGGCGCAGTCGGTGCCCGACCAGGCCCGGGGTGCCCGCGTCTACTTCGAGGTCAACCGGGCGCCTTACGCGGCGGGTGAGTCGTCCTTCATCGGCGAAACCCTTGCGCGTCTGGGGGCGCGCAACATCGTGGGGGCCGACCTGGGGCCGTTTCCGAAGCTCAATCCGGAGTACGTGGTGCGGGCCAATCCCGACGTCATCATGGTCGGTGACCGCAACTTCGAGGGCATGACCAGCCGTCCCGGCTGGAACCGCATCCGTGCCGTTCAAGAACAGCGCCTGTGCGTCTTTCGCAACGATGAGGCCGACACCATCATCCGCCCCGGCCCGCGCATGGCCGAAGGGGCGCGTCTGCTGGCGCAGTGTCTGACCCGGAAAGCGCCCGCGGTCCGCCGGGAGGCTTCTTCATGAACAACCCCCTGGTGTCCTTGTCTGCACAGACCTGGCGAAGCGCGATGCCGGCGCAGCGCCGCAGTGGCTGGCTGGCGCTGCTGCTGTGCCTGGGCGCCGTGGTGCTGGGCGGTCTGGGGCTGGGCGTGGGAAGCACGGGCCTGGAGCCTGTGTGGCACATGCTGGCCGATCCCGTCGCCAGCCAGATCGTCTGGGAGATCCGGGCGCCCCGCACCCTGGGAGCGTGGGCGGCCGGTGCCTTGCTGGGTCTGGCCGGCGCGGTGGCCCAAGGGCTCTTTCGCAATCCGCTGGCGGACCCTTTTCTGCTGGGCAGCGCGTCGGGGGCTTCGCTGGCGGTGGCCTTGCTGCTGGCGGGGCTGGGTGTATCGCCATTTGCCGCTGCCTGGGCGGTGCGGCTGGGCCTGACCGGTGCTGCGTTTGTGGGCGCGGTGGCCGCCGTGCTGCTGACGCTCACGCTGGCGCGAGGCGTGCAGCACACTTTTCGCCTGTTGCTGGCCGGTGTGGTGGTGGGCATGGTGCTCGGCGCCCTGACCTCCATGGTGACGATTGCCGTTCCCGAGACACTGCAGGCCATGCAGGGTTTCATGCTGGGCTCCACCGGTTTTGTCGGCTGGCAGTCCTGGTCCATCATGGCTGCCGTGGGGGCCATCTGTGTGGCGGCCGCATGGGCCTTGTCGCGCGCGCTCGACGGCTTGAGCCTGGGAGAGGCGACGGCCCAGAGTCTGGGGCTGCCGCTGGCGCCATTGCGCGCCGCCCTGGTGGCGGTGATTGCACTGGCCACCGGCACCGCCGTGGCGCAGACCGGATTGATTGCATTCGTCGGCCTGGCGGCCCCTCACCTGGTCCGTGCAGTGGTCAAGACAACACATGCCCGACTGGTGGTGCTGGCCAGCCTCATGGGCGGGCTGCTGCTGCTGGCCGCCGACATCCTGGCGCGCGGTTTGCTGGCACCCCAGGAAATTCCGGTGGGTGTGCTCACGGCGGTGCTGGGCGGCGGTTACCTGCTGTGGCTGATGCACCGACGTCACGGATGACCTCCATGCCGATTCGCGACGCTTTGTGTACCCGACACCTCTGCGCCAGCCTTGGCCATGGCAGGCAGGCGCGGCCCGTGTTGCAGGACGTCAACCTGGCCCTCAAGGCGGGGTGCTGGACCAGCATCGTCGGCCCGAACGGAGCGGGCAAATCCACGCTGCTGCGCGCCTTGGCCGGGCTGCTGCCGGTGCAGGGAGAGATCTGGCTGCTGGAGCAGCCTTTGCGGTCCTGGGCGCACAAGGACCGGGCCCGTTCCCTGGCCTGGCTGGCCCAGGGCGGCGCCACCGAGATCGGGGCCGATGACCTGACCGTGTACGACGTGGCGATGTTGGGGCGTCTGCCTCACCAGGGTTGGCTGGCCCCACCTGGCCCGGAAGACCACGCGGCCGTGGAGCGGTCCCTGCGTCAGACGGGCGCCTGGGAATGGCGCGATCGCCCGCTGGGTGCGCTTTCGGGTGGCGAGCGTCAGCGGGTGCTGCTGGCACGCCTGCTGGCGGTGGAGGCGGGCATCCTGCTGATGGACGAACCGCTGGCCAACCTCGATCCGCCCCACCAGGCCGACTGGATTGCCCTGGTGCGTGAGCTGGTGGGCCAGGGGCGGACGGTGGTGAGCGTGCTGCATGAAATCTCGGTGTCGCTGATGGCCGACGAACTGGTCGTGATGCGCGCCGGACAGGTCCGCTACACCGGGCGCAGCGGGGAGGCCGCTGCCCATGAGGCCCTGGCCGACGTGTTCGACCACCGTCTGGCTTTTCACCGCATCGAAGACCGTTGGGTGGCGCTGCCGCGCTGACCGCCTCCAGAAAGACCCCCATGCAGACAGAATCGCCTCCCACCGAGAAGCGCTACGAGAAACCCGAGGGCGAGCGCCGCGGCATCGTCATCGTCAACACCGGTGACGGCAAGGGCAAGAGCACCGCCGCCTTCGGCCTGGCCCTGCGTGCTCATGGGCGGGGCAAGGCGGTGAAGATCTACCAGTTCATGAAGGTGCCGACCGCGCGTTTCGGGGAACACCGAGCATTCGAGTGGCTGGCAGAGCGGCAGTTCGGCACGCGGCCGGGCCGCTCCCAAGGCGGGCCAGCCCCCTCGGGGGGCAGCGACCCGCACAGCGGCGGAGCGTGGGGGCACAGCTTGATTGAAGGTTTGGGGGATGGTTTCAGCTGGAAAAGCAAGGACCTGGAGCATTCGGCCCAGCTGGCGCGTGACGGCTGGGAAAAGGCGCGCGCGACCATCCTGGGTGGCGAGCATTTCCTGGTGGTTCTGGACGAAATCACTTATCCGCTGATCTACGGCTGGCTGCCGCTGGATGGGGTGGTCCAGACCCTGCGCGAGCGGCCCAGCCATGTGCACGTCTGCCTGACCGGGCGCCGATGCCCGTCCGAGATTATCGAACTGGCCGACACCGTGACCGAGATGACGCTCGTGAAGCACGCGTTCCACGCTGGCGTGCCCGCGCAGCGGGGCATCGAGGACTGATCGGGACCCACCCTTCCGTTGATATCCATGACCGAACTCATCATCACCACCCGCCGCCCGGCCGACAACCCGTGCGAGCAACGCGCCGCCGGTGAACTCCTGCTGGAGGCCGTCCAGGCCGAGCAGGTCTTTGGCGACCGCCCCGACGTGGGGACGCCGTGAGTACCCCATGAATGCCATCGGCCTGCCCATCCCCGACGCTGCCGTGCTGGCTGGCGCGGTGTTGGTCGCGCTGGCGCTGGATCTGCTGTTCGGCGAGCCGCCGGCGCGGCTCCACCCGGTGGTGGCGATGGGGCAATACCTGGGGGCGGTCGGGCGTCGCGTGTCGCGCGCGGCCGGTGAGCTGCCTCGACCTGGGGCTGAGTTCTGGGGCGGCACGCTGGGCTGGTGTGGCGGTGCAATGCTGGTGGCGGCGCTGGCGTGGGTCGCCGGTTGGGCGATGCAAACCCTGCACCCGCTGGCCGAGGCGGTTTTGCTGGGCGCGCTGCTCAAACCCATGCTTTCGTGGCGCATGCTGCGTGACGAGGTGTGGGCGGTCGAGGCCGCGTTGGCCGAATCGCTGGCCGCCGGGCGCCAGCGCGTGGGATGGCTGGTCAGTCGCGACGTGACCCATTTGAGCGAAACCCAGGTGCGAGAAGCCGCGGTGTCCACCCTGGCCGAGAACCTGAACGATTCGGTGGTGGCGCCGCTGTTCTGGTTCGCCATCGCGGGCCTGCCGGGTGCCGCGCTCTACCGCTTTGCCAACACGGCCGACGCCATGTGGGGCTACCAGGGCGAACGTGGCGGCCGCGACTGGACCTGGGCCGGCAAGTGGGCCGCGCGGGTGGACGACGCGCTGTCCTGGCTGCCCGCGCGCTTCACGGCGCTGCTGATCGCGTTGCCGACGGTGGGGCGCGACTGGTCGGCCGTGGTCGCCAACGCCGGCCGCACGCCGTCGCCCAACGGCGGCTGGCCCATGGGCGCACTCGCCGTGGGCCTGGGCATCAGGCTGGGGAAGCCGGGGGTGTACGAACTCAACGCCCAGGGCCGGGTGCCTCATGCGGCCGACACGGCACAGGCGCTGCGCCGCTGCAGTCAGGTGGTGCTCATGCTGGCGTTGCTGGCGTCCATGGTCGTGGTGTTGGGAGGTCTGACATGACGCCGCGCGCCCATGGCGGTCCCGACGCGCTGGGGATCTCCCGCTGGGATTTCTCCAGCAACGCCAACGCCTGCGGTCCTTGCCCGATGGCGCTGAAGGCGGTGCAGCAGGCCGACGCTGCCCACTACCCCGACCCGGCCTACACCCGGCTGCGCAGTGCGCTGGCGCATCTGCATGGCGTGGACCCAGCGCGCGTGTGGCTGGCCGCCAGCGCCAGCGAAGGCATCCAGCGCATCACCGCCTGGCGCTGGCGCGCAGGGGATCGCCGTTTCTGGACGCCGCCACATGCCTACGGAGACTACGAACAGGCGGCCTCGGCCTGGGGACTGGCACGGGCGACCGTGCCCGACCAGGCCCGACTGGCCTGGCTCTGCGATCCCGGCAGCCCGCTGGGGCAGGGCGAATCGGTGGACGCCGTGCGGGCGCTGCTGAACGACACACCGCGTACCGTCGTGCTGGACCGCGCCTACGCGCCGCTGAGGCTGCAGGGTGTCAGCGCGCTGACCGACGGGCAGCTTGACCGCGTCTGGCAACTCTGGTCGCCCAACAAGGCGCTGGGCCTGACGGGCGTGCGCGCGGCCTACGCGGTGGCCCCGCTGGGAGCTCAGGCCGATGTGGCGGCGCTGGAAGCCCTGGCGGCCTCCTGGCCCATCGGCGCCCACGGCGAGGCCATGCTGATGGCCTGGGCTCAGCCCGAGGTGCAACACTGGGTGGCTGCCAGCCGTTCAAGGCTTGCCGAGTGGGTCGGGGCCCTGCGCGTCATGATGGCACGCCATGGCTGGATCTGTGCCCCCAGCGACACCGCCTATGGCTGTGCCCGGCCGCTGCAACCTCTCAATGCCGTCGCCCTGCGTGCGCGGGGCATCAAACTGCGGGACGCCACCTCCTTCGGCCTGCCGGGCTGGTGGCGCCTGAGCGCGCAGCGGCCCGAGGCGCTGGCCGCCCTGGACGCGGCGCTGGACGAATTGCATGGGGAGACTTCTCGATGACTGCCGTTTGCGTCATGGTGCTGGGCACGACCAGCGGTGCCGGCAAGAGCTGGCTGACCACGGCGCTGTGCCGGCACTATGCGCGTCAGGGACTGAAGGTCGCGCCGTTCAAGGCGCAGAACATGTCCAACAACGCTCGGGTTGTTGCCCCCACGCTCCACCGCTGGCGCGGGTCGCTGCCCCCCGGGGGGGCTGATGCGCCTTGGGGCGGCCCGGCGGCCGGCCCTGGCCCCCACGCTCCGCCGCTTCGCGGGTCGCTGCCCCCCGAGGGGGCTGATGCGCCTTGGGGCGACCCGGCGGCGCATCGTGGCGGTGAGATCGGTTCAGCACAGTATTTCCAGGCGCTTGCCGCCAGGGCCGAACCCGACGTCCGCATGAACCCGCTGCTTCTCAAGCCCGAGGCCGACACGCGCAGCCAGGTGGTGCTGATGGGCGAGGTGAGTCGCGAACTCAGCGACATGCCCTGGCGCGGCCGCAGCGAAACCGTCTGGCCGCACATCACCGCCGCGCTCGATGCGCTGCGCGATGAGAACGACGTGGTGGTGATCGAGGGCGCCGGTTCGCCGGCCGAGATCAACCTGCACGCCAGCGACATCGTGAACATGCGCGTCGCGCGCCATGCCGACGCACGCTGCCTGCTGGTGACCGACATCGACCGTGGCGGCGCATTTGCCCACTTGTACGGCACCTGGGCGCTGCTGCCTGCCGAGGAGCGCTCGCTGATCCAGGGTTTCGTGCTCAACAAGTTCCGGGGCGACGTCAGCCTGCTGGCCCCCGCACCGCAGATGCTGCATCAGCTCACCGGCGTGCCGGTGGTGGCGACGCTGCCCATGTGGTGGCAGCACGGCTTGCCCGAAGAAGATGGCGTTTTTGATATGACCCCCACGCTCGGCACTGGCGTGTCCTCGCTGCCCCCCAAGGGGGCGGGTTTCGCCTTGGGGCGGCCCGGCGGCGAAACCATGACAAGGCGTGAATGGACCACCATTGCCGTCATCGCCTGGCCGCGCATCAGCAACCTCGACGAGTTCCAGCCGCTCAAGAACGTGCCGGGCGTGCGCCTGGTCTGGGCGCGCACGCCGGCCGACTGCGCGGGCGCGGACTGGATCATGCTTCCGGGCTCGAAGTCCACCGCGGCCGACCTGGCCTGGCTGCGCGCGCAGGGGCTCGACCGTGCGGTGGCCGAACACGCCGCGCACGGCGGGGCGGTGCTGGGCATCTGCGGCGGGCTTCAGGTGCTGGGCGAGGCACTGATCGACACCCACGGCATAGAACCCATGGCGTTGGGCAACGCCCCGGGCCTGGGCCTGCTGCCGCTGGTGACGACCTTCGATGCGGACAAGACCGTGTGCCGCACCACCGCGACTTTTGGCGAACTGTGTGGTCCCTGGCAGGCGCTCTCGGGTGTCACTGCCTCGGGTTACGAAATCCACCACGGCCAGACGGCACCACACCCGGCCATGGCCGCCCAGGGCGACGTCACGCGCGAAGTCATGCCCCGCCTGGCCTGGCAGAACGCGGCCGGCAACGTGCTGGGCTGTTACCTGCACGGCCTGTTCGAGGACCCGGCGGTGCTGCGTGCGCTGTTCGGCGCCAACGTGCCCACTTTGGAGACCGTGTTCGACGGCCTGGCCGTTTTTCTGGAACGCCATGTCGAGCCCGGTGTTCTGCAAGCCCTCATTCACAAGGACTGAACCATGCCCTTCACCGTTCCCGTCATCGACGACATCGTCCAGCCCGCGCTGGCTGCGCGCCTGCAGCAGCTGCTGGACAACAAGACCAAACCGCTCGGGTCCCTGGGTCAGCTCGAGAGGCTGG
>CALMYH010000100.1 GCA_937873395.1 uncultured Burkholderiales bacterium
CCTACTGGGGCTTCACGCTCACCGACGGCGCGCTGCGCATGCTGGTGCTGCTGCACTTCTACCAGCTCGGTTATTCGCCCTTCACGCTGGCCTTCCTGTTCCTGCTGTACGAGGCGGCGGGTGTGCTGGCCAACCTGATCGGCGGCTGGCTGGCCACGCGCTACGGCATCCAGCGCATGCTGACGGTGGGCCTGGTGACGCAGATCACCGGCTTCACGCTGCTCTCGCTGCTGAACCCTGCCTGGACGGCCGCCATGTCGGTGGCCTGGGTGGTGGTGGCGCAAGGCATTTGCGGCGTGGCCAAGGACCTGACCAAGACGGCCAGCAAATCGGCCATCAAGATCACACAGGCGCAGGCCAAGGCCGAAGACCAGGGCAACAACCAGCTCTTCAAGTGGGTGGCCTGGTTCACCGGCAGCAAGAACGCCATGAAGGGTTTCGGCTTCTTCCTGGGCGGTGTGCTGCTGCAGGCGCTGGGTTTCCAGCACGCGCTGTGGACCATGGCCGGCCTGCTGTTGCTGGTGCTGGCGGGTGTGGTGCTGTCGGTGCCGCCGCTGATGGGCAAGGCCAAGGCCTCGAAGTCGGCCAGGGAACTGTTCGCCAAGAACGCCGGCATCAACGGCCTGGCGGCGGCTCGGGTGGCGCTGTTCGGCGCGCGCGACGTGTGGTTCGTGGTCGGTGTGCCGGTGTTCCTGTATTCGCAGGGCTGGACTTTCACCATGGTCGGCGGCTTCCTGGCGGTCTGGACCATCGGCTACGGTCTGGTGCAAGCCCTGGCCCCCAACATCGTCAGGCGCAGCGCGGACGGCCTGAGCGCCGAGGTGCCGGCCGCCCGCGGCTGGTCACTGGGTCTGGCGCTGATTCCGGTGGCCATCGCCGCTGCGGTCCTGCTGGAGGCGCCGAACCTGCAGTGGTGGGTGGTCGGAGGCCTCGGGCTGTTCGGGTTTGCCTTCGCGGTCAATTCCTCGGTGCACTCCTACCTGATCCTGGCCTACGCCGGCAGCGAGAAGGCCGCCGAGGATGTGGGCTTCTATTACGCGGCCAATGCCCTCGGGCGCTTCTTCGGCACCCTGATGTCGGGCCTGCTCTACCAGTGGGGCGGACTGCTGTATGCGCTGCTGGGCTCGGCCCTGATGCTGGTGTTGTGCTGGCTGCTGACGCTGGCCCTGCCGACCCACAAGGCCCCGACCCCGGCCACCACCTGAACCCGATCACAAGGACCTCCCATGGACGAAACCCAGGCACTGGCCGCGCTGTCGGCACTTTCCCAGGCCACTCGCCTGCGCGCCTTTCGCGAACTGGTGGGCGCCGGCCCCGCCGGCCTGACACCGGGTCAGCTGGCCGACACCCTGGGCTGCTCGGCCACCGCGCTGTCGTTCCACCTGAAAGAGCTGACCCAGGCCGGACTGGTGCACAGCGAGCGCCAGGGCCGCCATCTGGTCTACCGCGCCGGCTTCGAGCACATGAACGCCCTGCTGGCCTACCTCACCGCGCACTGCTGCCAGGGCGAGCCCTGCGCGATCTCCCCCGAGCCATCCGCCGCCCTGTCCTGTTCCTGCTGAGGAGAACCCGCCATGAAACGCTTTCACGTCCACCTGCACGTCGAGGACCTCGACCGCAGCATCGCCTTCTACAACCGCCTGTTCGACGCCACCCCGGCGCGCACCGAGTCCGACTACGCCAAGTGGATGCTCGACGACCCGCCGGTGAACTTCGCCATCTCGACACGCGGCCAGGGCACCGGCATCGACCACCTGGGCATCCAGACCGACAACGCCGAGGAGCTGCATGCGCTCAGGGATCGCGCGCAACAGGCCGACATGGCACTGCTGGACGAGGGGGCCACCACCTGCTGCTACGCCCGCAGCGAGAAGCACTGGGTCACCGACCCGCAGGGCATTGCCTGGGAGCATTTCCACACCCTGGGCAATATCCCGGTGTTCCGCGAAGCGGCCACGGTCGCAGCCACCGCATGCTGCGCACCCCCCGTCGCCACCACCGCCAGCCCAACCGCCAGCCGCTGCTGCTGAAAGGCCAGACCATGTCCCTCTACAACGTGCTCTTCCTGTGCACCGGCAACTCGGCGCGCAGCATCATGGCCGAGGCCATTCTCAACCAGCTGGGTGGCGGGCGATTTCGCGGTTACAGCGCGGGCAGCCAACCGGCCGGGCAGGTCAACCCGCACGCGCTTGAGCTGCTGGAACGCAACGGCTACCGCACCGACGGTCTGCGCAGCAAGAGCTGGGACGAGTTGGCGCGGCCCGATGCCCCACCCATGGACTTTGTGCTGACCGTCTGCGACAAGGCCGCCGGCGAAACCTGTCCTTTCTGGCCCGGACAGCCCATGTCGGCCCACTGGGGGGTTTCTGACCCGGCCGAGGTCCGGGCCGACGAAGAGACGGTGAAGAGGGCCTTCGCCGACACCTTCATGATTCTCAGCCGCCGCATCGCGTTGCTGGTCAACCTGCCGCTGGACAAGCTCGACCGGCTGGCGCTGCAAAGCGAGTTGCGGAACATCGGCAAGACCACGGTCTGAAGCCGCACCGCGGCCCCGCCATTACCATCAGATGGCCCGGTCATTGCCCGACCGGGCCCATTCATTTCCGGAGTTTCTGCATGGGTGTGTTCGAGCGTTACCTCACCGTCTGGGTCGGCCTGGGCATCCTGGCCGGCGTCGGTCTGGGCCTGATCATCCCCGGCCTGTTCCAGGCCGTCGCCACCCTGGA
>CALMYH010000101.1 GCA_937873395.1 uncultured Burkholderiales bacterium
GCCATCAGCCGCTACGCTTTCAGCAAGAGTTCCAACGCCTTTCTGGAAATCCAGTGGTACCTGTTCGGGGCGGTGTTTCTGCTGGGTGGGGGTTACGCCTTCCTGCGCAATGCGCACGTCCGCATCGACGTGGTCTCCAGCCGCCTGTCGGCGCGGGCCCGCAACTGGATCGACGTGGTCGGCATCGTGGTGTTCCTGTTGCCCCTGTGCTACATGCTGGTGAAGATGGGCTGGCCCGTCTTTGAGCGTGCCTGGCAAGGCGGCGAGATGTCGTCCAACGCGGGTGGCCTGATTCGCTGGCCCGCCTACCTGCTGATTCCCGCCGGCTTTTTCCTGCTCGGCTTGCAAGGCCTGTCGGAACTGATCAAGCGGCTGAACTTCCTGTTCGCGGGTGGGCCCGACCCGCTGGACCACACCGGCCCGAGCGAGACCGAGATGCTCGCCAAGGAGATTGCCGAAGCCGAAAAGGCCGCCCAGCTTGCCTCCAGCGGGGGGCAAAAATCATGATTGAATTGCTGACCAACCAGTTCGTGCCCCTGATGTTCGTGGGGCTGTTCCTGTTCCTCATCATGGGGTTTCCGGTGGCCTTCTCGCTGGCCGCCACCGGTCTGTTCTTCGGCCTGATCGGCATGGAGTTGGGCATGTTCCCGCCCGTGCTGTTCAACGCCCTGCCGCTGCGGGTGTTCGGCATCATGCAGAACGACACGCTGCTGGCCATTCCCTTCTTCACCATCATGGGCATCGTGCTGGAGCGCAGCCGCATGGCCGAGGACCTGCTCGAGACCATCGGCCAGGTGTTCGGTCCGATCCGTGGCGGTCTGGGTGTGGCCGTGATTCTGGTGGGTGCCCTGCTGGCGGCCACCACCGGCGTGGTGTCGGCGGCCGTGATCTCGATGGGCCTGATCTCCCTGCCCATCATGCTGCGCTACGGCTACAACCGGTCCATCGCCACCGGCACCATCACCGCCTCGGGCACGCTGGCCCAGGCGCTGCCGCCCTCGCTGGTGCTGATCGTGCTGGCCGACCAGCTCGGCCGTTCGGTGGGCGACATGTACGCCGGTGCGCTGCTGCCGGGCCTGATGCTGGTGGGTCTGTACCTGCTGTTCATTGCCGGCGTGGCCATTTTCAGGCCGCAGTGGGTGCCGGCGCTGCCGCCGGAGGCCCGCATCTACAACGAACCCAACGGCTCCAGCGGACACAAGTCGCTGATGGTCCTGATGGGTTTGTCGGTGGCGGTGGGGTACAAGTGGTCTTTCTTCCACAACGACCTGATGAAGCATTGGTTCGGCCGCACCCGGGATGCCGCCGGCGACGAAACCTTCATCCTGTCCATGATGGTGGGCGCCCTGTTTGCCCTGGCCCTCGCACTGGTCAACAAGCTGTTCCGGCTCAATTTGGTGTCGCGCCTGGCTCAGCAGGTCACCTTTGTGCTGATCCCGCCGCTGCTGTTGATCTTCCTGGTGCTGGGCACCATCTTCCTGGGCATCGCGACGCCGACCGAGGGTGGCGCCATGGGCGCCCTGGGCGCCCTGATCATGGCCTTCGCCCGGGGCCGCCTGTCCTTCACCGTGCTCAAGCAGGCGCTGGAGAACAGCACCAAGCTGTCCATCTTCGTGCTGTTCATCCTGATCGGTTCCACCGTGTTCGCGTTCACCTTCAACGCGGCGGACGGACACATCTGGGTGGAGCACCTGTTCGACAAGCTGCCGGGTGGCCAGATCGGCTTCCTGATTTTTGTGAACATGCTGGTGTTCGCGCTCGGTTTCTTCATCGACTTCTTCGAGATCGCCTTCATCGTGGTGCCCCTGCTGGCGCCCGTGGCCGAGAAGATGGACATCAACCTGATCTGGTTCGGCATCATCATCGCGATGAACCTGCAGACCTCGTTCCTGACGCCGCCGTTCGGTTTCGCGCTGTTCTACCTGCGCAGCGTGGCCGCGCGCAACGACTATGTCGACGTGGTCACGAAGCAACCGATCAAGCGCGTGACCACCGAGCAGATCTACAAGGGCTCGATCGCCTTCATCATCATCCAGATCATGATGGTGGCCCTGCTGATCTGGCAGCCGACCCTGGTCACCGGACAGCTGCAGGCGCCGGTCGAGGTCGATGTGGACGCCGTGCGCGAGCAGCTGATGAACATGGGGGGATCGGGCGATGACGGCTGGGGCAGCGACGATCCCTGGGCCAACGAGGAGGCCGAAGGGGCCCCCGGGGCCGCAGATGAGGCGCCGGCCGATGACCCCGCCAAGGCGCTCGAGGAGGCCCTGCGCCGGGCCCCCGAGTGAGTGCCGCCGGGGGATTCATGCAGATCGACGTCCGGGTGCTTGATGAGCGGCTGCGGGGGCAATTGCCCTCGTACGCCACCCCCGGCAGTGCCGGCCTGGACCTGCGCGCCTGCCTGGACGAGCCGCTGACCCTGCAGCCGAACGCCTGGCAACTGGTGCCCACCGGCATGGCCATTCACCTGGCCGATCCGGGCTATGCAGCCCTGCTGCTGCCGCGTTCAGGCCTGGGGCACAGGCACGGCATCGTGCTGGGCAACCTGGTGGGCCTGATCGACAGCGACTACCAGGGGCAGCTCATGGTGAGCGCCTGGAACCGCAGCGACGTGCCGTTCACCATCGAACCGATGGAGCGCATCGCCCAGATGGTGATCGTGCCGGTGGTCCAGGCCAGCTTCCGTCTGGTGGACGACTTTGCCCAGGCCAGTGAGCGCGGCGCTGGTGGTTACGGCTCCACCGGCCGTTCCTGAGGCGGGCCCGGCTCAGCAACCGCGCTGGCTGCGCCATCGGGCGCCCCCCGAATGGGATGCCCGCCGGCCTGTCAGACTCTCAGTGCAGGGTCGGTGCAGATGCGCCTTCACTCGTGTCCCCGGCGGCATCACCCGTCGGCATGCGAAAAAAACCGGTGCCCAGCGTGCCGCGGCCCACTTCGTCGAGTTCGGCCTCCCGCACCGCGTGCACTTTCAGCTTGACGCGCAGCGCCACCCCGGCCAGCGGGTGGTTGCCATCCATCACCACGTGGTCCGGATAGATGTCGCTGACGAAATAAAGGCGGTCCCTGGGGGCCTGTGAGGTGCAGCCTTCCGGCAAACCTTCAAAGCCCATGCCTTCCTCGATGTCGTCAGGAAACAGGTGGCGCGGCTCCAGGAACAGCAACTGGTCGTCGTAGTCGCCGAAGGCGTCCAGAGGCTCCAGATGCACCTCGACCGTGTCGCCCGCGACATGTCCTTGCAGGGCATCCTCGATCTTGGCCAGCAGATCCTGGCCCCCGACCAGGAACTCGACCGGTTCGTCGAGTTCGTCGAGCACTTCGCCCAAAGTGTCCTTCAGGACCCAGGTGAGTGAAACCACGCACTGGTGGCTGATGTTCTTGCGGCTTTTCATCGGACAATTGTCCCATGACTGCCTCTGACCTTCGTCTGCCCCTGCCACCGGTCGACCAGCCCGCGCGTCTGCTCGGGGGGCTGACCCCCGCCCAGTTCATGCGCCGCCACTGGCAGAAAAAGCCCTTGCTGGTCCGACAGGCCGTGCCGGGATTCGTCCCGCCCCTGACCCGGACCGGGCTGTTCGACCTGGCCGGCCAGCCCGGCGTGGAGTCGCGCCTGATCGTGCGCGGCGCCCAGGGCTGGAGCCTGAAGCACGGGCCCTTTGTGCGCCGCAGCCTGCCGCCGCTGCAGCGACCGGGCTGGACCCTGCTGGTGCAAGGTGTGGACCTGCACGACGATGCTGCCCATGAGCTGCTGTCGCGTTTCCGTTTTGTGCCCGACGCCCGGCTGGACGACCTGATGATCTCCTGGGCCAGCGACGGTGGCGGCGTGGGTCCGCACTTCGACAGCTATGACGTCTTTCTGCTCCAGGCCAGTGGACGCCGGCGCTGGTGCATCGGACGGCAGAAGGACCTGTCCCTGGAGCCGGATGTGCCGCTGAAGATCCTCAGTCGTTTCGAGCCCGAGGAAGAGCACTGGCTGGAAGCCGGAGACATGCTGTACCTGCCGCCGCGCTGGGCCCACGACGGGGTGGCCGAAGGGGGGGACTGCATGACCTGTTCGATCGGCTTTCGCGTCCCGCAGCGAGCCGGTCTGGCGGCCGAACTGGTGCAACGCATGGGCGAAGCCTTTGAGGACGAGACCCTGTACCGCGACCCTTCGCAGCTGGCCACGGCACATCCGGGCGCCATGCCGCCTGCCCTGGAGGCCTTTGCTGCCGACGGACTGCGGCGGCTGCTCGAGGATCGCGCTTCCCTGGCCTGCGCCCTCGGTGAGGTCATGACCGAGCCCAAGCCATCGGTCTGGTTCACCGAACCGCAGGAGCCCTGGTCATCGGGTGCGGTGGTGCTCGACCGGCGCACGCGCATGATGTACGACGCCCGCCATGTGTTCATCAATGGCGAGAGTTACCGCGCCGCCGGAGCCGATGCGCGCCTGATGCAAGGTCTGGCGGACCGTCGCCAGCTCGACGCGCGGGCGGTGAAGCGGGCCAGTGAGGCGGCCCGACGGCTGCTGGCCGAGTGGTTCGAGGCCGGCTGGCTGCATCGGATCCGCGCGTCCGGCGAGGCGCAGGCATGACACAGGAGCAGCCTCCGCAGACCGGACCGGATGGCTTGCCCCTGGGCCGCTTCCAGGGGCGCCAGCGCTTTGCCGATGGCGTGCACCAGGCCCTGGGGTCGGCCGCCCGGCTGGGCTGGTCGCCCTTGATCCTGGCCGATGCCGATTTCGCCGACTGGCCACTGGGTGAGCGCAGGGTGATCGAGGCCCTGCAGCGCTGGGCCGGCCAGGGCAGGCGCATTCGCCTGCTGGCGCGTGACTACCGCCCGCTGCGCGAGCAACAGCCCCGTTTCGTGCAATGGCGTATCCAGTGGTCGCACCTGATCGAAGCCCACGCCTGGCCGGCGGCCGGCGAAGGCGAGATTCCCAGCGCCTTGTGGACACCGCAGTGGTGCCTGGAAAGGGTCGATCCAAGGCGATCGGTCTGTGTGGCCGACGCCGGTTCCTCCCGCCTGGCGATGCTGGGTGAGCGGATCGAGGCGGCCTGGCAGCGCAGCAGACCCGGTTTTCCCGCCTCGGTGCTGGGACTGTGAATACGTCACGCCGCCATGGTCCGGGCGCGACAGAATCTGTGTCAAAAAGAAATAGTTGATCAGGGTTAACCCGATTGACTTGCCGGTGCTAGTATCGAAAGAGCTTCTGACGGCACCGTTTGGGTGCCTGCCGATGCGGTGGTCGGATACGGGTGCACCTTGGGGGTGCGCTACTCCGGCTTGAATCACCCTCAGACACGGAAACACACCATGAAGATCTCTGCCCTGCTCACCGCCCTCGTTGCCGCTCTCGCCCTGACCGCCTGCGGCAAGAAGGAAGAGGCGCCCGTGGCGGTGCCGGCACCGGCGCCGGCCGCGATGGAAGCCGCCAAGGAAGAGGCTGCGGCTGCACTGGAGTCCGCCAAGGACGCCGCCGCTTCGGCCACCGATGCCGCTGCATCCGCCACCGCCGCTGCCACGCAGGCCGCCGGTGAAGGCACTGCAGCCATCAAGGAGTCTGCCGCCGAGGCGGTCGACGCGGCCGCCGAGGCCGCCAAGGAAGCCGCAGCCAAGGCCGCTGAAGCTGCGAAGGCTGCAGCCGATGCCGCCAAGGCGGCCGTCAAGCCGTCCAACTGAGCGCTGGCCGGCCAGTGATGGCCGGCCCCCCAAGACAAAGGCCGCCCGATCGGGCGGCCTTTGTCATGGGAGAGGGCGAGTGGGCCGTCAGCCCTGCCTCACTGGAGCTCTTCGGACAGAAGGCTCAGGATGCGGCGCGCGGTGTCGGTGGCGTCCGGTTGACCGTTGGCATCCAGCACACTGATCGTGCTCTGGTTGTCGGCGCTGCGCACCACCACGCGGTACCGAACGGGCTGCTGCTCGTTGCGCCGGGCACCCAGCATGCGGCCGAGCAGGCCAGGCTGGCTGCTGTCGGCCACCGGTTCCACGTAGCGCACAAAATAGACTCCCTGGCTGCGGTCGCGGTCCTCCACCGTGAAGCTGGTGCGGTCCAGGGCCAGGCCGACGCGGCGCCAAGCCCGATCGAACCCGTCGTCGACTTGCAGCACCGGGATGCCGTTGGCGGCCACCAGACGGGCGGCCGGCTGGGCCGGTGCCGTGGCAGCGCTGGCCTGGGCCTGCGCCTCGCTGACGCCCAGACGAACCATCAGCCGACGCAGGAACTCGGTTTCGAGTTCGACATCCCGGGGGCGGGGCTGCCAGCGGGTCTGTTCACGCTGGGTGCTGGTGTACACCTCAATCATGCCGCGGTGGCTGATGTAGATCTCGGTCGTGCCGTCGTCACGGCGCTCCAGGCGGGTGCGGAAGCGGTCCCGCTCGCCGGTCGAGTAGAGGTTGTCAAACAGTCGGCCGATGGTACGGCGGATCAGGTCCTGGGGGATCTTGGCCCGGTTTTCTGCCCAGTCGGTTTCCATGATGCCCAGGCGCTCCTGTTCCAGATCGAGCACGAAGCCGTTTTCTTCCCAGAAGCCTTTGATGGGACCCCACAGGGCATCGGCCGGGCGATCCACCACCAGCCAGCGCTGGTTGCCGGCGCGCTCGAGCCGGACATCGCCGATCTGGCCTTGCGCCGTGGTGCCACGGGTGGGGGCAGACTCGGCGCGCACGGTCCCGAAACCGCTGGCGGCCACGGGGCCTCCGGGAACGGTGTAGCGCGAGTCGCGGCTGAGCTGGGTCAGGTCGGGCGGGACCTCAAGCGATGTGCCCCGCTGTGCGCTCTTGTAGTCGATGCGGTCTTCCTGCAGGATCGTGCAGCCGCTGGTCAGCAGGATGGCCAGAGCCACAGCACTGGTGGTTGCGGTTCGGGGCAGGGTGGGTCGGTGAATCTGGGTCATGGACGGCCTCGGGGGGCTTGGCAGGGTGCCTGGTGCCAGGGATGGTTCAGATCAGGCCGCTGTCTCGCAGGGCGGACTCGACGGTCGGCTCCAGCGCAGGAGACATCGGGGTCAAAGGCAGCCGCAGCGCGCTGCCACACAGGCCCATGCGCTGCATGGCCCACTTGACCGGAATGGGATTCGGCTCGGCCATCAGCTGGCGGTGGACCGGCAGCAGGCGCAACTGGATGTCCATGGCACGGCGCGCGTCGCCGGCCATGGCAGCCTCGCACAACTGGTGCATCAGGCGCGGTGCCACGTTGGCGGTGACACTCACATTGCCATGACCGCCGCAGAGCATGAGTGCCACGGCGGTGGCGTCGTCACCCGAATAGATGGCGAAATCCTTGCGGGCTTCGCGAATGAGCCACTGGGCGCGTTCGATGTTGCCGCTGGCTTCCTTGATACCGACGATGCCGTCGACCTGGGACAGGCGCAGCGTGGTCTCGACCGACATGTCGGCCACGGTGCGGCCGGGCACGTTGTACAGCACGATGGGCAGCTCACCCGTGGCCTCGGCGATGGCCTTGAAATGGCGGTACTGGCCTTCCTGGGTGGGCTTGTTGTAGTAAGGCACCACCTGCAACTGACAGTCGGCGCCGACGCTGCGGGCGAACCTGGCCAGTTCGATGGCTTCGGCGGTGGAATTGGCACCACAACCGGCCATGATGGGCACACGGCCCGCAGCCTGCTCGACCGCGACACGGATGATCTCGCAGTGCTCTTCGACCGAAACGGTGGGCGATTCACCGGTGGTGCCGACCACGCCGATGCAGTCGGTGCCTTCTGCGACGTGCCAGTCGATCAGCTTGCGCAGCGAGGGGTAGTCGACGCTGCCGTCTTCGAGCATGGGGGTGACGAGGGCAACGATGCTGCCGGTGATGGTCTTCATGGGTGTGTCAGAGGATGGAGCGGCCTGAAAGTTGCCGGGGGCGGCGCCGTTGCCGGTCGTCAGTGATCGCCAACTGGCATTCTAGCCCCGTCGCCGGGGCCGTCGAGCAGGAAGCGGGGTGGCGTGGCATCGCCGGTGCCCGGGGCGAGCACGGCAACCACACGCTGGATGAAACGCTCGGGTTGCAGCGCGAAGCCGTTCTCGTAGGCCACCACGCGCAGGTCCTGGCACAGCGTCAGGAGTTCGCCATGCCGCAGCAGGAACTCGGGCCGGCTCGGACGTCCGACCGTGGCATGGTCGACCGAGAAGGTTTCCCACAGCAGCACGCCACCGGAGGCCAGGCTGTCCAGCAAGGTGGGCCACAGCGGGCGCCACAGGTAGTTGGTGACCACCACCGCGTCAAAGCGCTCGCCGGGCAGGGGCCAGGGACCGTTTTCGATATCGGCTTCGATGGCACGGCCCAGTGGGGCCACGGCGGCGATGGCTTCAGGCGAACGGTCGATGCCGGTGACGGGGTGACCGCGCCCGGCAAACCAGCGCATGTGGCGCCCATGGCCACAGGCCACATCGAGCACACGGCCCCCCGGTGCGACCAGATGGGACCATCGCTGAACCCAGTCGGAAGGGGCTTCGGTGCCGTGCATCAGAAACAGCTCCAGACCTGGTCGGCCAGCTGGATCAGGAAGTCGGGCCGCTGGTAGAGGGCCAGGGTCGCCAGAAGCACCAGGGCAACCGCGAACCAGGCCAGCCCGCGTGTCCAGACGGATCGTGGGGCATTCATGCGCTGGCCCCCACGCGATGCGGACCGCGTGCAATGGCGGTTTCCCTGACCGGCAGGTTGACCAGGGCCGCGAACACGCCCAGCGCGATCGCGATCAGCCAGACCACGTCGTAGCTGCCGGTGCTGTCATACAGCAGGCCCCCCAGCCAGACCCCCAGAAAGCTGCCGATCTGGTGGCTGAAGAAGACGAAGCCCCCCAGCATCGACAGGTGGGCGACACCGAAGATCTGGGCCACGACGGCGTTGGTGGGGGGGCGGGTGGACAGCCAGACCCCCCCCATCCCCGCCGCAAACACATACACGCTCATGGGCGACAGCGGCACCAC
>CALMYH010000102.1 GCA_937873395.1 uncultured Burkholderiales bacterium
CTGGCCGACGCCGAGATGGCGGCCGAACTGCTGGGCCGCATCCGCCACGACCTGATGCTGCGCCACGGCGTGGCCCGGCCCGACCACGCCCTGCTGTGTGCGCTGCAGGCCTGCAGCAAGAAGGCGCTGCCGAAATTCTGGCAAGCCGTGGGCACACCTTCGGCCCTGGCCATACCGGCTTGACCCGGGTCCATTTCGACCTATGCTGCTCGCCATGTCACGCACTCTCCCTCTGGTTCTGAGCCTGGCTGCCGCGATGCTGTTGGCCGCTTGCGGCAGCACACCGCCCGCCCGAGCACCGGCCAGCACTGTGCCCGCCCTGTCCCCTGGCGCCGGCAAGGACCTGGCGATTCACGCCATCGGGCTGGTCGGCACCCCTTACCGCTACGGTGGCAACACCCCCGAGAGCGGTTTCGACTGCAGCGGCCTGATCGGCTACGTGTACACCCGCCAGGCCGGCGTGGCTCCGCCGCGCACCGTGGCCCAGCTGGCCGGATTCGGCCAACCGGTGCATGCCGAAGGACGGCGGACAGGGGATCTGGTGGTCTTCGGGCGCGATCCGGCCTGGCATGCCGGTATCTATGTGGGCGAAGGCCGCTTTGTGCACGCCCCCTCCAGCGGCGGCACGGTGCGCCTGGACCGGCTGGACAACCGCTATTGGGCGAGCCAGCCGGTGCGTTTTCGGCGCCCCTGAAAGCCCGGTGACCAGGGACGGTCAGCGCAGCGGAATGCTCATGCCCAGCAGCAGGGCGGTGCTGCGCTCACCCTGGGGCGGAAGCAGTCCGAGGTTCACGCGGTAGTGCGTCTGCGCGAAGCTGAACAGAGGCATCCACTCGATGTCTGGCGCCGCCGAACGGGCGCCCGAGGGCTCGCCGCGCAATCCCATGGCTGCCCCGAAGTGCCAGTCTCCGGCGCTCCAGGGCTGCCACACGGCCAAAAGCGCCAGGCGTGTGCGGTCCAGGAGGACCGGGGGCTGCGCCGGAGCGGCCAGCGCGTGGAGCGAGAGGGGTTCGGTGCGCCACGCCACGGCGACCGGACGCGACGCGGCCACAGATGCCAGGCGGGAAGAAAAATCCTGCATCCATCCGGACCGGGCCAGCGAGACCACCGGGCTTTCGGCACCACCGGGCAGGCGCAGCCCAGGTTCGCCCTGCTGGGCATGAGCTGTCCAGGCACAGCCCAAGGCCAGTGCCATGGCTGCAGTGATGCGGATGCGCTTCATGATCGCCTCGCTTTCCCGATGAAACCGGAGTCAACGCCCGAGTGCATGATGCGCGCACGGTCGCTGGATGGCATGGTGAGAAGATCGGCCGGCCGCATCCACGGCTTGAGCGGTCAGATGTCGCAAAATCGCCCTGATTTGTAACCAGATACAAGCCTTCGGCCCCAACACCCCCATGCCGCCCCACGCACACGCTGCCCATCCGCTGTCGACCCAGGACAGCACCCGCATCGACGACCTGCGCATCGGCGCGGTGCGTCCCCTGATCACACCCGCGCTGCTGCAGGAATGGCTGCCGGTGCTGCCGGCCGCCCAGGCCCTGGTCGAGAGCAGCCGCGCCGCGATCTCACGCGTGCTGCATGGCCAGGACGACCGCCTGATCGTGGTGGTCGGCCCCTGCTCCATCCACGACCACGACCAGGCCATGGACTACGCGTGCCTGCTCAAGGAACAGGCCGACGCACTGGCCGGCGAACTGCTCGTCGTCATGCGCGTCTACTTCGAGAAGCCGCGCACCACCGTGGGCTGGAAGGGCTATATCAACGACCCGCACCTGGACGGCAGCTTCGCCATCAACGAGGGGCTGGAGCTGGCGCGCCAGCTGCTGCTGGACATCGTGGGCCTGGGGCTGCCGGTGGGCACCGAGTTCCTGGACCTGCTCTCGCCGCAGTTCATCAGCGACCTGGTCAGCTGGGGCGCGATCGGCGCGCGCACGACGGAAAGCCAGAGTCACCGGCAGCTGGCCAGTGGCCTGAGCTGCCCGGTGGGCTTCAAGAACGGCACCGATGGCGGCATCAGGGTGGCCTGCGACGCCATCCTGGCGGCGCAGGCACCGCATGCCTTCATGGGCATGACCAAGATGGGCCAGGCCGCCATCTTCGAGACGCGCGGCAACGCCGACTGCCACGTCATCCTGCGCGGCGGCAAGGCGCCCAACTACAGCGCGGCCGATGTGCAGGCCGCCTGCGATCTGCTCAGGGCCGCCGGCCTGCGCGAGCAGGTGATGGTCGACCTGTCACACGCCAACAGCAGCAAGCAGCACCGCAAGCAGATCGAGGTCGCCGCAGCCGTGGGCGAACAGATCGCGGCGGGCGACGCGCGCATCACCGGCGTGATGATCGAGAGTCATTTGAACGAGGGCCGCCAGGACATCGTGCCCGGTCAGCCTCTGCAGCGCGGTGTGAGCGTGACCGATGCCTGCATCGGCTGGGAGCAGACACTGCCGGTGCTGCAGGGCCTGGCACGGGCCGTGCAGGCGCGGCGCAGCCGCCGCTGAGCAAGCGCCGCGCGGGCCGCGGCTTCAGCGCGGGCGACGGGGCGCAGCGGAAGCCGGACCGCGGCCTTCGAGGTGGCGGAAATTGATGCGGCCCTTGGTCAGGTCGTAGGGCGAGAGTTCAAGCGAGACGCGGTCACCGGCGAGGATGCGGATGTGGTGCTTCTTCATCTTGCCGGCGGCGTAGGCCACCAGCTGGTGACCGTTGTCGAGCGTGACGCGGTATCGCGAGTCGGGCAACACCTCGTTGACGATGCCCGACATGTCGATGAGTTCTTCCTTGGCCATGTTTCGATTCCTCTGGCTGGCAATGATCGGATGCGGTCCGCACGGGCGAACAGCCAGCGCGGACGGACGAATGGGCACGATCTGCATCCCGGTGGCGTCCTCGCGGACAGCCCAGGCTCATCCGGCGCCCCGGCAATCGGGCCGTCGGCCGGCGTCTCGGGCCGGGGAACGGGTGCAGGGTGCCCGCGCAGGCCGTCATGGCCCTCGGTCGGTGTCAGCGGCAGCGGACACGGCGCAAGCACGCGGGAGGCCCTCAAGGGAGACAGCCCCGCTGGCCGGTCAACCGGTGCGGGCGTTCAGGGCCAGGTGCCTTGGCAACCAGTTTTTCGATTGGCCGCCAACCTTTCATTTTATCAGGGAAGCGAAAAACGTGCCCGTCTTTTCGGAAGCAGCCGCAGCGGCGCTGTCAGCTGCAGCGCAGGGCGAACTGTTCCTGTCGCAAGTCCTGCCGTTCGGCCCGCAGGCGGTCCTGCTGCCGGCCGCTCAAGGGCTGGCGCGCTTCGCTGTCGATGCGGGCGATGCGTTTTTCGATCTGGTCGCAGCGCCCACGGCCCGGGCTGGCCTGGACCGGATCGACCGCACGCGTGGAGCGGGCGGGAACCGGGGTGGCCGCCGGTGCGAGGGCGAGGCGACGCTGCTCGGCCAGGCGGACCTGCTGGGCCAGCGTGAGATCGCCGGGCACGGTGGTGACGCGGTCGACCTGGCTGGCCTGGCGGTGGCAATGCGTGCGCGACCAGAAGTGGCCGCCTTCATGGTTGCGGCAGCGGTACAGCGTGACACTGGTGGGGCCCGTGGCTGCCGGCGCCGAAACCGGCAGGGCCAGCTCCTCGGACCGGGCGCCCTGCGGACAAGGCATGTCCGTGAAGAGGGTCTGCCCCCCGATCACACACCGACGGACCACGGAAGGGCCGGGCGGCGCCGGGGGCGGCGCCCTTTCGGCTTCGACGGGCCCGAGCCCGCCTGTCTGCCCGGGAACCCCACCCTGCACTGGGTGCCCAGCGGCAGCGGCAGCGGCAGGCTCAGGCGATGATGGCGCGGCCGTTGATGGCACTCTTGACACCATCAGCAGCGCCCCCGCGGCCATCGCGAGCAACAGGGCCAACCCGATGAGGCGGCCCGAGGCTGGCGGCGTGAACGGCCGGTCTTCTTCGGCAGGCGGGTCGGCGGGGTTTTTGCGTTCGGTCATCTCTGGCGCGCGGGAGGTCTGGCCAGGAGTCTGCCGCCTCCCGGGCCCCGCTCGGGCGGTGTCCTGTCAGATCTGACAGGTCGGAAGCCCGCCGTCGGCTCAGTCGTCCGGTCCGCTGTCGTGCCGGTGGCTGCTGCGCCAGATGGCACGAATGAGCCAGAGGCCACAGACGACGGCGGCCGAGAAACCCAGGAAGCCGAAAGCCGGCAGGCCAAACAGCGTCGGGCCGCCCTCGACCGTCATCACGATCGACGAACCAATGACCAGCGCCGCAATGATCAGCGCCATGGCCAGCCGGTTGGCGGCACGATCGAGCTGGTTGCCCACCCGGCGCAGGTGGTGGAGCTCGATGCCCACGTGCACCCGGCCCCGGCGCGCGTTGCGCAGCAGGCGCGAGATGTCGTGCGGCAGCTGCTCGGCCACCGCCAGCGTGCGGCGCAAGGTCTGCCAGCCTCGCCTGGCGAGCTCGCGCGGCTGGTAGCGGGCATGCAGCGTCTCGCGCAGCAGGGGCAAGGCCTCACTGGTCATGTGGAAATCCGGGTCCAGGTTGCGGCCCATGCCTTCCAGCGTGATGAAAGCCTTGATCAGCAGCGCCATGTCGGCCGGCAGCGCCAGCTTGTGCTCGCGCAAGATGGCAGTCACATCGGCCAGCATGCGGCCCAGGTCGAGCTGGGCCAGCGGCGTGCCGTGGTACTGGTCGACAAAGGCCTCGATCTCGCCTTCGAGCACGGTCAGGTTGACGCTGTGGTCGTCGCCGGTCCAGTCCAGCAGCACGTCGGCCACGGTCTGGGGGTTGCGTTCGACCAGGCCCAGCAGCAGGTGCAGCAGTTCTTCGCGGCGGCGCACCGGCAGGCGGCCGACCATGCCGAAATCGATGAAGGCGATGCGGTTGTCCGGCAGGTAGAACACGTTGCCCGGGTGCGGGTCGGCATGGAACACGCCGTCCTGCACGATCATCTTGAGCACCGCCTGCGCGCCGCGGCGCGCCAGCAACTGCCGGTCCAGGCCTTCGGCGTCCAGACGCGCGAGCTCGTGGCCGGGAATGCCACTGATGCGATCCTGCACGTTGACCCGCTCGCGCGTGTGGGCCCAGTGCACCTTGGGCACCACGATCCAGGGCAGCTCGGCCAGGTGGGTGCCGATGCGTTCGGCGTTGCGGCATTCGCTGGCCAGGTCCAGCTCGCGTCGCAGTGAACGCGCCAGCTCGCGCACGAGCTGCACCGGCCGGTACGGGCGCAGCGTCGGGATTTCGGCTTCGGCGACCGCAGCCAGCCGGCCCAGCAGCCGCAAGTCGGCCTCGATGGTGTCGGCAATGCCGGGCCGACGGATCTTGACCACCACCTCGCTGCCGTCCTTCAGGCGCGCGCCGTGCACCTGGGCGATGGAGCCGGCCGCCAGCGGCTCGGCATCGAAACGGTCGAACACCATCTCCGGCTCGCCGCCCAGGTCTTCTCGCAGCTGCTCGCGAAGGGATTCAAGCGGCACGGCCGGCACATGGCTGTGCAGCTTCTCGAACTCGGCGATGTACTCGGGCCCGAACAGGTCGGCCCGGCCGGCCAGCACCTGGCCGAATTTGACGAAGGTCGGGCCCAGTTCCTCCAGCGCCAGGCGCAGCTGCACCGGCGGCTCCAGCCGCGCCAGGTCGGCCGCGTGGTCCCAGCGCAGCGCGTGCCCGGCCTTGTCGAGCTGTTCGGTCAGACCGAGGCGGCGCACGCTGTCGCCAAAGCCGTGCCGGATGAGCACGCCCAGAATCTGGTTGAGGCGCCCCATGTCTCGGGCGGCGCCCAGGGTTTCGATCAGCATGGCGGCATGATAGTGCCAAGGTGACGGGTTACCGTCGGTGTGTCCAAGACCATTCCGTACCCACCCATGCTTCCAGGCACGTCCCAGGTACGATCCCGTTCTCCCGATGCCAGTTCGTGCGGTAGCGGGCCGATGTCACCACCGGGAAGGGCTGGCCACCCGGCCTGACGTAGCATCGCCATCATGAGTGCCATGCCAGTGCTGTCACCGCCCGCCCGATCCCTGGGCGAGGAGCTGCGAGCGGCCGCCCG
>CALMYH010000103.1 GCA_937873395.1 uncultured Burkholderiales bacterium
CCACCTTCGCACTGTGGTCGAGCACCAGCACCTTCAGGCCGCGCTGGCCGGCGATGCTGGCGCAGAACAGGCCGGCCGCCCCGGCGCCGATGACGGTCACGTCAAAGTCGGACATGGTTCAAGCTTTCCAGACAAACGGAAACTTGAGCTGCTTCCAGAAGCCGTCGGGCACATAATCGCCCAGCACACCGTAGCGCTCGGGCCAGGCCTTGTCGCTCTTGACGGCGGTCCCGAACAGGTGGTCGAGAAAGGCAAAGTGGGCCGCGTAGTTGCGGTCCAGCGCTTCCTGGTCCTGGCTGTGGTGCCAATGGTGGAAGTTGGGCGTGACAATGAGGTAGCGCAGTGGCCCCAGTCGCACGCTCACGTTGGCGTGGTTGAACACCGCCTGGAAGCCGACGACGATGATGTAGGCATCGATCACCTCTTTGCTGAAGCCCAGGGCATAGATGGGGCCCAGGACCAGTGTTCGGGTGATCAGCACCTCCAGGATGTGTTGACGCGAGCCGGCCATCCAGTCCATGTGCCGGACGCTGTGGTGCACCGCGTGCAGTCGCCACAGCAGGGGTACCTCGTGGTAGGCACGGTGGGTCCAGTACTGCACCAGGTCGGCCACCAGGATGATCAGTGGCAGCGCCACCCAGAACGGCAGGTGCGCCACCCAGGCGCGGATGCCGTCGTGGGCGGCCCAGCCGAACAGCTGGTGCACCAGCAGGTTGGTGGCCAGCAGCATGAAGCCGATCAGCATGTGGTTGACGATGAAGTGCTGGAAGTCGGTTTGCCACTCGGGGCGGAACACCGGCTGGTCACGGCGCAGCGCGAACAGCTTTTCGATGAAGATGAAGATCAGTGCCGACCCCAGCAGGTCCAGGATGAACCAGTCCAGACCGATGTAGGGGGTGTGGTCAGGGAAGTTGGGGTCGACCTCGACCTGGTGTCCGCCCAGCAGCGCCGACAGCAGCACCAGCGCAAACGCGGCGCCCGCCAGCCAGGGCGCGCGCCGGAATACCAGGTTGACCAGGCTCAGTGCACCGGCCAGCACCAGCGACCAGAACAGCAGCTGACGCATCAGGCCGACGTCGTAGCTGCGGCGCAACTCGGGGGTGGTCAGGTACTGCGGGAAGTGGAAGGCCATGACCCCCAGAAAGCACAGGATGGCCAGGGACAGGGCCATCACGCCGGTGATCAGGCCGCGCCCCGGGGCCAATGCACCGTGGCTGCTGAATAGCTCGATGAGGGGTCTGGGCATGGATCGGTTCGCGCGGGTGGATCGGCGGCAGTGTAGCCGCAGCCCCTCGCCCAGCCGCGGGCCGGCTCAGGCGGCCTGACGGGTGGCCACCGGGGTGTCCATGCCCAGGGCGGACACGCCACGGACCACGTTGCCCACCACGATGACGGCCGGGCTGCCCAGGCCCTCGCGCTCGAGCGTGTCGGTTAGCTGGTCCAGGGTGGTGACGGCGTGGCGCTGCTGCGGCAGGCTGGCATGCTGGACGATGGCCAGCGGGGTGCTGGCGGGCAGGCCGGTGAGCAGGTCGGCCTGGATCTGTGCGGCGCCCGACACACCCATGTAGATGACCAGGGTGAGTTTGGCGTCGCGCGCGGTGGCGGCCAGTTGCTGCCAGTCGGTGCCCGTGTCACCCGGCTTGGCGTGACCGGTGATGAACACCACCCCGTGGGCGTGGTCGCGATGGGTCAGCGGGACGCCCAGCGAGGTCAGCCCGGCGAGCCCCGCGGTGATGCCGTTGATGACCTGCACATCGATGCCCTCGGCCCGCAGGTGCTCCACTTCCTCGCCACCCCGGCCGAAGATGAAGGGGTCGCCCCCCTTGAGACGCACCACCACCTCGCCCTCGCGCGCGGCCATGATCATCAGCTTCTCGATGAAGGCCTGCGGTGTGCTCTTGCAGCCGCCGCGTTTGCCCACGTGCACGACGCGTGCGCGGGGCGAGGCGTGCTGCAGCACCCCCTCACCCACCAGGTCGTCCACCAGCAGCACGGTGGCCGCGGCGATGGCCCGGGCCGCCTTGAGGGTCAGCAGTTCCGGATCACCCGGTCCGGCGCCCACCAGGGTGACGGTGCCGGGCTGGAAGGTGGTGGGGTGGGCCGTTGGACCGGCTGTATGTCGAAGGGGCTGGTTCATGGCGTGGCGTCGGCCAGCTGGCCGCTTGTCTCCGTCGGGTGGGTATGGCGGATTTCTTGCAGGATGTGTGCCACCTGCATGGCAATCGGCCGGGGCACCGGCAGACGGCCGTCCAGCACCTTGCGGATGTAGGCGGCCGTGGCTTCGGCCGAGGGGTCTCTGGGCAGGTCGGGCAGGGTGGCCAGTGCCCCCTCCTGCGCAGCCTGCACCAGGTGGCGCTGGCCGTGGCGGAAAGCGTCCATCTGCGGCGTGCGTCGGGCATCGGCGACGGGCTCGCCTTCGGTGCCGCGCAGCAGCAGCGCATGGGCGCCCACCAGGGCAAAGGTCTCGGCCATGGACACCGCGTACTCGGGGTGGGTGTAGCTGCCGACGATCAGCGCCGGGCCCTGGCAGGGGTTCATCAGCTTGACCAGGCTGTGCCCGGGGTTGCGCAGCCCGACCACACGCCGCACTTCGAGCAGGCGTTTGAGGCCCGGATGCAACACCTCGGTGGGGACAAAGGCGAACGCGCCTGGTGCAAGGACCTTCGGTGACCGGGTGGCTTCGTACCCCAGAGCGGCAAAGACGGCTTCGCTAGAGACGCGCCGGTCTTCGGTGGCGGTGCCGTGCACCAGCACCGCTGCCCCTTCGCGTGCCAGCAAGAGCGCCAGAAGCGGCGTCAGAACCGGCAACTTGCGGGCGCCGTTGTAGCTGGGCAGCACCACGGTGCGCGTCCCGCTATCGGGCAGGCGATGCAGGCGCCGGTGGGTGGCATCGAGGAAGCCGGCCATCTCTTCGGGTGTCTCGCCCTTGATGCGCATCGCCAGACAGAACCCGCCCAACTCCAGGTCACTGACTGTGCCGTCCAGCACCTGGCCGAACAGGTCGGCCGCCTGTTCGCGCGTGAGCGAACGGGCGCCATCCTTGCCGCGGCCGATTTCCTTGATGTACTGGCTGATGCTCATGGACGGCGATTGTGATTCAGTCTTGATTACTTCGGGTTATAAGTATTCTTCAGGCGGCCAGCCCTGCCTTGGACGGCGCCGAGCGGACCAGCCGTCGCAGCTCGGGAACGCAGGAGCCACAGTGGGTGCCGCACTGGAGCTGGGCTTGCACTTGGGTCAGCCGTTCGTCGTCGGAGCCGCCACATTGCGCCAGCGCAGCGCGGATGGCGTCGGCACTGACGTTGAAGCAGGTGCAGATCTGGGGACTTCGGGAGGCCAGTGCCACCGGCGCAGCCGAGCCTGGCATCAGCAGCCGCCTGCCGTAGTCGCCGGCCGGCAACTGGTCTTGCAGCAGGGTCCTGATCCACGACTCGGCGCTGGTGTCGCCGGACAGCAGGAAGGATTCCACCGTGGTGGTGTGCTTGTCCTGGCCGACTCCGCGTTGCAGGCGAACGCTGCGCCGCTGTTGCCGGCGCTTGTCGGCATAACGCAGGGTGTCGGCGGTGTTCAGCCCCATCAGGGCTTCAATGCGTTCCAGCAGGGCCTGCTCGGGTGCTTCGTGTGCGGCCGCGCGCAGCAACACACCGGTCCGGTCGCGTCCGAAGGGCACGCAGGATGCGAACTCGAACGAGGGCATCAGCGAGCGCAAACCGCTCAAGGCCGTCAGGGCGGTGTCATCGGGCAACCAGGCCACACCCAACAGGGTCCAGGGCAGTTCGGCCCTGAGGATCTTGACCGCCGCGTGTTTGAGTTCCGGCTGTTTGGAGCTGGGGCAATACGCCGAGGTGGTCAGGGCGTTGACACCGGCGAGGGCTTCGCCCACGCTGCTACGGCCGCTCAGGTATTCGGGGCCCCAGTGCATGGCAATGAAGGCCTGGGTGGGGTGGACCGTGCCGGAGCCTTGTGCCGGCAGCACGATGGATCCGCGCTTGCTGGTGACATGCACCAGGTCGCCATCTTTAAGGCCCCGGCGTTCCATGTCCTGCGGGTTCATCTGCACAGTCGGCTCGGGCACATGGCCGAACAGCCGGCCCAGCATGCCGGTGCGGGTCATGCCGTGCCAGTGGTCTCGCAGCCGCCCGGTGATCAGCGAGAACGGGTAGCGCGATTCGCGGGCTTCGGAGACCGGGAGGTAGGGCAGGGCGGCGAAGCGGGCTTTGCCATCGGCGGTGGGAAAGAGGCCGTCTTCGTAGAGCCTGCGCTGGCCGTGCTTGGCTCCTTCCGGCATGGGCCATTGTTGCGGACCTTGTGATTCCAGCAGGGCATACGACAGGCCGGTGATGTCGAGGTCACGGCCGCGGGTGGATTCGCGGTGTTCGTTCCAGATGGTCTCGGGTGTCTCGTAGGGAAACAGCGTGGCTTGACCGGGGCGCAGCCGCGCTTCCAGCCGCCGCGCCACATCGACGGCGATGCGCCAGTCGTGTCGCGCTGCACCCGCAGCCGGCACCGCAGCCCGTGTGCGGCTGATGCGGCGCTCGCTGTTGGTGACTGTGCCGTCCTTCTCGCCCCAGGTGGTGGCGGGCAGCAGCAGGTCGGCGAAGTCGCAGGTGGCGGCGGTGGCAAAGGCCTCCTGCACCACCACGAACTCGGCGCGCTGCAGCGCGCGGCGCACGGTGGACTGGTCGGGCATGGACTGTGCCGGGTTGGTGCAGACGATCCACAGCGCCTTGATCTCGCCGTCGGCTGCGGCCTGAAACAACTCCACCGCGGTCTTGCCGGGTTTCGATGGCACATCGGCCACACCCCAGAGCGCGGCCACTTCGGCGCGGTGATCGGGGTTGGCCAGGTCGCGATGCGCACTCAGCAGGTTGGCCAGGCCGCCGACCTCACGTCCGCCCATGGCGTTGGGCTGGCCGGTCATGCTGAAGGGGCCGGCGCCGGGTCGACCGATCTGGCCGGTGGCCAGGTGCAGGTTGATCAGGGTCGCGTTCTTGGCCGTGCCGCTGCTGCTCTGGTTCAGGCCCTGGCAGTAGAGGCTGAGTGTCGGCAAGCGGGTCGACGACCCCAGGCCATTGAGGCCGGCAAACCACCGCGCGGCGGTGAACAGATCGTCCCTGGAAATGCCGCAGGTCTGTGCCACGACATCGGGCGTGCAGTCGCGCACCAGCGCCTTGAGTTCGTCGAATCCGCTGGTGTGGGCCGCGATATAGGCAGCATCCGTCCAGCCTTCCCACAGCATGATGTGCAGCAGGCCGTGGAACAACATCACGTCCGTGCCTGGCAGGAGGGGCAGGTAGAGGTCGGCCAGTTCGGCGGTGTCGGTGCGGCGCGGGTCGGCCACGATGATCTTCATCGCCGGGTTCCGTCGCTTCGCGGCTTCGATGCGACGGAACAGGATGGGGTGGGCATAGGCCGCGTTGCTGCCGACGATGAACAGGCACTGCGCCAGGTCCAGGTCGTCGTAGCAGGCCGGGGGTGCGTCGGCGCCCAGCGTGGCCTTGTAGCCGGTGACCGCGCTGCTCATGCACAGGCGAGAATTGGTGTCGACATTGTTGGTGCCGATCAGGCCCTTGGCCAGCTTGTTGAAGACATAGTAGTCCTCGGTCAGCAACTGGCCGCTGAGGTACAGGCCCACCGCGTCCGGGCCGTGCTCGCGCACGATGCGGCCGAATGCTCTGCTCACCTGGTCCAGTGCCGCGTCCCAGCCGATGGCCACAGGCGCCTGGCCGCGCTGCAGCCGGTGCATCGGTTGCAGCAGGCGCGTCTGGCGCGTGACGGTGGGCGTGGCGGTCAGGTGCAGCGTGCTGCCCTTGGTGCAGAGCTTGCCGAAGTTGGCCGGGTGATCCGGGTCGCCGCGCACACCGGTGATCTGGCCGTCCTCGCTCTGGATCAGCACCCCGCAGCCGACGCCGCAGTAGGGGCAGGTGGAGCGGGTTTCGGTCATGGCGTTCAGGCTTTCAGCACACGGCGCAAGGGGCCCGCGATCGGACGTTCGAGATCGGTCCCGTGCGTCGCCAGTTCGTGCGCG
>CALMYH010000104.1 GCA_937873395.1 uncultured Burkholderiales bacterium
TTTCTTTTGGCGAAGCAAAAGAAAGTGGGTCGCCCGCCGGGGCGAGACCCGGCCAAACCACCCAGCCGGAGACCTAAAAGTGAATCCCCCGCATCATCTGCTGCATCGCCAACGCCTCCGGCGAGAGCTGCGGCTTCGCCCCCTTGCCCCCCTGGGCTGCCGATGAGTCCGGGAACATGCGAAAACTGGTGTTCATGATGATCTGTGCGATGCGAGGCACAAAGGCGTGCAGCACCTGACCGCTCACCCCCAGGCGTGTCGCGATGCGCACCGGCTTGTAGATGCAGGCCTGCGCAATCATGTCGGCCGCCTGTTCCGGACTGAGCGTCGGCACGTTCCTGTAGATCTGTGTCGGCGCGATCATGGGCGTGCGCACCAGCGGCATGTTGATGGTGGTGAAGGAAATGCCCTGGTCGGCGAATTCGCTGGAGGCGCAGCGCGTCCAGGCATCCAGCGCCGCCTTGCTCGCCACGTAGGCCGAGAAACGCGGCGCGTTGGTCAGCACGCCAATGGAGCTGATGTTGACCACATGCCCTTTGCGTTTGGCCACCATGCCGGGCAGCAAGCCCATGGTCACGCGCAGGCATCCGAAGTAGTTGAGCTGCATGGTGCGCTCGAAATCGTGGAAGCGGTCGTAGCTGCTCTCGATCGCTCGACGAATCGAGCGGCCGGCGTTGTTGATCAGGAAGTCCACCCCGCCATGGTCGGCAATGAGCTGCTGCACGAAGCGGTCACAGTCCGTCATGTCGGCAATGTCGGCCTGATAGGCCACGAAGCTGTACCCACGCCCCTTGGCTTCGGCGCAGGCCTCGTCCAGTTTGTCGGTGTCTCGGCCGCAGATGACGGTGATGGCGCCGGCCTCGGCGAACTTGTGGGCCGCCGCCAGTCCGATGCCCGAACTGCCCCCGGTCACCAGCACCACCTTGCCGGCCACGGTGCCCCGAAGGCTGCGGTCGATGTGCAGGTCAGGGTCGAGGTGGCGCTCCCAGTAGTCCCACAGACGCCAGGCGTAGTCCTTGAAGTCGGGACAGGCAATGCCACTTCCCTTGAGCGCCGCCGTGGTCTCGCGGCAATCGAAGCGCGTCGGGTAGTTGACAAAGGTCAGCATGTCCTCGGGCAGACCCAGGTCCTGCATCACCGCGCGGTAGACCCGGCGCACCGGCGCCAGCGCCATCAGCCCCTTCTTGACGCTTTTGGGAATGAAGCCCAGCAGCGCGGCGTTGACGAACAGGTTCATCTTCGGGGCGTGCGCGGCACGGCTCAGGATGTCCAGCACGTCCCCCACCCGATAGCCCATCGGGTCGACCAGATGGAAGCAGGCCCCGCCGCCGCGTCTCTGGTGGCTGATGTGATCCAGTGCATCGACCACGAAATCCACCGGCACGATGTTGATGCGGCCACCCTCCAGCCCCACGCCGGGCATCCAGGGCGGCAGAATCTGTCGCAGGCGCTGGATCAGCTTGAAGAAATAGTAAGGTCCGTCGATCTTGTCCATTTCGCCGCTGCGGCTGTCTCCGACCACAGCCGAAGGGCGGTACACCGTCCAGGGCAGCTTGCACTCCTGCCGGACGATCTTCTCGCTCTCGTGCTTGGTCATGAAGTACGGATGCTCCAGACCCTCGGCCTCGTCGAACATGTCCTCGCGGAACACGCCCTCGTACAGGCCGGCGGCGGCAATCGACGACACATGGTGGACATGGCCCGCGGCGATCGCCCTGGCGAAGTCCACAGTGTTGCGCGTGCCGTCGATGTTGACGGCGATCTGGCTTTCGGCATCGGCCTCCAGGTCGTAGACCGCCGCCAGGTGGTAGAAATGGTCCACCTGCCCCTTGAGGGCTTTGGTGGCATCGGCAGACACGCCCAGCTTCTTCTCGGTCAAATCACCGAAGACCGGCACTGCACGCGCGACGCCTGCGCTGCCCTTGAGGCCCCAGTACTCGTGCAGGGCTGCCACCTTGCCTGCGCTTTCGCGGCGGATCAGGAAATGCACCACCGATCCCTTGCGCTCAAGGAGTTTCTTGACCAGGCGCTTGCCGATGAAGCCTGTGGCTCCGGTGACGAAATAGTGCATCAGGGACTCCCAGGTGTATGAATGCGGAAAAGCCATTCTCGGGGAGGACCCCGGGACACCGATTCAGCACAAACCCCAGCGCAGGCGGAGCCAGGGCCGCGGGTGAGCGGCATTAGTCGGCGCTCCCTACAAACGCTGGCCGACAAGGCCTAAAGTCACTTCATCAATGCACGGTCGCGCCAGAGGCGTACCCTTGTGAAACCACCAACGGAGTCGAACCATGGTCAAGAAGATCCAGAAAGCCGGCAGCAAGAACAAAGCCGATGCCGGCAGCAGTCCCCTGTCGGGAGCCGTCCGGGATTCGGCGCAGCAGATCTGGCTGGCCGGGCTGGGCGCCTTCTCGAAAGCCCAGGAAGAGGGCGGCAAGGTCTTTGAAACCCTGGTCAAGGAAGGGCTGTCGATCCAGCGCAAGACCCAGGCCGTTGCAGAGGATCGCATCAACGAGGCCACCAGCCGTGTGAGCCACATGGCCAACGACATTTCGTCCAAGGCCCAGGGCCAGTGGGACAAGCTGGAGAACATCTTCGAAGAGCGCGTGGCCAAGGCGCTGAGCAAGCTGGGTGTCCCGGCTGCCCGTGATGTGGAGGCCCTGGTGGCACGCATCAACGAACTGGGGCGCATGGTCCAGGAAATGTCGGGAGTGGCTCCGGCCAAGCCGGCGCGCAAGGCGCCCCCCGGCAAGGCAGCGCCGCGCAAGGCAGCTCCCCGCAAGGCGCCGGCCAAGGCCGCCGCCCCCCGGAAATCGGCGCCACGCAAGAAGGCCGATTGACATCCATGGCAGGCGAAAGCCGGGATCGGACTGCAAGGGGCGCGTGACGCCCCTTTTTTGCGCCCGTTCGACTTGCTGCAATGCAACACAACCATCGAGGCACTGGCCCTACACTTGAAGCCATGACTACGCGACGTTCCAAGCCCGGTGCCCGGCATCAGCCGGCCGTGGCACTGGCACTGGCGGGCGGCGGCCCCTTGGGAGCCATCTACGAGATAGGCGCCCTCTGCGCGCTCGACGATTCCCTGACCGGTCTCGACCTGAATCGATGCGGACATTACGTGGGTGTCTCGGCCGGTGGATTCATCGCCGCCGGACTGGCCAACGGCCTGAGCCCGCGCCAACTTTGCGAAGCTTTCATCGAGGATCTGCCCACCGAAGAGAACTTCGACCCGGCCTGGCTGATGAAGCCGGCCTGGCACGAGATCGGACACCGGGTATCGCGTCTGCCGCAGCTGCTGGCGGGAGCCCTCTGGACCTGGCTGGTGGAAGGCAAACCCCTGAGCCAGGCCACCGAACAGCTCGGCGCCGCGCTGCCAACCGGGGTGTTCGACAACGAGGGCATCCACACCCAGGTCGAGCGGCTGTTCAGCCGCGAAGGCCGCAGCAACGACTTTCGTCGCCTGAAGGCCCGCCTGACCCTGATTGCCACCGACCTGGACAGTGGCGAGGCCACGCCGTTCGGCCGGCCGGGCTGGGACCACGTGCCGATCTCGCGCGCCATCCAGGCCAGCGCCGCCCTGCCTGGCCTGTTCCCGC
>CALMYH010000105.1 GCA_937873395.1 uncultured Burkholderiales bacterium
CGAGGGGGCTGACCTTGCTCGGGGCGGCCCTTCGCTGCGGTCGCTGTTGCCCCCAACGCTCCGCCGCTGCGCGGGTCGCTGGCCTTGCTTCACTTCGCGGTATAACGCGGTCATGAAACCGACCGTTGTCAGCGCCGATGTCCTGTTTGAAGACCACCGTGAGGCCCTCAAGTGGCAGTGGGTGGCCGGTCTGGGCGCTTCCGAGCGCCGTTTCGACGAGGTCGCGATCCGGGAGGCGCGCTCGGGTGCCGACCTGGTCGGTTACCTGAACTACATCCATCCCTACCGTGTACAGGTGTTTGGCGAGCGCGAGGTGGCCTACCTCACCAGCCCGAGCGAGGACGACAACCGCCGCCGCGTGGCGCGCATCGTGACGCTGGAGCCTCCCGTCCTGATCATGGCCGACGGCCAGAGCGCCCCGGATGCCCTCATGGCCATGTGCGAACGCGCCCAGATTCCGATGTTTGCCACCCCCGAGCCGGCGGCTTTCGTGATCGATGTGTTGCGCGCCTACCTGTCGCGCCATTTTGCCGACCGCGCTTCCATGCACGGCGTGTTCATGGACATCCTGGGCATGGGGGTGCTGATCACCGGGGAGTCCGGCCTGGGCAAGAGCGAACTGGGCCTGGAGCTGATTTCGCGTGGCCACGGGCTGGTGGCCGACGATGCGGTCGATCTCTACCGGATCAACCAGACCAGCATCGAGGGGCGTTGCCCGGAACTGTTGCAGAACCTGCTGGAGGTTCGCGGCATCGGCCTGCTCGACATCAAGGCCATCTTTGGCGAGACCGCCGTGCGGCGCAAGATGCGGCTCTCGCTGATCGTGCACCTGGTGCGCAAGGAAACCCTGGAGCGTGACTATGAGCGCATGCCGCACGAGCCGTTGTATCAGGACGTGCTGGGCGTGCCGGTGCGCAAGTCGGTGATCCAGGTGGTGGCGGGCCGCAACATCGCCGTGCTGGTCGAAGCGGCCGTGCGAAATGCCATCCTGCAGTTGCGGGGCATCGACACCTACCAGGAGTTCGTGGCACGCCACCGCGCAGCCATGGCGCAGGGCGGCTGAGCCGGTTCAGCGTTTGTTGCCGCGGTGGGGGCAGTCGTCCTTGGTGCAGTTCGCATACAGCGAAAGTGCATGCTCCTGCAGCTTGAATCCGCGTGAGGTGGCGATGATCTGCTGGCGCTGCTCGATTTCCGGGTCGAAGAATTCCTCGACCCGTCCACAGTCCAGGCAAACCAGGTGGTCGTGGTGCTGGCCTTCGTTGAGTTCGTAGACAGCCTTGCCCGACTCGAAATTGCTGCGCACCAGCAGGCCGGCCTGCTCAAACTGCATCAGCACCCGGTAGACCGTAGCCAGACCGATGTCCGAGCGTTCGTCCAGCAGGACACGGAACACGTCTTCGGCGGTCATGTGGCGTTGCTTGGCGTTCTGGAACACGTCCAGGATCTTCAGCCGGGGCAGGGTGGCCTTCAGTCCGGTGCTCTTGAGTTCTTCGATGTTGGACATGGCGGGGACCTCGATGGCAGATGCAGAGCCTCGTCCGGCAGGCATTTGCCTGTGCGCCGGCGGCTGGCAGGGGCGAGCCAGGAGCCGGACCCCGGGGCTACAATGGCCGATCATATCGCCAGTGTGCTGCGGCGGCGTTCCGCGCCCCGTTTGTCCCGCAGAAGGCATCTTTCTCAGGCCCGTTTCATGATTCAGATTCCGTCCATACGCAGTGGTCGAGCGGCCGTGCCGATGCTGCTGGTTCTTGCGACCCTCCTGGCCGGCTGTGCCTCCGGTCTGCCTTCGTTGGACCGCCTGGGTTCCGTCGTCACTCCCTACCGGGTCGATGTCATTCAGGGCAACGTGGTTACCCGTGAGCAGGCGCAGGCCCTTCAGCCCGGGATGCCCCGGGAGCAGGTGCGTGACATCCTGGGCACTCCCTTGCTGACCAGTGTTTTCCACGCCGATCGCTGGGACTACGTGTTCACCCTCCAGCGCCGGGGTCAGGAGCCCCAGCAGCGCAAAATGGCGGTCTTTTTCCGGGGCGACCTGCTTGAGCGTGTCGAGGCCGACGAGCTGCCCAGCGAGGCCGAGTTTGTGGCTTCGCTGGACGTGCGGCGCCGGGCGGGTCGTGCGCCGATGCTCGAGGCCTCTGAAGAGCAGCTGCGGCGCTTTTCCGAGGTGAACCGCCCGGTCACGCAGGCGGTGCCGCCTGCGGCGCCGCCCACCCCCCGCCCCTCCCCGCCGCTGGAGCCCGCGGAGGGCGCCCGATGAGCCACCAGTCTCCGATCCCGGTGGCCGTGGCCGGTGCCAGCGGTCGCATGGGCCAGATGCTGGTCGACGCCGTGCGCCAGAGCGGTGACTGTGTCCTCGCCGGAGCCCTGGACATGTCTGCAAGCCCTGCCATCGGTCAGGACGCCGGTGCCTTCACAGGCCAGTCGACCGGCGTGCTCATCACCGACGATCTGGCAACGGGGCTGGCCGGCAGCCGCTGCCTGATCGACTTCACCCGCCCTGAGGGCACGATGACCCATCTGCGCGAATGCGTCAGGCATGGTGTGAACCTGGTCATCGGCACCACCGGTTTCAGCGAAGCCCAGAAGCAGGAAATTGCCGCGGCGGCGCAATCGATTGCCATCGTGATGGCGCCCAACATGAGCGTGGGGGTCAATGTGACGCTCAAGCTGCTGGAAATGGCCGCGCGGGCCCTGTCGACCGGTTACGACATCGAGATCATCGAGGCACACCATCGCCACAAGATCGATGCGCCCAGTGGCACGGCCCTCAAGATGGGCGAGGTGATCGCCGATGCACTCGGGCGCGATCTCGAGGATTGCGCGGTCTACGCCCGCGAGGGAGTGACCGGCGAGCGCGATCCGTCCACCATCGGTTTTGCCACCATCCGCGGTGGCGACATCGTGGGAGACCACACGGTGCTGTTCGCTGGTACGGGCGAGCGCATCGAGATCACCCACAAGTCATCGAGCCGGGCGACCTACGCCCAGGGCAGCCTGCGCGCTGTCCGTTTCCTGGCCGGCCGCGAGGCCGGCCTGTACGACATGTTTGATGTGCTCGGCCTGCGCTGAGTCCTGCTGACTCCTCCCCGTTCGATTTTCGGACCTCTGTCCATGCAAGAAAAATACGCCCACCAGGACGTCGAGCGCGCCGCGCACGCCCACTGGACCGCCACCGACGCCTATCGCGTGACCGAAGACGCTGGCAAGAAGAAGTTCTATGCCTGCTCCATGCTGCCCTACCCCAGCGGCAAGCTGCACATGGGGCATGTGCGCAACTACACCATCAACGACATGCTCACGCGCTACCTGCGCATGAACGGCTACAACGTGTTGATGCCCATGGGCTGGGACGCGTTCGGTCTGCCGGCCGAGAACGCAGCACTCAAGAACAAGGTGCCGCCGGCCAAGTGGACCTACGACAACATCGCCTACATGAAGCAGCAGATGCAGGCGATGGGGCTGGCCATCGACTGGAGCCGCGAAGTCGCCACCTGCTCGCCCGACTATTACAAGTGGAACCAGTGGCTGTTCCTGAAGATGCTGGAGAAAGGCATCGCCTACCGCAAGACACAGGTCGTCAACTGGGATCCGGTGGACCAGACGGTGCTGGCCAACGAGCAGGTGATTGACGGCCGCGGCTGGCGCACCGGCGCCCTGGTCGAGAAGCGCGAGATCCCGGGTTACTACCTGAACATCACGGCCTACGCCGAAGAGCTGCTCGACCATGTGCAGATCGGCAACGAAAAGGCGACCCTCAACGGCTGGCCCGACAAGGTCCGCCTGATGCAGGAGAACTGGATCGGCAAGAGCGAGGGCGTGCGCTTTGCGTTCACCCACGACATCCGGGGTGCCGACGGCGCGCTGATCGGTGACGGTCGCATGTATGTGTTCACCACGCGTGCCGACACCATCATGGGCGTGACGTTCTGCGCGGTGGCGCCCGAGCACCCGCTGGCCCTGCACGCGGCCGCGTCCAACGGCAAGCTGGCGACCTTCATCGAGGACTGCAAGAAGGGCGGCACCACCGAGGCCGAACTGGCCACCCAGGAGAAGCTGGGCATGCCCACCGGCCTGTTCGTCACCCATCCGCTGACCGGCGCGCAGGTCGAGGTCTGGGTCGGCAACTACGTGCTCATGAGCTACGGCGACGGCGCCGTGATGGGCGTGCCGGCGCACGACGAGCGCGACTTCGCGTTTGCGCTCAAGTACCAGTTGCCCATCCAGCAGGTGGTGGCGGTCGAAGGCGAGACTTTTTCCACCGACGCCTGGGCCGAGTGGTACGGCGACAAGCAGAAGTGCGTGTGCGTCAACTCCGGCGCGCTCGACGGCCTGCCTTACAAAGCGGCGGTCGACAAGGTGGCCTCCCTGCTGGCAGAAAAAGGCCTGGGCGAGAAGAAGACCACTTTCCGCCTGCGCGACTGGGGCATCAGCCGCCAGCGCTACTGGGGCACGCCGATCCCCATCATCCACTGCGACAGTTGTGGCCCGGTGCCAGTGCCCGAGAAGGACCTGCCGGTGCGCCTGCCCGAGGACCTGGTGCCGGACGGCAGCGGCAACCCGCTCAACAAGTGCGAGGCCTTCCTCAAGGTGGACTGCCCCTGCTGCGGCAAGCCCGCGCGGCGCGAGACCGACACCATGGACACCTTCGTGGACTCGTCCTGGTACTTCATGCGCTATTGCGACCCGAAGAACGACGATCAGATGGTCGCCGGCGGCGCCGGCTACTGGATGCCGATGGACCAGTACATCGGCGGTATCGAACACGCCATCCTGCACCTGCTGTACGCGCGCTTCTGGACCAAGGTCATGCGCGATCTGGGCCTGGTGAAAGTGGACGAGCCCTTCACCAGGCTGCTCACGCAGGGCATGGTGCTCAACCACATCTACTCGCGCCGTACCGAGCAGGGCGGCAAGGCGTATTTCTGGCCGCAAGACGTGGAGCACGTGCTGGACGACGGCGGCAAAGTGGTGGGTGCCCGGTTGATCAAGGAAGTGGATGGGCTTCCCGTGGGAACGCCCATCGACTACGAGGGCGTGGGCACCATGTCCAAGTCCAAGAACAACGGCGTCGACCCACAGGACCTGATCGAGAAGTACGGTGCCGACACCGCGCGCCTGTACACCATGTTCACCGCGCCGCCCGAGGCCACGCTGGAGTGGAACGACGCGGCGGTGGAGGGCAGCTACCGCTTCCTCCGGCGCGTCTGGGCCTTTGCCCACAAACACACGGATGCGCTGCGGTCGGCCACTGGCCGTGACCTGAGCCAGGCCAGCCTGCGCGCCGAGAGCAAGAGGCTGCGCCGCGAGCTGTATCTGGTGCTCAAACAGGTCAGCTACGACTACGAGCGCATGCAGTACAACACCGTGGTGTCGGGCTGCATGAAGCTGCTCAACGCACTGGAGGATTTCGCCTTCGACGACAGTGACGGTGACAGCGCTGTGCGTTGCGAAGGCGTCTCGCTGCTGCTGCGCATGTTGTACCCGGCCTGCCCCCATATCAGCCACGCGCTGTGGACCGGCCTGGGCTATGCCCAGGCGGTGGGCGATCTGCTGGACGCTCCCTGGCCAGCCGTCGATGAGTCGGCGCTGGTGCAGGACGAGATCGAGTTGGTGCTGCAGGTCAACGGCAAGCTGCGTGGCAGCGTGACCGTGCCCGCCAGCGCCGACAAGGCGGCCATCGAGGCGGCGGCCCTGGCCAGCGAGGCCTTCGTCAAGCATGCCCAGGGCGCCACACCCAAGAAGGTGGTGGTGGTTCCGGGGCGCCTGGTCAATGTGGTCGTTTGAACATGGGCGCCTGACCACCATGCGGGCACGATCGCCTCTGTGGCCGCGTCGCCGTGTGCTGGGAATGGTCATGGGCGTCGGCGCCGTGGCGGTGCTGTCCGGCTGCGGATTCGCCTTGCGCGGCGAGCCTTCCTTTCCTTTCACCCACCTCTCGGTGACCGGCCTGGCCGGCGGCGAGGTGACCCGGGCCTTGCGCCAGACGCTCGGGTCGGCCGGTCTGCAGACGGCGGAGGGCCTGGCCGTGCCGGAGGGAACGGATCCCCGTGCCCGGGCGGTGCTGGTCGTGTTGGTCGACCAGACCGAGCGGGCAGTGGTCGGCCAGACAGCGGATGGCCGGGTGCGCGAACTGCAACTGCGCACCCGCTACCGTTTCCGGCTGGAGGAGGCGTCCGGACGGATTCTGGTCGACAACACCGAGTTGCTCATGGAGCGCGATCTGAGCTATTCGGAAACCGAGGCCTTGTCCAAAGCGGCGGAGGAGGATTTGTCTTTCCGCGAAATGCGGGCCGACATCGTGCAGCAGGTGCTGCGGCGCCTGTCGGCCGCCCGGCTCAACTGAGGTCGCGATGCAGGTGCCTGCCGCCCAGCTTGCCTCACAGCTGCAACGTGGGCTCAAGAGCCTTTACGCCGTGCACGGCGACGAATCCTTGCTGGTGCAGGAAGCGGCGGACGCCATCCGGGCCGAAGCCCGTGCCCAGGGCTGCTCCGAACGGGTGGTGCACACCGTGGCCGGTGCCCACTTCGACTGGAGCGCGGTGCTGGCCAGCGGAGGATCGTTGAGCCTGTTTGCCGACCGGCAACTGATCGAAGTGCGCATTCCCTCGGGCAAGCCGGGCAAGGACGGTTCACTGGCGCTGCAGCAGCTGGCCGAATCGGCAGGCGCCGACGACAGCACGGTGACGCTGGTGGTCCTGCCCCGGCTGGATGCCGCCACGCTCAAATCGGCCTGGTTTGCGGCGCTGGACAGTCACGGTGTCTCGGTCCGGGTGGACAGCGTGGAGCGCCAGGCCCTGCCGAACTGGATCGCCCAGCGCCTGCAGCAGCAAGGCCAGCGCGTCGAAACCGGTGAGGCGGGTCAGCGCACCCTGCAGTTCTTTGCGGACCGGGTGGAGGGCAATCTGCTGGCGGCGCACCAGGAAATCCAGAAACTGGGTCTGCTGTATCCGGCCAGTGAACTGACGTTTGGCCAGGTAGAGAGCGCTGTCCTCAACGTGGCGCGCTACACCCCCTTCAAGCTGGCGGAGGCGGTGCTGGGCGGACAGCTGATGCGTGTGCAGCGCATGCTGGACGGGCTTCAGGCCGAAGGCGAGGCGCCGGTGCTGGTGCACTGGGCCCTGGCCGAGGACATCCGCACCTTGCACCGGGTCCGCAGCGCGGTGGATGCGGGCCGGCCGCTGCCGATGGCCTTGCGGGAGAACCGTGTCTGGGGCGTCAAGGAGCGACTGATCGAGCGTGTCCTCCCCCTGCTGGGCCTGGCCCAGCTGACCCGCTGGCTTGACGATGCCCACACCGTCGATGGCATCGTCAAGGGGCTGAAGGCCGACGGCTGGCCGGCCGATCCGTGGCAGGCGCTGCAGCAGCTGGCCATGCGGGTGGCACAGGGCTGCGCCCAGCGTTGAGTCTCAGGCTTCGTTCGACTGGCGCAGGGCGGCGGCCCGAAACTCGCTGGGTGACAAGCCAGCGTGGTCCCGGAACACCCGGCTGAAATGGGCGCCGCTGTTGAACCCCCACGAGAAGGCGATTTCGGTCAGCGTGCGGTGGGCCAGGGCAGGATTCTTGAGGTCGCGCATGCAGGCTTGCAGGCGCCGGCGCAGGATGTAGTGGGCCAGGGTGTCGTCTTCGGCACTGAATGCGTTGTGAAGGTGGCGCTTGCTGCAGTTGAGGGCCTGGGCGATACGGTCGATGCTCAGGCCCGGGTCACGCAGATGCTGCCCGATGTGGTCCCGGATGCGGTCGCGGAAGGCCTCGATCTGGGTGGTGGCGCTCTCGCGTCCGGCCAGCTCCTGCAGTGACAGGCGCACCAGCTCGATGATCAGGTCTCCGGCGCCCTGCGCCGCCGCGTCGCTCATGGACGGCAACTCCTGAAAGGTGCTGCGCATGGTCTCCAGCGCCACGCGCGAAATGCCCTGGGCGCCACCGACGTGACGTGCCATCAGCGGCTCCAGCCTCAAGCCCCGCTCGGCCAGCTGCTCGCGGGGCAGCATCACGATCAGATGATCGACCCGCTCCGGGTTGGCAATTTCGTAGCTGCCCGTGGTGTCGTAGATGGTCCAGCCCCCTGGTCGCACCCAGGCCTGTCGGCCTTGTTGTTCGACCGCCGCACTGCCCTGCCATGGCGCCACGATCTTGAGGTAGCTGGTGTCGCTGGTGCGTGCCAGGTGAGGGCTTCGGATGACCCGGTGCCGGTTGGCCTCCAGCTTGGTCAGCATGACCTCGCCGGCCTGGGCCGCCCGCAGGTGGCCGTCGAAGTCCTGGTCGCCGTAGAGGTCGGACTCCAGACCGCCGAAGTGCTTCCAGACCCAGTCGCGCCATGCGGCGGCCCGCTCGTGGGCCGCGACATGGTCGGTGCTCATCAGAGGCGCTGCAGACATGGATTTCTCCTGGCGGTGTGGGTCGACCATTATCGATTCCGCTGCGGGAACCCGGGGGGTGCCGCCTTGAGGGAAAACCCCGACGGCCGTGCACCGTCGGACAAGTGTTTTCTGCGCGCTGGGCCAAGCCGAACCGGGCGCGCGCTCCTACGATGCGTCAGTCCGTGTTCCACCCCGCCCCAAAGGAGACAAGCCATGGTTCAGGCCAATCGCCGACTCATCATCAAGGGTGCCGCCGTCAGTGTCGGTGCCATGTCCGTTGCTCCCCACCTGCTGGCGCAGGCCGCGCCGGTGCGCATCGGCTACACCATGGCCCGCACCGGGCCCTGGACCGGTGGTGCCCAGACCAGCCAGGAGCCCAATTACCTGCTGTGGGCCGAGCAGCAGAACGCGGCCGGTGGCCTGGACATCAAGGGAGTCAGGCGTCGCATCGAGCTGATCAGTTCCGACGACCGCAGCGACGTGGAAACCTGCGTGCGCACCTACCAGAAGCTCATGGCCAGCGACCGGGTGGATCTGGTGCTGCCGCCCTGGGGCAGCAACGCCAATTTCGCCGTCGCCCCGCTGGCCAACCGCCTGGGCTATCCGTTCCTGGCGCCCACGGCGCTGTCGCGGCGCCTGGCCGAAATGAAGCTGCCGTACTTCTTCCTGCTGTTGCAGCAGCCCGCGCCCATGACCAACGCGCTGGTGGACATGCTCAAGGCCAACGGCTGCAAGACCCTGGCCTGCATCTATGTCGACGATCTGTTCGGGCTGGAGAACTATGCCGCTCTCAAGGTGGCGCTGCAGGGCAGCGGTATCCAGATGGTGGAGGACAAGAGCTACCCGGGCGGCGTGAAGGACCTGTCGCCGGTGCTGCGCAGCATCAAGGACAAGAATCCCGACGCCTTCGTCGGCTTCACCTACCCGCCCGACACGATTCTGGCCAGCCGACAGGCCAAGGAGATCGGCTTCAATCCGAAATTCTTCTATGCCTCGGTGGGCACGGCTTTCCCGCTGTACAAGAACGTGATGACCCCCGCGGGCGCCGAGGGGGTGCTCGGTATGGGCTCCTGGAACAGCAAGAGCAGCCCGGGCGCCAAGGCCTATTTCGACGCGCACGTGGCCAGTCAGAAGAAGGAGCCGGACCGCTGGGCCAGCGGCGCCTGCTGGGCCGGCCTGGAGATTCTGACCAACGCCGTCAAGCAGGTGGGGCTGGACCGCAAGGCGATCCGCGACTACGTGGCGGGCAACACGCACAAGACCATCATCGGCGACATCCGCTTCAACGGCAGCGAGAACGTCGGCACTCCCGGCTCGGTGGGCCAGTGGCAGAACGGCGAGTTCGAGGTGGTCTGGCCGCGTTCCATGGCCACCGCGGCGCTCAATCCGGTCAAGCCCAACTGGAGCTGAGGCCGGCTCGCGATCCGGTCTGACGGCTTCCCATCCCGCCAGACGACTCCATCGGCGGTCCGGCCCAGGTCGGACCGCCGCAGGCGTCGTTGCCACCACGAACACCCATGTCCTTCTCTGCCTGGCTAGAACTGATCGCCTCCGGCCTGATCACCGGGGGAATCTATGCGCTGGTTGCCCTGGGGCTGAACCTCCAGTACGGCCTGATGCGCATCCTCAACATCGCGCACGGCGAGTTCCT
>CALMYH010000106.1 GCA_937873395.1 uncultured Burkholderiales bacterium
AGCATCGCACTCGTCGGCCTGCCCGGCAGTGGCAAGTCCACCGTCGGGCGCCAGCTGGCGCGGCGGCTGGGCTTGCCGTTTCTCGATTCCGACCAGGTGATCGAGCAACGCCTGGGCTGCAGCATCCGCCACTATTTCGAGCGCGAGGGGGAGGCGGCCTTTCGCGACCTGGAGGCGTCGGTCATCGACGAACTGACCCGTTCCGGTGAGGGGGCGGTCCTCTCCACCGGGGGCGGGTCGGTGCTGCGCGAGGCCAACCGGATGCATCTGCGGCAGCGCTGCAAGGTCCTGTACCTGCGCGCCACGCCGGAGGATCTGTACCGGCGCCTGCGGCACGACCGCAACCGGCCGCTGTTGCAGGTGGCCGACCCCCTGGCCAAACTCAAGGAGCTGTTCGCCGAGCGGGACCCGCTCTACCGCGAAACCGCGCATTTTGTGCTGGACACCGGGCGGCCTTCGGTGGCCACCCTGGTCAACATGGTCTCCATGCAGCTGGAGCTGGCGGGTGTGAGCCCGCCGCCCGTGCCACCCGCCGAGGGCTGAGCGTCCAGGCGCAGCGCGCTACACTCGGGCGCATGGACACGCCCGTCATCTCTCCTCCGGTCCTCATCGAACTCGGAGACCGCAGTTACGAGATCCGCATCGGTCCGGGTCTGCTGGAAGACCCGCATTCGCTGGAGGGCCTGCCCGCGGCCTCGTCGGTGATGGTGGTGAGCAATGTGACCGTGGCGCCGCTGTATGCGGCCCGCCTGATGCGACTGCTGTGCACGCGTTTCCGCCAGGTGCACCTGGTCGAACTGCCGGACGGCGAAGCCCACAAGGACTGGGGCAGCCTGAACCTCATCTTCGATGCGCTGCTGGCCCAGGCCTGCGACCGCAAGACCCTGCTGGTGGCCCTGGGCGGGGGTGTGGTGGGCGACATGACCGGCTTTGCCGCCGCCTGCTACATGCGCGGTGTGCCCTTTGTGCAGGTGCCGACCACGCTGCTGGCCCAGGTCGATTCGTCGGTGGGGGGCAAGACCGCCATCAACCACCCGCTGGGCAAGAACATGATCGGTGCCTTCTACCAGCCGCTGCGGGTGCTGTGTGACCTGGACACGCTGGACACGCTGCCCGAACGCGAACTCAGCGCCGGGCTGGCCGAGGTCATCAAGTACGGGCCCATCGCCGACATGGCTTTTCTGGACTGGATCGAGGACCACATCGAGGCCTTGCGGCGGCGCGAGCCGGCAGCGCTGGCCCATGCGATCCGGCGCAGCTGCGAAATCAAGGCCGAGGTGGTGGGACAGGACGAAAAAGAGTCCGGCCTGCGGGCCATCCTGAACTTCGGCCACACCTTCGGTCACGCCATCGAGGCCGGCATGGGTTATGGCCAGTGGCTGCATGGCGAGGCGGTGGGTTGTGGCCTGGTGATGGCGGCCCGGCTGTCGCAGCGCCTGGGCCTGGTCGACGGGGCCTTTGTCGAGCGCCTGCGCACGCTGGTCCAGCGCGCGGGCCTGCCGGTGGTCGCGCCGGTGCTCGACCTGCAGGACAACGCGGCGCGTTACCTGGCGCTGATGCGGGTGGACAAGAAGGCCGAGGCGGGAGAAATCCGGTTCGTGCTGATCGACGGTCCCGGACGGGCGGTGGTGCGGGGCGCTCCCGACGCGCTGGTGGCCGAGGTGATCAACGACAGTTGCCGGGCCTGATGCCCCCGATGGACGCGGCTCCACCGGGCCTGGCGCCCTGGGCCTGCCACCCGTCGCAAAGCCGGGGCAGGCGCTTTGCCGAGCCCGAGGCACCGACGCGCACCGCGTTCCAGCGCGACCGTGACCGCATCATCCACAGCACGGCCTTCCGCCGGCTGGTCTACAAGACGCAGGTGTTCCTCAACCACGAGGGCGACCTGTTCCGTACCCGCCTGACCCATTCGCTGGAGGTGGCCCAGCTCGGCCGCAGCATCGCCCGTTCGTTGCGGCTCAACGAGGACCTGGTGGAGGCCATTGCCCTGGCGCACGACCTGGGCCACACCCCGTTCGGCCACGCCGGCCAGGACGCGCTGCACGCCTGCCTGCAGGCGCTGGCCGGGGCCCCTGCAGACGACCCGGGTGCCCACACCTGGGGTTTCGAACACAACCTGCAGAGCCTTCGGGTGGTCGACGCGCTGGAAGAGCGCTACCCGGCCTTCGACGGCCTGAACCTGTGTTTCGAGACCCGCGAGGGCATTCTCAAGCACTGTTCGCGCGCCAATGCCGAGCGGCTGGAGGCGCGGGAGCCGGGCGGGGTGGCGGCGCGCTTCCTGCACGGCGGTTCGCCCTCGCTGGAGGCGCAGTTGTGCAACCTGGCCGACGCCATAGCCTACAACGCCCACGACATCGACGACGGCGTCCGCTCAGGGCTGCTGAGCATCGAGCAACTGGAGGAGGTGCCCCTGTTCGAGCGCTACCGCCGGCAGGCGTTGCAGGCCCATCCGCATCTGCAAGGGCGGCGCCTGCTGTTCGAATCGATCCGTCTCATGCTCAGCGACCAGGTCTATGACGTCATCGACGCCACGCGCCAGCAGCTGCAGTCCAGTGGCGTGGGCAGTGTGGACGAGGTGCGCCAGGCCGGACCGTTGGTTGGCTTCAGCACCAACATGCGGCAGGCGTCCCGTGTGCTCAAGCAGTTCCTGTTCCGTTCGCTCTATCGCCATCCGCAGGTGGTGGACACCACCGACCGCGCGCGCCAGGTGGTCAGCGAGCTGTTCGGCTTCTACATGGAGCGCCCCCACGAGTTGCCGCCGGCCCACGCCCGCCAGCCGTTGCGGGCCCGGGCCGTGGCGGACTACATTGCGGGCATGACCGACCGTTTTGCCATCCGCGAGCACCAGCGCCTCAGCGGGCGCGTGCTTTTTCCCTGAAGCAGGCGTGTCGGCCGCAGCCCATCCATCGAGCGACGAGCGGACGGCCGCCCGGCAGGCGCTGGTCGTGGTGGCCGTGGGCGTGTGTTGTGCCCTGCACGTGGGCAAATTGCCGGCGGCCATACCGGCGCTGCAGTCGGCGCTGGGTCTGGGTCTGGTGCCAGCCGGGTTCCTGCTGTCGTTGGTGCAACTGGCGGGCATGACGCTCGGACTCTGGGTAGGTCTGGCGGCCGACCGGCTGGGCCCGCGCCGGGTGATGCTGGTGGGTCTGTGCCTGCTGGCGGCGGGCAGTGCCCTGGGGGCGCTGGCGCCCGGTGTCGGTGCGCTGCTGGCGACGCGGGTGCTGGAGGGCCTGGGTTTTCTGCTGGCGGTGCTGCCGGCCCCGGGTCTCCTGCGACGGTGCGTGCAACACCCGCCCACGCTGGCGCGCGCGCTGGGCTGGTGGGGTGCCTACATGCCGGTGGGCATGGCGCTGGCCTTGCTGGGCGGCACGGCGCTGATCGCCTGGGTCGGTTGGCGCGGGCTGTGGCTGCTGCTGGCCCTGCTGAGTCTGGCGGCGGCGCTGGCGCTCAGGCGCTGGGTGCCGGTGGAAACCGATGCTCCCGCCGCCGCCGAGTCGCCCGCGGGCATCGGCGCGCGTTTGCGGCGCACCCTCACGGCGCCGGCGCCCATGCTGCTCGCCTTGGCGTTTTTCTGCTACTCGGGCCAGTGGCTGGCGGTGGTGGGTTTCCTTCCCACCATTTATGCCGAGGCCGGGCTTGGCGGTGCCGTGGCGGGTGCGCTGGCGGCGCTGGTGGCGGGCATCAACATGACCGGGAACATCGCCTCGGGGCGGCTGGTGGCGCGCGGGGTCCGCCCCGGCGTCCTGCTGGCGGCGGGTTATGCGGTGATGGGGCTGGGCGCCTGGGTGACCTTTGCCGCGTCGGGCATGCCCTGGTTGCAGCTGCTGGCGGTGCTGGTGTTCTCCAGCGTGGGTGGACTGATTCCGGGGACGCTTTTCGGGCTGGCGGTGGTGCTGGCCCCGGGCCGGGACACCGTGTCCACGACGGTGGGCTGGATGCAGCAATGGTCCTCGCTCGGGCAGTTCGTCGGACCGCCGCTGGTGGCCTGGCTTGCCACGCGGGTGGGCGGCTGGCACTGGACCTGGGTGCTGACCGGTCTGGCGTCGCTGTGTGGCCTCTGGCTGGCCTGGCGCCTGCAGTCGGCGTGGTCGGCCAGCCGATAAACTCGGGTGCCCGGCCGGGGAGGCATGGTTCCACCGGTGCCAGCCAGGAGAGTCGGGACATCACGGGAGAAGAAGCATGAGTTTCCTCAATCAGCTCAAGGAACAGGCGCAGTCGCTGAAGTCGCAACAGGATGCCCAGAGTCAGGATGTGATGACCAACGCTGCCGCCACCAATGCGGCCTGCCAGCGCGTCTGGCACTATCTGGAAGACCTGCGGCGGCAGCTGAATGTGATCGAGCCGCCGGCGGCGCCCCTGAGCCTGGACGGAAAACAGGTCTGGCCGGCGATGAAGCAGACCGACTTCCACTTCGATGCGCGCAAGAAGCTGCTGCGCGACAAGGAGGTGTACGACTATCTGGCCTTGGGCTGGCGCTTGGTGCCGGCGGCGCGGGTGGGCGACGGCCGTGCCCAGGTCAAGGTGAATTTCCCGCCCGACCTGGAGCGTGTGGAAAGGCGCCTTCGGGCGGGCCATGTGCCCCACGAACGGCAGGAGCTGCGCCATCCCGAGACCAACGGGCTGCTGGCCATCGTTTTTGATTTCGAACTGGCCGCCCGGGCCAGCGTCATGGTCACGGCCGAGCACGAGCAGGCCCAGCTGCTGTTCCGGCTGGCCGCGGTCAACGGGCTGGAGGTTGTGAGCACTCGCTATCGGGCTGAGCAAGTCAATTCGACGGTGCTCGATGAACTGGCGAAGCTGATCGTGGGGCAACCCAGCCGGTTCCTCTGAGGCCGCGCCCGCCCGTCCGGCCTTTCGGCATTCACCTCTTCTCTGCGCCATGGCCCGTCTTCCACGCCTCACCGTTGCGGGGTTGCCGCACCATGTGATCCAGCGTGGCAACAACGGGCAGGCGGTTTTCGTCGACGACACCGATCGCGAGCTGATGCTCTCCCTGATGGCCGACTATGCCCGTCAGTTCCAGGTGGCCATCCACGCCTACCTGTTGCTGGACAACCGTGTGCAGCTGCTGCTGACGCCGGCCAAGACGGACGGGCTGGCGGGCTTCATGCAGGCGGTGGGCAGGCGCTATGTCCGGCTCTTCAACGACCGTCACGCACGCACCGGCACCCTTTGGGAGGGTCGCTACCGTTCCACGGTGCTGGAGCCCGAGAGCCACCTGTTGCCCTGCATGGTCCACATGGACCTGGGCCCGGTCCGGGCCGGGCTGGTCGACCGCGCGGAGCACTACCCCTGGTCCAGCCACCGGCACCACATCGGACAGGCGCCGGACCGGCTGATCACGCCGCATCCCTTGTGGTGGACCTTGGGCAACACACCCTTCGCACGGGAGATGGCGTACGCCGAATTGGTGCGCGAAGGCGTCGGGGTGTCCCAAGGTGAGGCGCTGATGCAGGCCACGCTGCACGGCTGGGCTCTGGGCTCTTCCGCGTTTGTGGCCGCGCTGCAGAAGCAGACCCCCCGCCGGGTCGGTCCCCTGCGCCCGGGCAGGCCCCCGCGGCGCGCTTAGGCTTTTCGGCACCGGAGCCGCCCGCAGGCCGATCCGCGCAGAAATTTTTAAGACCTTCTTGATATGTCCCCAATTAAAACTCGTTCTTCATTTCGTTGGATAAATATGTATCTGACCCTATTTATTCTTCTTGGCATTGTTGTTGCAGTGCACTAGACTTGCTTTCCGCCATTTCCCACCCGAGCCAACCCACGAAGGACGCGCCATGACGACGGCAGCCGAACAACAGCACATGCAGCAACAGGGCCTTTACGACCCGGCCCACGAGCACGATGCCTGCGGCGTCGGTTTCGTCGCCCACATCAAGGGGGAGAAGCGGCACGACATCGTGACCCAGGCGCTCAAGATCCTGGAGAACATCGACCACCGCGGGGCGGTCGGGGCTGACAAGCTCATGGGCGACGGCGCCGGCATCCTGATCCAGCTGCCTGATGCGCTGTACCGCGAAGAGATGGCCAAACAAGGGGTGAACCTGCCACCGGCCGGCGAATATGGCGTGGGCATGATTTTCCTGCCGAAAGAGCACGCCTCCCGTCTGGCCTGCGAGCAGGAGATGGAACGGGCCATCCATGCCGAGGGGCAGGTGCTGCTGGGCTGGCGCGACGTGCCGGTGAACCGGGACATGCCGATGTCCCCCACCGTGCGCGAAAAGGAACCCATCATGCGCCAGGTGTTCATCGGCCGGGGCTCGGACGTGATCGTGCAGGACGCGCTGGAGCGCAAGCTCTACGTCATTCGCAAGACCGCCAGTGCCGCCATCCAGCGCCTCAAGCTCAAGCACAGCAAGGAATACTACGTTCCGAGCATGAGCAGCCGCACCGTGGTCTACAAGGGCCTGCTGCTGGCCGACCAGGTGGGCACCTATTTCCTGGATCTGCAAGACGCGCGCTGTGTCTCGGCGCTGGGCCTGGTGCACCAGCGCTTCTCGACCAACACCTTCCCGGAGTGGCCGCTGGCCCACCCCTACCGCTATGTGGCCCACAACGGCGAGATCAACACCGTCAAGGGCAACTACAACTGGATGAAGGCGCGCGAAGGTGTCATGACCTCGCCCGTGCTGGGTGCCGACCTGCAGAAGCTCTACCCCATCAGCTTCGCCGGCCAGTCCGACACCGCGACCTTCGACAACTGCCTCGAATTGCTGACCATGGCCGGCTACCCGATCAGCCAGGCGGTGATGATGATGATTCCGGAGCCGTGGGAACAGCACACCATGATGGACCCGCGCCGCCGCGCGTTCTACGAGTACCACGCGGCCATGCTGGAGCCCTGGGACGGTCCGGCCTCCATCGTGTTCACCGATGGCCGCCAGATCGGAGCCACCCTTGACCGCAACGGCCTGCGGCCCTCGCGCTATTGTGTGACCGACGATGACCTGGTCATCATGGGCTCGGAGTCGGGTGTGCTGCCGATTCCCGAAAACAAGATCGTGCGCAAGTGGCGCCTGCAGCCCGGCAAGATGTTCCTGATCGATCTGGAGCAGGGCCGCATGATCGACGACGAGGAGCTCAAGGCCAACCTCGCGAACAGCAAGCCGTACAAGCAGTGGATCGAAAACCTGCGCATCAAGCTCGACGATGTCGAGCCCAACGCGGTCGACATTCCCGTCTCCGAGGCGGCCAGCCTGCTGGACCGCCAGCAGGCCTTCGGCATGACCCAGGAGGACGTGAAATTCCTGCTGGCCCCCATGGCGGCCCAGGGCGAGGAGGGCATCGGCTCCATGGGCAACGACAGCCCCCTGGCCGTGCTCTCGGGCAAGAACAAGCCGCTCTACAACTACTTCAAGCAGCTGTTCGCCCAGGTCACCAACCCGCCGATCGACCCGATCCGCGAGGCCATCGTGATGTCCCTGGTGTCCTTCATCGGCCCCAAGCCCAACCTGCTGGACATCAACCAGGTCAACCCGCCGCTGCGTCTTGAAGTCAGCCAGCCCATCCTCGACTTCGAGGACATGGGCAAGCTGCGCAACATCGAGCAGACCACACAGGGCAAGTTCCGCAGCCACACGCTGGACATCACCTACCCCCTGTCGTGGGGCAAGGAGGGGGTGGAGGCCAAGCTGGCCTCGCTCTGTGCCGAGGCCGTCGATGCCATCAAGGGCGGCAAGAACATCCTGATCATCAGCGACCGGGGCATCTCTGCGCAGCAAGTGGCCATTCCGGCCCTGCTGGCGTTGTCGGCGATTCACCAGCACCTGGTGCGTGAAGGGCTGCGCACCACCGCCGGACTGGTGGTCGAGACCGGAACGGCGCGCGAAGTGCACCACTTCGCGGTGCTGGCCGGCTACGGCGCCGAAGCCATCCACCCCTACCTGGCCATGGAAACCCTGGTTTCCATGCACCAGGAGCTGCCCGGTGAGCTGTCGGCCGACAAGATCATCTACAACTACGTGAAGGCGATCGGCAAGGGCCTGTCCAAGATCATGTCCAAGATGGGCGTGAGTACCTACATGTCCTATTGCGGCGCCCAGCTGTTCGAGGCCATCGGCCTGAACAGCGAGACGGTCGACAAGTACTTCACCGGTACCGCCAGCCGTGTCGAGGGCATCGGGGTGTTCGAGATTGCCGAAGAGGCCATCCGCATGCACAAGGCTGCCTACGGTGAAGACCCGGTGCTGGCCCACATGCTGGACGCCGGTGGCGAGTACGCCTGGCGTGCCCGCGGTGAAGAGCACATGTGGACGCCCGACGCGATTGCCAAGCTGCAGCACAGCACGCGGGCTGGCAATTTCAGCACCTACAAGGAGTACGCCCAGATCATCAACGACCAGAGCCGGCGCCACATGACCCTGCGCGGCCTGTTCGAGTTCAGGATTGACCCGTCGCGGGCGATTCCGGTCGACGAAGTCGAGCCGGCCAGCGAGATCGTCAAGCGCTTTGCGACCGGCGCCATGTCGCTGGGCTCCATCTCCACCGAGGCCCACGCCACGCTGGCGGTGGCCATGAACCGCATCGGGGGCAAGAGCAACACCGGTGAGGGCGGTGAAGACGCGCTGCGCTACCGCAACGAGCTCAAGGGCATTCCGGTCAAGCAGGGGCAGACCATGTCCGACCTGCTGGGCAAGGAGATCTTCGAGGTCGACTACGAACTGCAGTCCGGCGACTCGCTGCGTTCCCGCATCAAGCAGGTGGCCTCGGGCCGTTTCGGCGTCACCGCCGAATATCTGGCCAGCGCCGATCAGATCCAGATCAAGATGGCCCAGGGCGCCAAGCCGGGTGAGGGCGGCCAGTTGCCCGGGGGCAAGGTCTCGGACTACATCGGCAAGCTGCGCCACAGTGTGCCCGGTGTGGGCCTGATCTCGCCGCCGCCGCACCACGACATCTACTCCATCGAAGACCTGGCCCAGCTGATCCACGACCTCAAGAACGTCGCCCCGCACAGCTCCATTTCGGTCAAGCTGGTCTCCGAGGTCGGCGTGGGCACCATCGCGGCCGGCGTGGCCAAGTGCAAGGCCGACCACGTGGTGATCGCGGGGCACGACGGCGGCACCGGTGCCTCGCCCTGGTCCTCGATCAAGCACGCCGGTTCCCCCTGGGAGATCGGCCTGGCCGAAACCCAGCAGACCCTGGTGCTCAACCGCCTGCGGGGCCGTATCCGCGTGCAGGCCGACGGCCAGATGAAGACGGGTCGCGACGTGGTCATCGGTGCGCTGCTGGGTGCCGACGAGTTCGGTTTTGCCACCGCGCCGCTGGTCGTCGAGGGCTGCATCATGATGCGCAAGTGCCACCTGAACACCTGCCCGGTGGGTGTGGCGACGCAAGACCCGGTGCTGCGCCGCAAGTTCTCCGGCAAGCCGGAGCACGTGGTCAACTACTTCTTCTTTGTGGCCGAAGAGGCGCGCCAGATCATGGCCCAGCTGGGGATCCGCCGGTTCGACGAGCTGATCGGCCGCGCCGACCTGCTGGACATGCGCCAGGGCATCGAGCACTGGAAGGCCCGCGGGCTGGACTTCAGCCGATTGCTGGCCCTGCCGTCGGTGCCGGCCGACGTGCCGCGACTGCATGTGCAGGACCAGGATCACGGCCTGGAGAAGTCGCTCGACAACATCCTGATCGCCAAGTCCCGGCCTGCGATCGACAAGGGCGAGCGGGTCCACTTCATGGAAGTGGCCCGCAACGTCAACCGTTCCGTCGGGGCCATGTTGTCCGGCGCGGTGACCAAGGTGCATCCCGAAGGCCTGCCCGACGAAACCATCCGCATCCAGCTCGAGGGCACCGGCGGGCAGTCGTTCGGCGCCTTCCTGTGCCGTGGCATCACCCTGTACCTGATCGGTGACGCCAACGACTACACCGGCAAGGGCTTGTCCGGCGGGCGTGTGGTGGTGCGCCCCAGCATCGAGTTCCGTGGCGATGCCACCCGCAACATCATTGTGGGCAACACCGTCATGTACGGTGCCACCAGTGGCGAGGCCTTCTTCAGTGGCGTGGCCGGCGAGCGCTTCGCGGTCCGTCTTTCGGGTGCCACTGCGGTGGTTGAAGGCACGGGCGACCACGGCTGCGAATACATGACCGGTGGCACGGTGGTGGTGCTGGGCAAGACCGGACGCAATTTCGCGGCCGGCATGAGCGGTGGTGTGGCCTACGTGTACGACGAGGACGGCCTGTTCGCCAAGCGCTGCAACACCGCCATGGTCAGCCTGGAGAAGGTGCTGTCCGCGGCCGAGCAGGAAGCCGGTGTCGACCGTGCCGTCTGGCACCGCGGCCTGACCGATGAGGCGCAGCTGCGCAAGCTGCTGGAGGAGCACAACCGCTGGACCGGCAGCAAGCGCGCGCGCGAGCTGCTGGACAACTGGTCGGAGTCACGTGGCAAGTTCCTGAAGGTGTTCCCGAACGAATACAAGCGGGCACTGGCCGAGATTCATGCCCGCAAGGCGGCGACCGAGGCCACCGACAAGGCGCAGTCCAGTGCGAAGAAGCAGGCCGCGCCCGCCAAGTAAGTACAACGCAGACCCACGCAGGAATCCATCATGGGAAAAGTCACCGGCTTCATGGAGTACGAGCGCGTCGAGGAGGGCTACAAGCCGGTCTCCGAGCGCCTGAAGCACCACAAGGAATTCGTCGTCGGACTCGATGACGCACAGGCCAAGGTCCAGGGCGCCCGCTGCATGGACTGCGGTACACCGTTCTGCAACAGCGGTTGTCCGGTCAACAACATCATTCCGGACTTCAACGATCTGGTCTACCAGGGCGACTGGAAGAACGCAATCACGGTGCTTCACAGCACCAACAACTTCCCCGAGTTCACCGGCCGCATCTGCCCCGCCCCGTGCGAGGCGGCCTGCACCCTCAACATCAACAACGACCCGGTGGGCATCAAGTCGATCGAGCACGCCATCATCGACCGTGCCTGGGCCGAAGGCTGGGTGCAGCCGCAGCCGCCGCGCCACAAGACCGGCAAAAAGGTCGCGGTGATTGGCTCCGGTCCGGCAGGGCTGGCCGCGGCGCAGCAGCTCGCCCGGGCCGGACACGATGTCACGGTGTTCGAAAAGAACAGCCGCATCGGTGGTCTGTTGCGTTACGGCATCCCGGACTTCAAGATGGAGAAGTCCCACATCGACCGCCGGGTCGAGCAGATGGAGGCCGAAGGTGTGGTGTTCAGGACCGGCACGCTGATCGGTGCCTGGCCCGCCGACAGCAAGGTCACCAACGACGCCAGCACGGTGATCGCCGCCGACGAGCTCAAGGCCCAGTTCGACGCCGTGCTGCTGTGTGGCGGATCGGAGCAGAGCCGGGACCTGCCGGTGCCCGGTCGCGAACTGGAGGGGGTCCATTTCGCCATGGAATTCCTGCCGATGCAGAACAAGCTCATCGCCGGGGGAACGCCCGGGGGCCGGATCCGGCCCGACGGAAAGCACGTGCGCGGTGGGGGGGGCGGGGCCCCTGGTCCGGGGTGGGTGGGCCCCGGCCCCCGCCACGGGGCCTTGAGCGTCACGCAGTTCGAGCTGATGCCGCAGCCCCCCGAGCAGGAGGACAAGCCCCTGGTCTGGCCTTACTGGCCCCTGAAGCTGCGCACCAGCTCCAGCCACGAAGAAAGTGCCGAGAAAGGCTTGCTCAAGCGCGAGTTTGCCATCTCGACCAAGGCCTTTGTGGGCAAAAACGGCAAGCTCACCGGCCTCAAGACCGTGCACGTCGAGTTCAAGGACGGCAAGTTCGTGGAGGTGCCGGGCTCGGAGAAGGAATACCCGGCCGACCTGGTGCTGCTGGCGATGGGCTTCGTCAACCCGGTGGCCACGGTGCTCGACGCTTTCGGTGTCGAAAAGGATGGCCGTGGCAATGCCAAGGCCTCGACCGAGTTCACCGGCGGATACGCCACCAGTGTCGACAAGGTGTTCGCCGCCGGCGACATGCGCCGTGGCCAGTCGCTGGTCGTCTGGGCGATTCGCGAGGGTCGCCAGGCGGCGCGCGCCGTGGACGAGTACCTGATGGGCTATTCCGACCTGCCACGCTGAGCCGGCCACGCCGGGCGGGGCGGTGCTGCGGCCCGATGTGTGGGGGTGCCGGGTCTTTGCAGACCCAAAGCATTAGGGATTTACCCGCATGCGACAATGCGGATCCTTCGAAGCTGTCCCATGAGCACCACGCCATTCATCGAGATCGATCATGTCACCTTCGGCTACGACAGCCGCAGGACGATCCTGAACGACATCTCCCTGAGCTTTGCCCGCGGCAAGGTCACGGCCGTGCTCGGCGGCTCGGGTTGCGGCAAGACCACCTTGCTGCGACTGATCGGGGGCGTCCACGCCGCCGACAGCGGCCGGGTGGTTTTTGATGGCGAAGTGATCGACACCCGGAACAAGCAGCAACTGTTCCGTCTGCGCCGGCGTTTGGGGATGCTGTTCCAGTTCGGTGCCCTGTTCACCGACCTGTCGGTGTTCGACAACGTGGCCTTTCCCTTGCGCGAGATGACCGACCTGCCCGAGCCGCTCATCCGCGACATCGTGCTCATGAAGCTGCACGCCGTCGGCCTCCGTGGCGCGGCCGGATTGCGCATCAGCGAGGTTTCGGGCGGCATGGCCCGGCGCATCGCCCTGGCGCGCGCGATTGCACTCGACCCCGAACTCATCATGTACGACGAGCCGTTTGCCGGACTGGATCTGGTGTCCATGGGTGTGACGGCCAAGCTGATCCGCACCCTGACCGATGTCACGGGTGCCACCACCCTGCTGATCTCGCACGACGTGCCGCAGTGCATGGCCATCAGCGACTGGGTGGTCCTGATGGCGACCGGAGGCCGGGTGGTGGCCGAAGGCACGCCCGAACAACTCATGTCCAGCCAGGACCCGGAAGTGCGGCAGTTCGTGCGCGGTGAACCGGACGGTCCGATCCGGTTCCACTACCCGGCCCCCGAGGTGAGCGAAGATTTCGGCCCGCGGAGGCGCGCATGAAGCCGCTGCAGTGGCTGGGTGCTCGCAGCCTCGACATCCTGTCCCGATGGGGGCATGGAGCGCTGTTTTTCCTTGACCTGCTCAAGGCGACCCCGGCGGCTTTCCGCCGCTTCGGTCTTGTGGTGGTCCAGATTCACGCCATCGGCAACCGCTCCCTCGTGATCATCCTGGCATCGGGGCTGGCGGTCGGTTTCGTGCTGGCGCTGCAGATGTACTATGCCCTGTCGACCTACGGTGCGGCCGAGTCGCTGGGCTTGATCGTCAACCTGGCCCTGGTCAGGGAACTGGGGCCGGTGGTCACGGCCCTGCTGTTTGCCGGGCGTGCCGGCACCTCGCTGACGGCCGAGATCGGCCTGATGAAAGCCGGCGAGCAGATCGCGGCCATGGAGCTGATGGCGATCGACCCGCGCCAGCGGGTGCTGGCGCCCCGGTTCCTGGCCGGATGCCTGTCCATGCCCTTGCTGGCCGCGCTGTTCTCGGCCATCGGCATCCTGGGTGCATGGGTGGTGGCGGTGGGGCTGATCGGCATCGACGCCGGCAATTTCTGGTCGATCCAGCAAAACGGCGTCGATGTCTGGCGCGACGTCGGCAATGGCGTCATCAAGAGCGTGGTGTTCGGCGTCATCTGCACCGCGGTGGCCCTCTACCAGGGCTATGAAACCGAGGCCACGCCCGAAGGGGTGGCCTATGCCACTACCCGCACGGTGGTGACCGCCTCGCTGGGTGTGCTGGCCATGGACTTCATCCTCACGGCCCTGATGTTTTCGACGCCCTGACAGGGAACTGCCATGAACAAGAGAAACCTCGAAATCCTCGTCGGCCTGTTTGTCCTGCTGGGGGCGGCCGCGCTGCTGTTCCTGGCCCTGAAGGCCGCCAACCTCACCAGTTTTGCCGGGGGGGGCGACACCTACGTCCTGCAGGCGCGTTTTGACAACATCGGCGGTCTCAAGACGCGGGCACCGGTTCGGTCTGCCGGTGTGCTGGTCGGCCGCGTGACCGGCGTCACCCTCGATCCGGTGACTTTCCAGGGTCTGGTGACCATGGAAATCAGTCGAAGCGTCCAGTTTCCCCGGGATTCCACGGCCAAGATCCTCACCGCCGGCTTGCTGGGGGACCAGTACATCGGCCTCGAACCCGGCGGGGACGAGCAGGATCTGCGCGCCGGCGACACCGTATCGCGCACGCAGTCGGCGGTGGTGCTGGAGAATCTGATCGGACAGTTCCTGTTCAACCGGGCGGCCGACGGCCCGGCAAACTGAGCGGGGCGGGCGCTGAAGTGGCTTGTCTGGCGTGGCTTATCCCACAGCTGGGTGATGTATTTGCCGAATGGATACATCTGGTTGCCGGCAGGTCAGCCATTCGAGAGAAGATCGAGACCCAGTGTCCGGCGGTCTGCGCAGCCTGTTCGATCTCTTTGATACCGTTTCCATTGGCAATACCATGATGCAAGCGATGTCCTTCGGCGAAGACCAGTCATCTGGCGCAGGCAACGGTGCCGGCCCGCGTTCGGTGCGCCTTCTGGGGGCCGCCCTGGCCCTCGCGCTGGCGGCCGGCTGTGCCACCGGACCGACCGCACACCCCAGCGATCCGCTGGAGCCCTTCAACCGCGGGGTTTATCGGTTCAACGAGGCGGTCGATTCCGCCGTGCTCAAACCGGTGGCCACCCTTTACGTGCGCACGGCGCCCGATCCGGTGCGCACGGGGGTGAGCAATTTTTTCGGCAACCTCAGTGATTTCTGGTCTTTCATCAACGCATCCCTGCAGCTGCGGCCGCGTGAGGCAGCCGAGAATCTGCTGCGCTTCAATGTCAACACGGTGTTCGGACTCGGGGGACTTCTGGATGTCGCCTCGGAAATGGGCATCGAACGGACCCGGCTCGATTTCGGCCAGACGCTCGGACGTTGGGGGGTGCCGGCAGGACCGTACCTGGTACTGCCCTTCCTCGGGCCGTCCACCGTGCGGGACACCGCCGGCCGGAGCCTCGAGGCGCGCGGCGACCTGGTGATGGGCGTCGATCACATCCCCACTCGCAACAGCCTTTATGGCCTCAGGCTGGTCGATACCCGGGCCAATCTGTTGCGGGCCACCGCCATGCTGGAAAGTGCGGCCCTGGACAAGTACACCTTCACGCGGGATTTCTACCTGCAGCGTCGCCAGAACCAGATCCAGGACCTGATCGATCAGGGCTGGGGCGTGGGCAACGGCGATCGGGGGACGGGTGACAGGGACTGACCGGGGAACCCGGCCGGCACCGGAGAATCTGAAGCTCATCCAGGACCCGACGCGGCTCCTGACCTAGAAAGGCACAGACATGTTGAAAAGACGCAACTGGATCAGCGCACTGATGCTGATCGGTACCCTCTGGATGGCCGGACCGGCCAGGGCGCAGATGGAGGCGCCCGATGCCCTGGTCAAGCGCATATCCACCGAGGCACTCGATGCGGTCAAGGCCGATCCGGCCATTCAGGCCGGAGACGTCGCCCGCATCATGGCCCTGGTCGACAGCAAGATCATGCCGAGCGTGAATTTCACCCGCATGACCTCGTCCGCGGTCGGACGTTTCTGGCGCCAGGCGACACCCGAGCAGCAGGAAAGGCTGCAGGCCGAATTCAAGACCCTGCTGGTGCGCACCTATTCCGGCGCTCTTGGCGAGGTCAGGAACCAGACCCTGAGTTTCAGGCCCTTGCGGGCCCGTGCCGAGGACACCGAGGTGGTGGTCCGCTCGGAAGTCAGGGGGCGTGGCGAGCCAATCCAGCTCGATTACCGCCTTGAAAAGACCCCCGAAGGCTGGAAAATCTACGACATCAATGTGCTGGGGCTCTGGCTGGTGGACTCCTACCGCAACCAGTTCGCCCAGGAAATCAATGCCAACGGCATCGATGGCCTGATTGCCTCGCTGGCCCAGCGCAACAAGGCAGCGGCGGCCCGCGCCAGCTGACCGGCCGTGGCACACGAAACCTCTCTCACCGACGCTGGCACGCCCTTGCCGGCCCGCCTCACCATGGGCAGCGCGGCGGTCGAGCTCCAGCAGCTTCTGTCCCGGCTGCAGGGCGCGGGTGCCGCGACCGTGGTCCTGGATGGCCGTGGTCTGGAGCATTTCGACTCATCGGCGATTTCGGTCATGCTGGAGCTGCGTCGTTTGGTGTTGCAACGCGGGGGCGAACTCAGGGTGGTGAACCTGCCGCCCCGGTTGACCGACCTGATGGCACTCTACGGCGTGGGCGAACTTCTGCCAGCCTAAAATAGCGGGTTTTCCCCGCCGTCACGGATGCCCAGCCCGAGGCGGGTTGCACTGCGATCCCGCCCCGATGCCCGCTGTTTCCTTCCAGAACGTTTCCAAGACCTACGTCACTGCCCGTGGCGGGTTTCAGGCTTTGCGGGAGGTGAGCTTCGACATCGAGCAGGGCGAGTTTTTTGGACTGCTGGGTCCCAACGGGGCGGGCAAGACCACGCTCATCAGCATCCTGGCCGGACTCACCCGTGCCAGCGGCGGACAGGTGCGGGTGCATGGACACGATGTGCAGGCAGATTACGCGTCTGCACGCCGCCTGCTCGGTGTGGTGCCCCAGGAACTCGTGTTCGACCCGTTTTTCACCGTGCGCGAGGCGCTGCGTTTCCAGTCGGGTTATTTCGGCATTCGCGACAACGCCGCCTGGATCGACGAGCTGCTTGAAGGCCTGGGTCTGGCCGACAAGGCCTCGGCCAACATGCGTCAGCTCTCAGGCGGCATGAAGAGGCGCGTGCTGATTGCGCAGGCGCTGGTGCACCGCCCCCAGGTGATCGTGCTGGACGAACCCACCGCCGGCGTGGACGTGGAGTTGCGCCAGACGCTTTGGCAGTTCGTCTCGGGTCTCAATCGCCGCATGGGATGCACCGTGCTGCTCACCACCCATTACCTGGAGGAAGCCGAAGCCCTGTGCGGTCGCATTGCGATGCTCAAGCAGGGCCGGGTGCTGGCGCTCGAGCGCACAACCGACCTGCTGGCGCGCGCTTCCTCCAATGTCCTGCGTTTCAAGACCGATCATCCGCTGCCGTCCGATCTGCTGGCGCACGCGCGTGTGACCGGGCGCGTGGTGCAGCTGCCGGCGCACGATGCGCTGGCGGTGGAGCGTCTGCTGGCGCGGGTGCGGGAGTCCGGCGTGCTCGCCCAGGACATCGAGATACGCAAGGCGGACCTGGAGGACGTGTTCATCGACCTCATGGAAGGTGCAGCGTCGGCTGGAAGCGCGGAGAAGGTGCTCGCATGAGCGGCTGGCAGGCCCTGTTCTACAAGGAGGTCCTGAGGTTCTGGAAAGTGGGCTTCCAGACAGTGGCCGCTCCCGTGATCACCGCCATCCTGTACATGATGATCTTCGGCCACGTGCTGGAAGACCATGTCAAGGTCTACGAAAGCGTCGGCTACACCGCCTTCCTGCTGCCGGGGCTGGTCATGATGAGCGTGCTGCAGAACGCGTTCGCCAACAGCTCGTCTTCCCTGATCCAGAGCAAGGTCATGGGCAACCTGGTTTTTCTCATGCTCACGCCCTTGTCGCACCGGGCCTGGTTCTTTGCCTATGTCGCCTCGTCCGTGGTGCGGGGCCTGGCGGTGGGCGCCGGTGTGATCCTGGCCACCTGGTGGTTTGCTCGACCGCCCTTCGAGTTCCCGCTCTGGATCCTGGTGTTTGCGCTCATGGGCGCCGGACTGCTGGGCGCCCTCGGACTGATCGCTGGCCTGTGGGCCGAGAAGTTCGATCAGATGGCGGCCTTCCAGAACTTCATCATCATGCCCATGACCTTTCTGTCGGGCGTGTTCTACTCCATTCATTCGCTGCCCGCCTTCTGGCAGAAGGTCAGTCACCTCAACCCCTTTTTCTACATGATCGACGGCTTCCGCTACGGGTTCTTCGGCGTCAGCGACACATCGCCCTGGCTGAGCCTGGTCATCGTCGGCACCGCTTTGGCAGCCGTCAGTGCCCTGGCATTGCACCTGCTCAAGACCGGGTACAAGATCCGCCCCTGAAGCATCCATCCCCTATGACTGCAGACCAGATCGAACACCTCATCCGCGCCGGCCTCCCCTGCGACCACATCGAAGTGACCGGAGACGGTCGGCACTGGGCGGCCGTGATCGTCTCGCCCGCCTTTGAAGGGGTCCGATCGATCGCCCGTCACCAGAAGGTCTACGCCACGCTCGGAGCGCGCATCCACAACGACGAGGTGCATGCCCTGTCGATGAAGACCTACACGCCGGCCGAGTGGGCCCGGCAGAACTGAAAGCGACACCATGGACAAGTTGCGCATCACCGGAGGTCGTCGGCTGCAGGGTGAGGTCGATGTTTCCGGGGCCAAGAACGCGGCCTTGCCGGAGCTGTGTGCGACCCTGCTGACCGACGAGCAGGTCATGCTGACCAATGTGCCGCGCCTGCGCGACATCGCCACCATGCGGTCCTTGCTGGACCACATGGGGGTGCAGACGCGCACCCATGGCGAACGCGGAGGCATGAGCTTTCACGCCGCTGGCGCCCTGCGGCCGGAGGCACCGTACGAACTGGTCAAGACCATGCGCGCTTCGGTGCTGGTGCTGGGGCCCTTGCTCGCCCGTTTCGGTCACGCGCGCGTGTCGCTGCCCGGCGGCTGTGCCATTGGCGCTCGCCCGGTGGACCAGCACATCAAGGGCCTGCAGGCCATGGGGGCCGAGATCGTGGTCGAGCACGGCTACATGGTGGCCCGCCTGCCGCAGGGGCGTTCGCGCCTCAAGGGCACGCGCATCGCGACCGACATGGTGACCGTGACCGGTACCGAGAACCTCCTGATGGCGGCCTGTCTGGCCGAAGGCGAGACGGTGCTGGAGAACGCGGCCCAGGAACCCGAGATTCCCGATCTGGCCGAGATGCTGATGGCCATGGGCGCGAAAATCGAGGGTCACGGCAGCAGCCGCATCCACATTCAGGGCGTGGAGCGACTGCACGGCTGCCAGCACCAGGTGGTGGCCGACCGGATCGAGGCGGGCACTTTCCTGTGCGCGGTGGCGGCCACCGGCGGTGACGTTGTGCTGCGCCATGGCCGCGCGGACCATCTGGAAGCCGTGATCGACAAGCTGACAGAGGCTGGCGCCAGTATCGAGGCTGGAGACGGCTTCATCCGGGTTCGCAGCGAAGGCCGGCTCAAGGCGCAGAGCTTCCGCACCACCGAATATCCGGGCTTTCCGACCGACATGCAGGCCCAGTTCATGGCGCTCAACTGCATTTCCCAGGGCACCAGTACCGTAACCGAGACCATCTTCGAGAACCGCTTCATGCACGTGAACGAACTCATGCGCCTGGGAGCCCGCATCCAGATCGATGGCAAGGTGGCGGTGGTCGAGGGGGTGGAGCGCCTCTCCGGAGCCACCGTCATGGCCACCGATCTGCGCGCCTCGGCCAGTCTGGTCATTGCGGGCCTGGTGGCCGAGGGAGAGACCGTGGTCGACCGCATCTACCACCTGGACCGCGGCTACGACCAGATGGAGACCAAGTTGCGCGCCATCGGTGCCGACATCGAAAGGGTCAAATGATCACGCTCGCGCTATCCAAGGGCCGCATCTTCGACGAAACCCTGCCGCTGCTGGCGGCGGCCGGCATCGAGGTGCTCGAAGACCCGGAAACCTCCCGCAAGCTCATCTTGCCCACCAACCGCCCCGACGTGCGTGTGGTGCTGGTGCGGGCTTCCGATGTGCCAACCTATGTCGAATACGGCGGCGCCGACCTGGGTGTGACCGGCAAGGACACGCTGATCGAGCACGGCGGCCAGGGCCTGTACCAGCCGCTGGACCTGCAGATCGCCAGGTGCCGCATGAGTGTGGCGGTGCCGGCCGACTTCGACTACGCTTCAGCGGTCAGACAGGGTTCCCGCCTGAAGGTCGCCACCAAGTACACCGCCATCGCGCGTGACTTCTTTGCCGGCAAGGGCGTGCACGTGGATCTGATCAAGCTCTATGGCAGCATGGAACTGGCGCCGCTGACCGGACTGGCCGACGCCATCGTCGACCTGGTGTCCACCGGCAAGACGCTCAAGGCCAACAAGCTGGTCGAGGTCGAGCAGATCATGGACATCAGTTCGCGCCTGGTGGTCAACCAGGCGGCCCTCAAACTCAAGCAGGCCGCCATCCGTCCCATCCTCGACGCCTTCAAACAAGCCATCCAGAAAGGCCCAACATCGCCATGAGCCTGACCGCCACGCCCCTTCGCCTGTCCACCGCTGCCGACGATTTTGAAGCGCAGTTTGCCCGGCGCATGCACTGGTCGGCGGACACGGACCATGCGATCGAGAAGCGTGTGGCGGACATCCTGGCGGACGTTCGGGAGCGGGGGGATGCGGCGGTGCTGGACTACACGGCCCGCTTCGATGGCCTGAATGCAGACCGTGTTTCGGCCCTGGAGCTGACCCAGGCTGAGCTCAAGGCGGCTTTCGACGGCCTGCCCACCGCGCAGCGCCAAGCGCTGGAAGCCGCAGCGGCCCGCGTGCGACGGTACCACGAGGCGCAGAAGAAGGCCTCCGGCGAAAGCTGGTCCTACCACGACGAGGATGGCAGCTTGCTGGGCCAGAAGGTCACGCCGCTGGACCGGGTGGGCATCTACGTGCCCGGCGGCAAGGCCGCTTATCCCAGCAGTGTGCTGATGAACGCCATTCCCGCCCATGTGGCCGGGGTGGACGAGATCATCATGGTCGTCCCCACGCCCCAGGGCGAAAAGAACCCGCTGGTGCTGGCCGCCGCCTATGTGGCCGGCGTCACGCGCGCCTTCACCATCGGGGGCGCCCAGGCCGTGGCCGCGCTGGCCTACGGCACCGCCACCGTGCCCAAGGTGGACAAGATCACCGGGCCCGGCAATGCCTACGTGGCCAGCGCCAAGCGCCGCGTGTTCGGCACCGTGGGCATCGACATGATCGCCGGCCCGAGCGAGATCCTGGTGCTGGCCGATGGCAGCGCGCCGGCCGAGTGGGTGGCGATGGACCTGTTTTCCCAGGCCGAGCACGACGAGCTGGCGCAGAGCATCTTGCTGTGCCCCGACGCGGCCTACCTCGACGCCGTGCAGCGAGAGATAGACCGGCTGCTGCCCACCATGCCGCGCGCGGCCATCATCGCCAGGAGCCTGAACGACCGCGGCGCGCTCATCCTGACGCGCGACATGGAAGAGGCCTGCGCCATCAGCAATCGCATCGCGCCCGAGCACCTGGAGGTCTCCAGCAGCGACCCGCACCGTTGGGAGCCGCTGCTCAGGCACGCCGGTGCCATCTTCCTGGGCGCTTACACCAGCGAAAGCCTGGGCGACTACTGCGCCGGCCCCAACCACGTGCTGCCCACCAGCGGCACCGCGCGATTCAGCTCGCCGTTGGGCGTGTACGACTTTCAGAAGCGCAGCAGCCTGATCGAGGTCAGCCAGGCCGGCGCCCAGCCGCTCGGCGCCATCGCCGCCGAGCTGGCCTACGGCGAAGGCCTGCAGGCCCATGCCCGTGCCGCCGAACTGCGCCTGATCGACGTGCCGCCCATGAGGGCTCCGAAATGAACCCGATGAGCACACCGAACCCGCTGCAGAACATCCGGCAGGACATCCAGTCCATGCACGCCTACGCCATCCAGGATTCGACCGGCATGGTCAAACTGGACGCCATGGAGAGCCCCTTTGCCCTGCCGCCCGAGCTGCAGAAGGCCCTGGGTGAACGGCTCGGCGCTGTCGCCATCAACCGCTACCCCGGCGCGCGCATCGAAGATCTCAAACAGGCCCTTTCCCGCTATGTCGATCTGCCCGAAGCCTGCGCCCTGATGTTGGGCAATGGCTCGGACGAGCTGATTTCCCTGCTGGCCATGGGCTGCGACATGCCCGGTGCCAGCATCCTCGCGCCGTTGCCGGGCTTCGTGATGTACGCCATGAGCGCCCAGTTGCAGGGACTGGCCTTCCATGGCGTTCCGCTCACGGCCGATTTCGAACTGGACGAAGTCGCCATGTGCGTCGCGATGCGCGATCACAAGCCCGCCATCACCTATCTCGCCTACCCGAACAACCCCACGGCCAACCTGTGGGACGCGGCCGTGATCCGCCGCCTGATCGCCGAGGCCGCCAGCTTCGGTGGCCTGGTGGTGATGGACGAGGCCTACCAGCCCTTCTCCAGCCACAGCTGGCTGGACGAAATCCGCGCCAACCCGGCGGCCAATGCCAACGTGCTGCTGATGCGGACGCTGTCCAAGTTTGGCCTGGCCGGTGTGCGCCTGGGTTACATGCTGGGTCCCCAGGCGCTGGTACACGAGATCGACAAGCTGCGCCCGCCCTACAACGTGAGCGTGCTCAACGCCGAGTGTGCGCTTTTCGCGCTGGAACACGCCGACGTGTTCGCCCGGCAGGCCGCGACGATTCGTGCCGAACGCGAGCGCCTGATCGCGGCACTGGCGGTCATGCCGGGCGTGAAGCCCTTCCCCAGCCAGGCCAATATGGTCCTGGTGCGGGTGCCCGATGCGCAGCAGGTCTTCGAAGGATTGAAGGCGCGCGGCGTGCTGGTCAAGAATGTTTCTAAAATGCACCCATTGCTGGCCCATTGCCTGCGCCTCACCGTCGGCACTTCCGACGAAAACACGCAGATGATCGCCGCCCTGCAGTCCAGCCTATGACCACCCTCTCCATCGCCTCGGCCCGCGTGGCCGACGTCCAGCGCAACACGTCCGAGACGCAGATCCGCGTGCACGTCAACCTCGACGGCACGGGCAAGGCCCAGTTGTCCACCGGCATCGGTTTTTTCGACCACATGCTCGACCAGATCGCCCGCCATGGGCTGATCGACCTGGAAATCGAGGCCAAGGGCGACCTGCACATCGACGGTCACCACACGGTGGAAGACGTGGGCATCACCCTGGGGCAGGCCTTTGCCAAAGCCGTGGGCGACAAAAAAGGGATCCGTCGCTACGGTCATGCCTACGTGCCGCTGGACGAGGCGCTCTCGCGCGTGGTGATCGACTTTTCCGGTCGCCCCGGCCTGCACATGCGCGTGCCCTTCAAGGCCGGCATGGTCGGGGCCTTCGACACCCAGCTCGCCTTCGAGTTCTTCCAGGGCTTTGTCAATCACGCGGGCGTGACCCTGCACATCGACAACCTGCACGGCGAGAATGCCCACCATCAGGCCGAGACCGTATTCAAGGCCTTTGCCCGTGCCCTGCGCATGGCCCTGGAGCGCGACGAGCGCCTGGGCGACGTGATTCCCTCGACCAAGGGTTCTCTCTGAGACTTCGGACAGCCCGATGAAACGCAAGACAGTGGCCGTGGTCGACTACGGCAGCGGCAACCTGCGCTCCGTGTCGCAGGCGGTGATGCATGTGGCGGCCGGATCCGGTCTGGAGGTGGTGGTCACATCGCGTGCCCAGGACGTGTTCGATGCCGAACGCGTCGTCCTGCCAGGCCAGGGCCACATGGCCGACTGCATGCGCGAGCTGGCCCAGTCGGGGCTGCAGGCTGCCGTGCTCGATGCCGCCGCGCACAAGCCCCTGTTCGGGGTGTGTGTGGGCATGCAGATGCAGCTGGACCGCAGCGAGGAGGGTCCGACCGAGGGCCTGGGCCTGATTCCGGGCGACGTCGTCCGGTTCCAGCTCGATGGGCGCACCCAGCCCGATGGCAGCCGCTACAAGGTGCCCCAGATGGGCTGGAACCGTGTGCATCACGAACTGGGCCGGGGCCCATCGCACGCCCTGTGGGCCGGCATTCCCGATGGGGCCTGGTTCTACTTCGTCCACAGCTACTACGCCCGCCCGGCCCAGCAGGCCCACTGTGCCGGCGAAACCGACTACGGCGGGCGCTTTGCAGCGGCCATTGCACGCGATAACATTTTCGCCACCCAGTTTCACCCCGAAAAGAGCGCTGACCAGGGTCTGGCGCTTTACCGCAACTTCCTCACCTGGAACCCCTGAAGCCTCCGGCGCTCGACCACCATGCTGCTGATTCCCGCCATTGATCTCAAAGACGGCCAGTGTGTTCGCCTCAAGCAAGGCGACATGGACCAATCGACCGTGTTCGGCGAAGACCCGGCGGCCATGGCCCGCAACTGGGTGGACAAGGGCGCCCGGCGCCTGCACCTGGTCGACCTGAACGGCGCCTTTGCCGGCAAGCCCAAGAACGAGGTGGCCATCAAGTCCATCCTCAAGGAAGTCGGCAGCGAGATCGATGTGCAGCTCGGTGGCGGCATCCGCGACCTGGACACCATCGAGCGCTACCTCGACGCCGGGCTGCGCTATGTGATCATCGGCACTGCGGCGGTCAAGAACCCCGGCTTTCTGCAGGATGCCTGCACCGCCTTCGGTGGGCACATCATCGTCGGACTGGACGCCAAGGACGGCAAGGTGGCCACCGACGGCTGGAGCAAACTCACCGGCCACGAGGTGGTCGACCTGGGCAAGAAGTTCGAGGACTACGGTGTCGAGTCCATCATCTACACCGACATCGGGCGCGATGGCATGCTCAGCGGCATCAACATCGAGGCCACGGTGAAACTGGCGCAGGCGCTGACCATACCCGTCATTGCATCAGGTGGGCTGTCGAACATGGACGACATCCGCAATCTGTGCGCGGTGGAGGAAGAGGGCGTCGAAGGCGTGATCTGCGGCCGCTCCATCTACAGCGGTGATCTGGATTTCGAGGCTGCACAGAAGCTGGCCGATGAACTCAATGGCTGAGAAATGAACAGCCCCCACGCTCATCACGTCGTGACGTTGCTGCCCCAAGAACTGGGAGGAACCGGTTCCGTCTCCGGTTCCGGGGCGCAGCCTTGCTTGGGGTGGCCTTGCGCCGCGGCCTGATATGCTGGCCAAACGCATCATCCCCTGCCTGGACGTGACCGGTGGTCGCGTGGTCAAGGGCGTCAATTTTGTCGAACTGCGCGACGCCGGAGATCCGGTGGAAATCGCTGCCCGCTACAACGAGCAGGGCGCCGATGAACTGACCTTTCTGGACATCACCGCGACCAGTGATGGCCGCGACCTGATCCTGCACATCATCGAGGACGTGGCCTCGCAGGTCTTCATTCCGCTGACCGTCGGTGGAGGCGTGCGCACCGTGGAAGACGTGCGACGCCTGCTCAACGCCGGCGCCGACAAGACCAGCTTCAACTCGGCGGCCATCGCCAATCCGCAGGTCATTCGGGATGCGTCGGACAAATACGGTGCCCAGTGCATCGTGGTGGCCATCGACGCCAAACGCCGCCAGGGCGACGACCTGGCCGTGCGTGGCGAAGGCTGGGACGTCTACAGCCATGGCGGGCGAAAGAACACCGGTCTGGATGCCGTGGCCTGGGCCCGGCAGATGGCCGAATACGGCGCTGGCGAGATCCTGCTGACGAGCATGGACCGTGACGGCACCAAGAGCGGTTTCGATCTGGCGCTCACGCGCGCCGTGGCCGATGCCGTCAGCGTGCCGGTCATCGCCTCCGGTGGCGTGGGCAACCTCGACCACCTGGCCGACGGCGTGCAGCAGGGAGGAGCCGACGCCGTGCTGGCCGCCAGCATCTTCCACTACGGCGAGTTCACGGTGGCCCAGGCCAAGCAGCGCATGGCCGAGCGGGGCATTCCGGTCAGGCTGTGACTCGGTTGCCGGGGGCTGGCGGTTCTTGCCGCCGGTGGCTGGCTCAGTCCGACGGCCCTCGGGGCAATCGCTCCTGGCGTTCGAGCCGGTCTTCCATTTCGCCCAGGCTGGCACTCAGGCTGTTGCCTGTCTGTTCGAACAGGCGCGCCAGTTGTCCTTGCGAATGTTCGATCTGCAGTTTCAGTGTGTCCGTGCGTGCCTGCTGTCGCTCCTCGATCTGCCCCAACTCGGCGCGCAGGTAGTCCCTGAGTTCCGTGTAGCGCGAGGTTTCCGCCTTTTCGGCCAGTTCGCGCTGTTCGGTGGCTTCCCGACTGATGCGGCGCACCTCCATCAGGTGCGCCGTCTGATTGAACACCATCAGGAACAGGAACAGCACCAGCAGCAGACCGAGCATGCCCAGCAACACCAGTCCCAGGGGGGCCTGAACCTGGGCAAACACAAAGTTGAGCGGTGTGGGGCGGAACACCTCATCCAGATTCAGTGCCACGAAGCCAGCCACCAGCAGCACGGCGACGATGAGAATCAGGGTGCGAATGCGCATGCGAACTCCTTGACGGCAGGGGCCGGTGGGCTTTCGAAGCGCCAGCGGTTCATCGGCCCCGGGCGCTCCATCCTAACCCCATCCGACTCCCAGGGCGCCCGAGGCTCCCGATCGGTGATAGATTCGACCCATGGATTGGCTTGATTCAGTGAAATGGGATGCCCAAGGTCTGGTTCCGGTGATTGCCCAGGAGGCCTCTTCGGGCGATGTCCTGATGTTCGCCTGGATGAACCGCGAGGCGCTCGCCCGCACGGCCGAAGCGGGACGTGCGGTGTATTTCAGCCGTTCGCGCGGGCGGCTGTGGCACAAGGGCGAGGAGTCTGGCCATGTGCAGACCGTGCACGAGATACGGCTCGACTGTGACAACGATGTGGTCCTGCTCAAGGTCACCCAGCAGGGTCACGAGCCCGGGATTGCCTGCCATACCGGCCGTCACAGCTGTTTCTTCCAGCGGCTGGAAAATGGCCGGTGGCAGCCGGTCGAACCGGTGCTCAAGGACCCCGAATCGATTTACCGATGATGCCCCGAATGAACGACACCGATGCCCTGGCACGCCTGGCCGCCGTGATCGAGAGCCGCAAGCCGGCCAACGGGGGTGACCCCGAGAAGAGCTATGTGGCCCGACTGCTGCACAAGGGGCCGGACGCCTTCCTGAAGAAAATCGGGGAAGAGGCCACCGAGGTGGTGATGGCGGCCAAGGATTGCGAGCAGGGGGCCGATGTGCAGAAGCTGGTGAATGAAGTGGCCGACCTGTGGTTCCACAGCATGATTGCCCTGGCCCACGCCGGTTGCAGCCCGGCCGACGTGGTGGCCGAGCTTGTCCGACGTGAGGGGCTGAGCGGACTGGAAGAAAAAGCCTTGCGCAAGGCGCAGGCTCGTGAGGCGGATGCCTGATATCGAAGCAGAGTGGACATGCCGGGAAACGACGACATCATCGATGTGCAGCCCAAAGATGAGGCGCGGGCCGAATCGCTCAAGACCGTCGGCTGGATCAGCTATGCGCTGCATCTGATTGTGGCCGTGGCAGCGGTGCTGCCTGGCGCACAGCCCAGTATCGCCCTGCTGGTGGTGGCCTTGATCGTGGATCTGGTCAAGCGCAGCGACGCCGCAGGCACCTGGCAGGACAGTCACTTCGGCTGGCGCATCCGTACCGTGGTCTGGGCCGCGTTCTGGTACCTGGTGACCTGGCCGCTGTGGCTGTTGCTGCTGCTGCCGGGCATGCTGGCCTGGTTCGTCATCTCCATCTGGTTCCTCTACCGCATCGTCAAGGGCATGGTTCGCATGAACGACAACCGTCCCGTGGACGCCTGAATACCGCCATGCAAGACCCCAACTGCATTTTCTGCAAGATCGTCGCCGGCCAGATTCCTTCCCGCAAGGTTTATGAAGATGACGACGTCTATGCGTTTCACGATATCCATCCATGGGCACCGGTCCATTTCCTGCTGGTGCCCCGTCTGCACATCCCTTCGCTGGCCCAGGCCGGACCGGAGCACGAGCGCCTGCTGGGCAAGATGCTGCTGCTGGCGCCCCGCCTGGCCCTGGAGCAGGGGTGCAACCCCTATCCCGAAGGGGGCTTTCGCATCGTCTGCAACACCGGCGCCGAGGGCGGCCAGGAGGTTCATCACCTGCATGTGCACGTGATGGGGGGGCCACGGCCCTGGAGCCGCGGCTGATCCGCGGCCGTACCGATGCCGAAAAAGTCAGCCCGAACTCTTGCCGGGGCGTAGAATCACACCAACAGGAGGCTGGCTGCGGGTCGGCGTCCTTCATTCATCTGGAGATATCGTATGGGAACGTTTTCCATCTGGCACTGGCTGGTTGTGCTGCTGATCGTCGTCATGGTGTTCGGCACCAAGAAGCTCAAGAATCTCGGCTCGGACCTGGGGGGAGCGGTCAAGGGCTTCAAGGACGGCATGAAGGATGCCCAGGCCGACGCCGCGGCCGATGCCCCGGCTGCCAAGGTCACCCAGGAAATCAAGTCCGACCAGACCACCATCGACGTCGAGGCCAAGCAGAAGAGCTGATGCCCCGTCTGGAGCGGTTCCGTGCCGTCTGCCAGCCATCACCATCACCCCTAGGGCGTCCGGCCGGGCGGGTGTGTACTGCGGCTAGAACATGATTGATCTGGGCATTTCCAAGCTCGCCCTCATCGGGGTGGTGGCGCTGGTCGTCATCGGACCCGAGAAGCTGCCGCGCGTGGCCCGAACCGTTGGAGCCTTGCTCGGCAAGGCGCAGCGCTACGTGGCCGATGTCAAGGCCGAGGTCAGCCGGTCGATCGAACTGGACGAGCTCAAGAAAATGAAGGAGTCGGTCGAGAGCGCGGCGCGCGACGTCGAGTCATCGGTCGGCAACGCCACGTCGGACTTTGAAAAATCCTGGTCGGAGGTCACGGCCGGACTGGAGACCACGGGCGACACCTTCGACCACGCGCGTCATGCCGATGCCCTGAATTCGCTGGGCTCGCCGGTCTATCCCGTCTACAAGCACCCCCGCAAGAACTGGCGCATCAAGCAGAAGGCCATGCCCCAGTGGTTCAAGGCGCGAGCCGGCATCCGCACCCAGACCCAGTCGGGTGCCGCCCGTGTGGCCCGTTTCCGTCCCCGCCCATCGAAGGCCCCGCGCTGATGTCCGATCCCGATCCCAAGGCCGACGAACTGGCCGGCACAGAGCAGCCCTTTGTGCAGCACCTGATGGAGCTGCGTGACCGTATTCTTTACGGCCTGGCCGGATTGGCGGTTTGCATGGCCTTGCTGGCCATCTGGCCCGGGCCCGGGGGGCTGATCGATTTTGTCGCCCAGCCGATCCGGGCCCACATGCCCGAGGACGCCAAGCTGATTGCCGTCGGGGTGTTCTCCCCCTTCTTTGTGCCCCTGAAGGTCCTGGCCATGGCCGCTCTGCTGCTGTCGCTGCCCTGGTGGATGTACCAGGTGTGGGCCTTTGTGGCGCCGGGGCTCTACAGCCACGAGAAGCGGTTCGCGGTGCCGTTGATCGTGGTGGGCAGCGGCCTGGCCTATCTGGGCATCGCCTTCGTGCAGTTTTTCGTGCTCGACAAGATGTTCGGCTTCATCCAGAGCTTCACGCCGGCCAGCGTGGCGGCCACCCCCGACATCGCCTCCTACGTCGAAGCCATCCTGTCGCTGTACCTGGCCTTCGGCCTCGCGTTCCAGGTGCCGATTGTGGTGATGCTGCTGGTGCGCCTGAACATGGTGTCGATCCAGAAGCTCAAGGACTTCCGGGGTTATTTCATCGTGGTGGCCTTCATCATCGCGGCCATCGTGACCCCGCCGGACGTCATCTCTCAACTGGCGCTGGCCATTCCCATGTGCCTGCTGTACGAACTCGGCATCTGGGGCTCGAAATGGTTCGTCAAGACGTCCAAGCCCGAGGGGGATGCGGCAGGCAACGAGGCGTCCTGAAGGGTCCGTGGGTCCATGGACGAGCAGGGCCGATGGCCAAGCTTGCCCTGAAATGAAAAAGGGGCGGCGTTCAGCGCCGCTGGCCGTTGAGCGCAGGCGGGTTTCTGCGACCCGGGATCACTTCGACCGAACTGCTGCCGTCCCGACGCAATACGTCCAGCGTGGTTCTTGTGCCCGGCGTGAGGGCGGCGACCGCAGACAGCAGCTCGGCCACATTGGCCACCTCGCGACCGGCGACCCGGGTGATCACGTCACCGGGCCGAATGCCGGCCTGCGCGGCCGGGCCGTTCTGCAGGACGCCGGTGATGATCACCCCCTGGGTGCCCGGAATGCCAAAGCTTTCGGCCATTTCGGGTGTCAGGTCCTGCGGCTCGACACCAATCCAGCCCCGGGTCACCTGTCCGTCGCGGACGATGGCCTCCAGCACGTTGCGGGCGGTGGACGTGGGGATGGCGAAGCCGATCCCCATGGACCCACCGGACCGGGAGTAGATGGCGGTGTTGATCCCCATCAGGTGACCTTGCACATCGACCAGGGCGCCGCCAGAGTTGCCCGGATTGATCGCCGCGTCGGTCTGGATGAAGTTCTCGAAGGTGTTGATGCCCAGCTGGGTTCTTCCGAGGGCACTGACAATGCCGCTGGTCACCGTCTGTCCGACGCCGAAGGGATTGCCGATGGCCAGCACCGGGTCGCCGATCGCGAGCGCGTCCGAGTTGCCCAGCGTGATCACCGGCAGCCCGGTCAGCCCGATCTTGAGGATGGCCAGGTCGGTCTCCGGGTCGGTGCCGATCACCTGGGCAATCGCCTTGCGGCCGTCGTTGAGCACCACCTCGATCTCGTCGGCTTCCTCGATCACGTGGTTGTTGGTCAGGATGTAGCCTGCCGGGCTGACGATGACGCCTGACCCCAGCCCCGACTGGGGTTGTGACCGACCCTGATCGCCGAAAAAGAAACGGAACCACGGGTCGGCACTGTGCGGGTTGGGGGTGCTGGCCTTGCTGGTGTTGATGCTGACGACGGCGGCCGAAGCGACCTGAGCGGCGGTCCGGAAACTGGGGACGCCTTCGGTCAGAGGTGCCGGGGTGCTGGTGATTGCCTCGAAGACCGGCACCACCGAGGCCACGCTGGGACGTCGACCCAGCCAGTCCGGTTTGAGTGTGGCCACGACGAAAAAGACGGCAACCAGCACGGTGACCGATTGAGCAAACAGGAGCCAGAGTCGTTTCATGAGGCGTGATGATTGGGCCGGCCACACATCGGTGCGGCATGTGGCATTGTCTCGCATATGGGCGCTGCGGGAGGCCGCTTCAAGGCCCGGCCATGGCGTTGATGCAGATCAAGGCGGAGAACACGCCGAACGGGTGCAATCGGAGGACTTACAACAACGGCGACGGAGCGCGAGATGAAAGCGATTGTGGATCTGTTTTCCACCGACTACGGTCTGTTCAGCATCGGGGTCATTCTGTTCACCCTGTTCATTGGCATCTGGTTCTTCCGCTTCTTCATGCGCAAGATCGAGGAATCCGAACGCAACAGCCGCTGAAAGGGACGTGCAGCGGTGTCAGAATGTGGCCAGGGCCTGGTTCCCTGACTCCATGGAAATGCCGATCTGCTGCCCACATGACCCTGCCAATCTCCCGTCCAGTCGAGCGGACACAGCTGCTCGCCGCACTGGATGAACTTCTCGATCCTCAGTCCTTTCGCGATTACGGTCCCAATGGCCTTCAGGTCGAGGGGCGCTCCGCTGTGGGGACTCTCGTCACCGGTGTCACGGCCAGCCTGGCCCTGATCGAGGCGGCCATCGAAGCCGGGGCTGACGCGATCCTGGTGCATCACGGCCTGTTCTGGCGTGGCCAGGATGGCCGGGTCACCGGCTGGATGCGTCAGCGCCTGGGAAAGCTGCTGGCCCACGATCTCAACCTGTTTGCCTACCACCTCCCGCTGGACGCCCACCCCCAGCTGGGCAACAACGCTCAGCTCGCTCATCGGCTCTCGGTCCAGGTGCCCGAGGCACCGGCGGGCCGTTTCGGTGACCAGTCGCTGGGCATGCTGGGTGCGCGGGAGCCCGGTTTGCTGGCCGGCCTGGTCCGAGACGTCGAGTCTCAACTCGGACGCTCGGCGCTGGTGGTCGGAGATCCGGCGCGTCAGGTGAGCAAGGTGGCCTTGTGCACCGGTGGCGCCCAAGGCTATTTTGAGGCGGCCATCGCTGCGGGCGCCGATGTGTTCGTCACCGGAGAGATTTCGGAGCCCCAGGCGCATTACGCCCGCGAATCGGGCGTGGCCTACATCGCCTGCGGCCACCACGCGTCCGAGCGCTACGGGGTGGCCGCCGTCGGCGAGCACCTGGCCCGACAGCTCGGCCTGGTGCACCGTTTCATCGACATCGACAATCCGGCATGACCAGGGCCATGGTCGCGCCCGTTGTGGTGAGCATGGGAGATCCGGCCGGCATCGGTCCGGAGATCGTGGTGGCGGCTGTCATGGAGCGGCCGGACTGGCTGGAACGCCTGGTGGTGGCGGGCGACGCGGCCACCCTGGAGCGCGCTGCCCGGGTGGTGGCGGCCGTCCGCGACCAGGCGGCACCCGCTATCGTGGGCGTGCAGTCCCCGGGGGACGTCACGAGCCCCGCCGGTTTGCGTGTCTGGCAGGTTTGTGATCCGCAACCCCCGGTTGTCTGGGGCTTCGTGCAGCCCGAAGCGGGTCGGATGGCCGCCCGGTGCATCCGGGCAGCCGCTGCTGCGGCGCTCTCGGGTCAGGTGCGCGCGCTGGTGACGGCGCCGATCCACAAGGAAGCACTGTCGCTGGCCGGCGAACCCTGGCCAGGGCACACCGAGATGCTGCAGGCGCTGGCGGCCGGGCATCTGGGTTGCCCGGTCGCGGATCTGCCGGTGCGCATGATGCTCAGCGAGCCCCATCTTCGTACCGTCCTCGTCAGCATCCACGTGTCGCTGCGGGAGGCGATCGAGGCGGTCACCACGGACCGGGTCCTGGAGACCCTGCTGATCACGGATCGCCATTTCCTGCGTTTCGGTGGCCGCCGTGCGCGCATTGCCGTTGCCGGGCTGAACCCGCACGCGGGCGAGGGCGGGCTGTTCGGGCGGGAAGAAGCGGACATCATTGCACCGGCGGTCGAACGGGCTCGGGCGCAGGGACTGGATGTCCAGGGGCCGTTTCCGCCCGACACGGTGTTCATGCGGGCGCGCCAGGGTGCGTTCGACGTCGTGATTGCCATGTACCACGACCAAGGCTTGATCGCGGTGAAGCTGCTCGGGCTCGATCACGGGGTCAACACCACCCTGGGCTTGCCCTTTGTCCGCACCAGCCCCGACCACGGCACTGCCTTCGACCTCGCCGGGACCGGTCGGGCCAGCCCGGCCAGCCTGCTGGCAGCGCTTGAGGCGGCCGACCAGGCCTCCGGTCCGGTGGCCTGACCGGCGACGGGCCAGCTTATTTCTTCAGGCTGTCGCGGATCTCGCGCAGCAGCACGATGTCTTCCGGAGTGGCGGGCGGAGCCGGCGGCGGTTCGGCCTTCTTCAGACGGTTGATCTGCTTGATCATCAGGAAAATGATGAAGGCCAGGATCAGGAAGTTGATGGCCACGCTGATGAAGCTGCCGTAGGCCAGCACCGGCACACCGGCCTCGCGAACGGCAGCCAGGGTCGGGGCTGTCCCTTCCGGGATGGCGCCCAGCGCCAGGTAGAGGTTGGAAAAATCGAGATTGCCGAAGATCGAGCCCACCACCGGCATGATGACGTCGTCGACCATCGATCCGACGATCTTCCCGAACGCCCCACCGATGATCACACCGACCGCCAGGTCGATCACATTGCCTTTCACGGCGAACTGCTTGAATTCCTGCATCATGCCCATGAGGCTCCTCCAGTCGGGCGTGCTGCCCCTTGCATATTGAAAAAGATGTCGTTGAACCCTCGACGGGCCCGATTCCATTCTCGCATGGAGCCCTAAAGTTCCCATGCTGGATGACAAAGATCAAGCACGGTGCATCTGTGTGTCGTGACAATAGTCCACTCGGGTACCCAGGCAAGCCACAGTCGCCGTTTTCGGCTCCAGTACAATGCAGGGTTGTCCCCAGTGTCTCCTTCTATCCAGTTCGAAAGATTCCCATGAGTGAAGCAAGCACCGATGCGTCTGTCGATAACAGCCGCCGTACCTGGCTGATCACCTCCTGCGCCATGGGTGGCGTGGGTGCTGCCGCCGTGGCGGTGCCTTTTGTGGCCAGCTTTCAGCCTTCGGAGCGGGCCAAGGCGGCCGGCGCCTCGGTGGAAGTGGATGTGTCCACCATTGCGCCAGGGGAGATGCTGACGGTCGAATGGCGGGGCAAGCCGGTCTGGATCATGCGCCGCACCGAAGAGCAACTGGCCGCGCTGGAGCAGTTGGACGACCAGCTGGCCGACCCCCAGTCGCGACGCACCGCCTACCCCACGCCCCCTTACGCCCAGAACCGCCACCGCTCGATCAAGCCCGAAATCCTGGTGGCCGTCGGCATCTGCACCCACCTGGGTTGCTCTCCGGGTGCGCGTTTCACGCCCGGTCCCCAGCCCTCGCTGCCCGATGACTGGAAGGGCGGTTTCTTCTGTGCCTGCCACGGCTCCACCTTCGACCTGGCGGGGCGCGTGTTCCGCAACAAGCCCGCTCCGGACAACCTGGAGGTGCCGCCGCACCACTATGTGTCCGAGAACATCCTGCTCGTGGGCGAGGAGCAGTCGGCCTGAGCGGCCCCGGCTGGCAGCAGACAACTGACAACAGAGGCACCCCATGGCTGAATACAAAGAGATTTCTCCCGACGCCCCCGCGGGCCAGAAGCTGCTGAACTGGATCGACAACCGGTTCCCGCTCTCCAAGCTCTTCAATGAGCACATGGCCGAATACTACGCGCCGAAGAACTTCAACTGGTGGTACATCTTCGGTTCGCTGGCGCTGCTGGTGCTGGTGATCCAGATCGTCACCGGCATCTTCCTGGTGATGCACTACAAGCCGGACGCCACGCTCAACGCTGCGGGTGTACCGGTGGCGTTCGCCTCGGTCGAATACATCATGCGCGACGTGCCCTGGGGCTGGCTGATCCGCTACATGCACTCGACAGGCGCCTCGGCGTTCTTTGTCGTGGTCTACCTGCACATGTTCCGCGGCCTGATCTACGGCTCCTACCGCAAGCCGCGCGAACTGGTCTGGATCTTCGGCTGTGCCATCTTCCTGGTGCTGATGGCCGAAGCCTTCATGGGTTACCTGCTGCCCTGGGGTCAGATGTCCTACTGGGGTGCCCAGGTGATCGTCAACCTGTTCTCCGCCATCCCCTTCATCGGTCCTGATCTGGCCCTGCTGATCCGTGGCGATTACGTGGTCGGCGACGCCACCCTGAACCGCTTCTTCAGCTTCCACGTGATCGCGGTTCCGCTGGTGCTGCTGGGTCTGGTGGTGGCGCACATCATTGCCCTGCACGAAGTGGGGTCCAACAACCCCGACGGCGTGGAGATCAAGGCCAACAAGGACGCCAGCGGCAAGCCCGTGGACGGCATTCCGTTCCACCCCTACTACAGCGTGCACGACATCTTCGGTGTTTCGCTCTTCCTGCTGGTGTTCTCGGCGATCGTGTTCTTTGCGCCCGAGTTCGGCGGCTATTTCCTGGAGTTCAACAACTTCATTCCGGCCGATCCGCTGGTCACCCCGCTGCACATTGCCCCGGTCTGGTATTTCACTCCCTTCTACTCCATCCTGCGGGCCGTGACCTCGGCCTTCATGCCCTACCTGTGGCTGTTCCTGGTGGTGCTGGGCCTGGTCATCGTCAACCGGGGCCAACTGCCCGGCCTGGTGAAGATGGGTTACTGGGGCATGGTCGCGGTGCTGTTCTTCTGGTTCGGCGTGCCGGCCGTGGTCGGTTCCTGGTTCGGCATGGAGATCAGCAACCCGCTGCTGGTCGGCTCCGATGCCAAGTTCTGGGGCGTGGTGGCCATGGGCGGTGCCGTGATCGTCCTGTTCTTCCTGCCCTGGCTCGACCAGAGCCCGGTCAAATCGATCCGCTACCGTCCCCGCTGGAACCTCTGGCTCTACGTGGTGTTCGTGATCAACTTCCTGATCCTGGGCTACCTCGGTGTGCTGCCACCCTTCCCGGTCGGTGAATTCGTGTCCCAGGTCGGCACGCTGTTCTACTTCGGCTTCTTCCTGATGATGCCCTGGTGGACACGGCTGGGTGAATTCAAGCCTGTGCCGGCCCGCGTGACCTTCACGCCCCATTGAGTGCATCGAACGAATCCGGAGTCAAGCAAATGAAAAAAATCCTTCTGGGCTTCATCGTGGCCTTGGGACTTTCCGGCGTGGCGCACTCTGCCGGAGTGGCGTTCCCGCTGGACAAGGCACCCAACCGCACCAACGACATGGCAGCCCTGCAGAACGGCGCCAAGCTGTTCGTCAACTACTGCCTGAATTGCCACTCGGCTTCCTTCATGCGCTTCAACCGCCTGCGCGATATCGGCCTGACCGACAAGCAGATTGCGGAGAACCTGGCGTTCACCACCGACAAGATCGGCGACACCATGGTGGCTGCCATCAATCCCCGCCAGGCCAAGGACTGGTTCGGTGGGGTGCCGCCGGACCTGACCCTGGTCGCGCGCTCGCGTGCCAGCGGTGCCGGGTCGGGTCCTGACTACCTGTTCACACTGCTGCGCACCTACTACCGGGACGACACCAAACCGACCGGATGGAACAACCTGGTGTTCCCCAACATCGGCATGCCCAACCCGCTGTGGGAACTGCAGGGTGAGCGTGCGCCGGTCTACGACAAGGTCAGCTCCCATGGCCAGGAGGTCGAGGTGTTCCGTGGCTGGGACACGGTCAAGCCGGGCACCATGAGTCAGGCCGAGTACGACCGCAACGTGGGTGATCTGGTGGCTTTCCTGCAATGGATGGCCGAGCCGGAGCAGAACAACCGAATCCGCCTCGGCGTCTGGGTCATGCTGTTCCTGTCGGTCTTCACGCTGGTCGCCTGGCGCCTGAATGCGGCCTACTGGAAGGACGTCAAGTAACATTCGCCCCTGACTTGACCGGCGCGCGCCGCCTCGGTCACAGATGACGGGCTCGCAGTGGCTTGCCGCATCGTTGCGATGCGTCTGCAAGCCACTGTTTTTTGCTTCAAGGAGACTTTTCCCATGATGGTCCTGTACTCGGGCACCACCTGCCCTTATTCCCATCGTTGCCGTTTCGTGCTGTTCGAGAAGGGAATGGACTTCGAGATCCGTGATGTCGATCTCTACAACAAGCCCGAGGACATCGCGGTCATGAACCCCTATGGCCAGGTGCCTATCCTGGTCGAGCGTGACCTGATCCTGTATGAGTCGAACATCATCAACGAGTACATCGATGAACGGTTCCCGCACCCGCAGCTGATGCCCGGTGATCCGGTCGACCGGGCCCGCGTCCGCCTGTTCCTGCTGAATTTCGAAAAGGAACTGTTCACCCACGTCTCCACCCTGGAGTCGCGGGCCGCGAAGGGCAATGACAAGGCGCTGGAAAAGGCCCGTTCGCACATTCGCGACCGCCTGACCCAGCTGGCCCCGGTGTTCCTGAAGAACAAGTTCATGCTCGGCGAAAACTTCTCGATGCTCGACGTGGCCATTGCCCCGCTGCTCTGGCGGCTGGATTTCTACGGCATCGAGCTCAGCAAGAATGCGGCGCCGCTGCTCAAGTATGCCGAGAGGATCTTTTCGCGTCCGGCCTACATCGAGGCACTGACCCCGTCGGAAAAGGTCATGCGCAAGTGATCGCCGGCCGGCCGTGAAGGCCGGCTGCGATTGCGACCCGGAGCGCCCATCGGCATGCAACAGGACATTCCTTCCACCCGCCCGTATCTCATCCGTGCGCTGCACGAATGGTGTACCGACAACGGCTTTTCGCCCTATCTGGCGGTCCAGGTGGACGCCTCCGTCCAGGTGCCGGTCGAGTACGTCAAGAATGGCGAGATCGTGCTGAACGTCAGTTTTGACGCCACGAGCGGCTTGCGCATGGGCAACGAGTTCATCGAATTCAAGGCCCGTTTCGGAGGCGTGGCGCGTGACATCATGGTGCCGGTCGATCATGTGATCGCCATTTACGCAAGAGAAAACGGGCAGGGCATGGCCTTTCCGGCGCCAGCCCCGGCCGCAGGCGCTGGTCAGCGCCCCCACGAGGCAGTTGCAGGCAGTCATGAGGCCGCGTCTCCCTCGCCTTCGCTGCGCCCGGTGGACGCGGCCGCATCCTCACCGCCCGCCACCGATCCGCCACCGGTGCCGCCACGCCCTGACGGACGGCCCCAGCTCAAGCGGGTCAAGTAGAATTTCAGCCGGGCCGCTTTAGCTCAGTTGGTAGAGCACTCGCCTTGTAAGCGATAGGTCGTCTGTTCGAGTCAGACAAGCGGCACCATCCTGTCCGGATGGCCGTCTGGCGCCCGCAGCGGCGCATTCAGCGCCCCCGGGCTTGGATTTTGATCCGGATGCCGGTAACCTTGGGATCCAGCCGGTTCAGGTCCTGCAACAACAGGGGAGTCAGGTGCCTGAGTTTGGCGGCCACGGCCGGGTTGCCGACGATCAGGCACCACTGGGTTTCCTCCAGGGGACCGGCCTGGATCTGTGACCGGAGGCCGGCGGGAATCCGGTGAAGCACATGCGCCAGCAGGTCCTGCGACCTCCGGGCGCGCTCCATCAGGGCGGCCAGGCTTGGCGCTTCGATGGCGGCCTGCTCCAGGCTGTAGATGCGTGAGGGTGGCCGGACGGACGACACGGATGGGCTAGCAGCGCCACAGGCGCAAAAGGACAAGTTTTGCACATCATTATCACGGACGCCTGGCTGGCCAGGAGTCAGGCACTGCACCTCAATGGCTGGAAGCTGCTGCTGGCGGGCTTTCTCACGTCCCTTCTGCTGGTGATGGGAGCCATCGCCAGTTACCACTGGGTGTTTCTGGAGGGCGTGCGCCAAGGCTGGCCGGGATTCGCTTCCGTGGCCCGCCTGGTGCACCAGAACGAGCTCGACTCCAAGGATGCCTATCTCAGGGCCAATCTGGACGCCATGGCCCGCAAGCTCGGTGAGATGCAGGCCCGAATGATCCAGATCGACGCGCTCGGGGAGCGGGTGGCCGGGTTGGCCGGTCTCAACCCGGAAGATTTCAGGCCAGCCGGTGCCGGCGGCGCGCTGGTGGCCGATCGCCCGCTGGACCTCCAGGAGCTGCTCCAGTCGATGGACCGGCTCGACGGCGTCACCGGATCGCAGGTCGACTGGCTGACGGTGGTCGAGTCCCGGCTGTTCGATCAGCGGATCCAGCGCAGCCTGGTGCCCACCGAGGAGCCCGTCGCGGGTGGGCGCATCGGCTCGGGTTTCGGTTTTCGCATCGACCCCATCACCGGACGGAGCGCCATGCACACGGGGCTCGATTTCCCGGCCGACACCGGAACTCCCATTCTGGCAGCGGCCGGAGGGGTGGTGGTGGTGCAGGAATACCATCCCGCCTATGGCAAGATGGTCGAGATCGATCATGGCAATGACCTGATCACGCGCTACGCCCACGCATCGAGGGTTCACGTCGCCAAAGGTGAAATTGTCCGGCGCGGGCAACACATCGCCGACGTCGGCTCCACAGGGCGTTCCACCGGACCTCACCTGCATTTCGAGGTGTTGCTGGCGGGGGTTCCTCAGGATCCGCGGCGCTTTCTCGACGCGGGTGACCAGCTCGCCCGCTCCAGCGGCGGCACCGGCCGCTGAAGTCTCCACAGCGGCGGGCTAAAATGCCCGCTTTGCTCACGAACTGCCGACAGGCAAGGTGGCCCGGTCGGGTCCCCGCCAGCCCTGGCAGCACCGAAGGCATCCATCCTCTACTGCCTGTCGGGGCCCCCCGGGCACCCGTCACAGGCCGCAATCATGGCCACGAACTTCCTGACCAAAATCTTCGGCAGCCGCAATGATCGCCTGCTCAAGACCTACCGCAAGACGGTGGAACGCATCAATGCACTGGAAGCCCAGTACGAGAAGCTCGGTGACAATGAACTGCGCGACCTGACCGGGCAGTTCAAGCAACGCATTGCACAGGGCGAGACGCTGGATGCGATCCTGCCCGAGGCATTTGCCGTGGTCCGGGAAGGCAGCAAGCGTGTCATGAAGATGCGGCACTTCGACGTGCAGCTGATCGGCGGGATCGCCTTGCACCACGGCAAGGTGGCGGAGATGAGGACAGGCGAGGGCAAGACGCTGACGGCCACCCTGCCGGTCTACCTCAACGCGCTCTCGGGCCAAGGCGTCCATGTGGTCACGGTCAACGATTACCTGGCCAGTCGTGATGCCCAGTGGATGGGTCGCCTCTACAACTTCCTGGGGCTGACCGTGGGCGTCAACATGCCCCAGGCGCCGCGGTCCGAAAAACAGGCCGCCTACGCCGCCGACATCACCTACGGCACCAACAACGAATACGGCTTCGATTACCTGCGCGACAACATGGTCTATGAGGCGCGGGACCGGGTGCAGCGCAAGCTCAACTACGCCATCGTCGACGAGGTCGACTCGATCCTGATCGACGAAGCCCGCACGCCGCTGATCATCAGCGGACAGGCCGAAGACCAGACCTCGCTGTACCAGGCCATCAACCGCCTGGTGCCCTCCCTGGAGCGCCAGGAAGGCGAAGCCGACGTGCGCACCGGAGAAGGGGTGATCAAGCCCGGAGACTTCACCCTCGACGAAAAGGCGCACAGCGTGCATCTGACCGAGTCCGGGCACGAGAAGGCCGAGCGGCTGCTGGCGGGTGCCGGGCTGCTGCCGGAGGGTGCATCCCTGTACGACCCGGCCAACATCGCCCTGCTGCATCATCTGGTGACCTCGCTCAAGGCCCACCACCTCTATCACCGCGACCAGCACTACGTCAACCAGAATGGCGAGATCGTCATCGTCGACGAGTTCACCGGGCGCCTGATGGCCGGTCGCCGCTGGAGCGACGGCCTGCACCAGGCGGTGGAAGCCAAGGAGGGTGTGCAGATCCAGCCCGAGAACCAGACGCTGGCATCGATCACCTTCCAGAACTACTTCCGCCTCTACACCAAGCTGGCGGGCATGACCGGTACGGCCGACACCGAGGCCTACGAGTTCCAGGAGATCTACGGTCTGGAGACGGTGGTGATTCCGCCCAACCGTCCCAGTCAGCGCAAGGACGAACTCGACCGCGTCTACAAGACCACCCCGGAAAAGTACCGCGCCGCCATTGAGGACATCCGCGAATGCCATGGCCGGGGTCAGCCGGTGCTGGTGGGCACGTCCTCGATCGAGAACTCGGAGATCATTGCACAGCTGCTGACGGCTGAAAAGCTGCCGCACGAGGTGCTCAACGCCAAGCAGCACGCCCGCGAGGCGGACATCATCGTGCAGGCAGGGCGTCCGGGCGCCATCACCATCGCCACCAACATGGCCGGTCGGGGCACCGACATCGTGCTCGGCGGCAACCTGGAAAAAATGATCGCGGCGATCGAAGCCGATGCCTCGCTGGACGAGGCCACGCGCAGCCAGCGGATCGAGCAGGCCCGGGCACAGTGGCAGGCTGACCATGAGAAGGTCAAGGCCCTGGGCGGTTTGCGCATCATTGCGACCGAGCGGCATGAGAGTCGCCGCATCGACAACCAGCTGCGGGGTCGTGCCGGCCGCCAGGGCGATCCGGGTTCCAGCCGCTTCTACCTGAGCCTGGACGATGCCCTGATGCGCATCTTTGCGGGCGACCGGGTGCGCGCCATCATGGACCGGCTCAAGATGCCCGAAGGCGAGGCCATCGAGGCCGGCATCGTCACGCGCAGCATCGAGAGTGCCCAGCGCAAGGTCGAGGCGCGCAACTTTGACATCCGCAAGCAGCTGCTTGAGTACGACGATGTCTCGAACGACCAGCGCAAGGTGATCTACCAGCAGCGCAACGACATCATCGACGCACAAAGCCTGCGCGCCCAGATCGATGCCCTGCGCGAGGGCTGCATCACCGACCTGGTGCACCAGTACGTGCCCGAGGGCAGCGTCGAGGAACAGTGGGACCTGCCCACGCTGGAGCGCACCCTGCGGGAAGAGTGGTCGGTGGATGTGCCTGTGACCGGTTGGGTGTCCGATGCCGAGGCCATCGATGTCGAAGAGATCGTGGAACGCGTGGTGGCGGCTGCTGCCCAGGTCTTCAACGACAAGGTGGCGCTGGTCGGCGAGGAGAACTTCACCCAGTTCGAGCGCATGGTGCTGTTGCAGACCATCGACCAGCACTGGCGTGACCACCTGGCGGCGCTCGATTACCTGCGCCAGGGCATTCATCTGCGCGGCTATGCCCAGAAGCAACCCAAGCAGGAGTACAAGCGCGAGGCCTTCCTGCTCTTCGGACAGTTGCTGGACACGGTGCGCAACGACGTCACCCGCATCCTCATGAACGTGCGTATCCAGTCGCCGGAACAGGTCAGCGATGCGGCCCAGCAGATCGAGCAGCGTGCCGAGCACCTGACCAATGTGACCTACACGGCGCCCACGGAAACCGGCGAGGTGGAGGTGAAGACCGATCCGGCGACCGCGGTGGCCTCCGTTCCGCGTGTCGGGCGCAACGATCCCTGTCCGTGTGGCAGCGGCAAGAAGTACAAGCATTGCCACGGTGCCATCACCTGAAGGTGCTCAAGCCGTCGTCCCGCTTTCCTGACCGGAGTCTGATCCCATGGCTGTCAATTTCACCGCCCCCCGAGCCCAGGACCTCTTGCCCGTGCCCGGTGTGCGCATCGGTGTGGCGGAGGCAGGGATTCGCAAGGCCAACCGCAAAGACCTCACGGTATTCCTGCTCGACGAGGGCTGTGTGGTGGGTGCCGTGTTCACGCGCAACCGCTACGCGGCCGCGCCGGTGCAGGTTTGCCGGGAGCACCTGTCGGCGGGGGCTGGTATGCGGGCGCTGGTGATCAATACCGGCAACGCGAATGCTGGCACCGGCGAACCGGGCCTGCAGCACGCGCGGCAGACCGCCCATGCACTGGCTCTGGCGCTGGGAGTGCGCCATGAGCAGGTGCTGCCGTTCTCCACCGGCGTCATCATGGAGCCTTTGCCCATGGACCGCTTGCTGGCAGGCCTGCCGGCCGCGCTGGCCGATGCGGCGTCGCCAGCAGGCGCATCCGGTGCCCAGTGGCTGAAGGCGGCCGAGGGCATCATGACGACCGATACCCTGCCCAAGGCGATCAGCCGGCAGGTGTCGGTCGGCGACCGGCCGGTGACCATCAGCGGCATCGCCAAGGGTGCCGGCATGATTCGGCCGAACATGGCCACCATGCTGGGTTACATCGCCACCGATGCGGCCATTGACCCGGCCCTGATGAACGAACTGGCCCGGCGCTTGGCCGATGCGTCGTTCAACCGCGTCACTGTCGACGGCGATACCTCCACCAACGATTCCTTCGTCCTGATCGCCACCGGACAGGCGGGCCACGCGCCGCTGCGATCGCTGGACGATATCGAGGGCCGGTCGCTGGTGGCCGGTTTGACCGAGGTGGCCCGGCATCTGGCCCATGCGCTGGTGCGGGACGGTGAAGGGGCCACCAAGTTCATCTCCGTCCGGGTCGAAGGTGGCCGCACGGCCGACGAATGCCTCAAGGTGGCCTACGCCGTGGCCCATTCGCCCCTGGTCAAGACGGCTTTTTTTGCCAGCGATCCCAATCTGGGGCGCATCCTGGCGGCGGTGGGCTACGCGGGCATCGAGGACCTCGATGCCCGTCGCATCGAGTTGCACCTGGGGGATGTGCACGTGGTCCGCGCGGGCGGTCGCCACCCGGACTACCGGGAAGCGGATGGTCAGCGGGTGATGAAGGAATCCGAAATCCTGGTGCGCATCGGCCTGGGGCGCGGTGACTGCGTCGAGACGGTCTGGACCTGTGACTTCAGCCACGATTACGTCACCATCAACGCCGACTACCGTTCCTGACCACCCCTGTCGCGCTGCTCGCAATTCCCGCGAGGAGCGACCTATGAAGCTTGTCGGAAGACGGTCGCCCGATGTCTTCGGGTGGGACATCCGCATGCTGAGGATCTTCGGATGAATGAAAAATTTGAGCGCCTGATCGAGCGTGCCGAGCAACTGATCACCCGCATCGAGGCGGTCCTGCCCCGCCCGCTGGGTGCGCCCGACTGGTCGGCGTCAATCGCTTTCCGATACCGCAAGCGCAGCGGCGGGCATGGCGTTCTGGAGCCGGTCCGCCACGTGGCCCGCATGGCCCTGGACGATCTGAAGGAGATCGACGGCCAGAAAGACCGCATCCGGCGCAACACCCGGCATTTTGTGCAGGGCCTGCCGGCCAACAACGTGCTGCTCACCGGGGCCAGGGGCACGGGCAAGTCCTCGCTGGTCAAGGCCTGCCTGACCGAGTACGCGTCCCATGGCCTGCGCCTGATCGAGGTCGACAAGGCCGATCTGGTGGATCTGCCGGACATTGTCGACCTGGTGGCAGATCGCCCGGAGCATTTCATCGTTTTCTGTGACGACCTCAGCTTCGAGGATGGCGAAGCCGGCTACAAGGCGCTCAAGTCGATCCTGGACGGTTCGGTGTCGGCCGCTGGGCAGAATGTCCTCATCTATGCCACCAGCAACCGCCGCCATCTTCTGCCCGAATACATGAAGGACAATCTGGCTTACTCCCATACCGAGGATGGCGAGGTGCACCCGGGCGAGGTGGTGGAAGAGAAGATCTCCCTGTCCGAGCGCTTCGGACTCTGGGTCAGTTTCTATCCGTTCAGCCAGGACGAATACCTGCGCATCGTTGCCCAGTGGCTGTCCGCCTTTGGTGCGGACGCGGCGTCCATCGAGGCGGCAAGACCGCAGGCGCTGGTCTGGGCGCTGGAGCGGGGTTCGCGCAGCGGGCGGGTGGCCTACCAGTTTGCGCGCGACTTTGCCGGCGGACGGGGCGAGCCGGCATGAGGATGTGCCGGTGAATCGGCCCGATCTCGTGGTGGACGGCGGTGGGGCCGGTCAGGGGGCAGCGCACCGGCCGCTGGTGGATGTGGCGGTGGGTATCCTGATCGATGCCCAGGGGCATTACCTGCTCACCACCCGGCCTGTCGGCAAGGCTTATGCCGGTCACTGGGAGTTTCCGGGCGGGAAGCTCGAAGCCGGGGAGACGGTGGAGGAGGCGCTGCGCCGCGAACTGAAAGAAGAGATCGGTGTGACCGTCGGAGCGGTCGAGCTCTGGCGCCGGTCTGTGGTCGATTACCCCCATGCTCTGGTCAACCTGCATTTTTGCAAAGTGCGGGACTGGACCGGGTCATTGCACATGCACGAGGGTCAGGCCCACAGCTGGGAACGCTTGCCGGTGCGTTGTTCGCCGGTGTTGCCTGGCACGATCCCGGTTCTGGACTGGCTCGCCAGCGAAGCCGACGGGCAGGGCTGAGCGCGTCTTGCTGTCTCAGCCGCTGCCCGGCTCGAGGTCATCGTCGGGTGCCGGCCCAGGAACCCGGAAGTCTTCGCTCGCCCAGGCACCCAGATCGTTCTGTCGGCAGCGTTCGCTGCAGAAGGGCCGGAAGGGGTTGGTCGGAGCGAACACACTGGGGCCGCCGCAGGCGGGGCAGCGGACCCGGCGCGGTGCACCGGCCGAAGCCGGCTGTTCCGGTGGCCACCGCGGGTTCATGAGCAGAGCGTCAGCTCGAAACTGCCATCCTCGCTCGAGGGGTGTGTGCGCTCGTCGTCACCCAGGCGCAGCAGGCGCACCGAAAGCAGCAGCCGATTGCCACTGATCTCGGGGATGAGCCCGGTACGCGGGTCGATGCGCAGCCGAAGCAGCTGGAAGGTGCGGCCCTGAGGCAGGTTCTGCTGGTAATGGCCGGCGGGCGCGACCACTTTCTGTGGCGCACCCGAATCCCTCAGCATCTTGAGCAGCAGCACAATGGCTTCGGCCAGCGGCATCAGCGGCACCATCCAGCGCTGCAGGTCGGCTTGACGGGTCCGGGGATCGTGGTGCTGCCAGTGGTAATAGGCCGGGAGATCGAATTCGCAGGTGCCGCCCGGAATGCCGATGCGACTGCGGATGCCCATGAGCCAGTCGTTCTCGGTCAGCGACTGTCCGGTCTTGCCGCTGAGCTCGCTGAGCTGGCCGAAGCAGCGGTCGATCTCGCCGACGGCCTGATCGAGCGCCTGCTCGGAGATGGCCGGGTTGCCGCGGTAGGCGTTGAGCTGGGATTTCTGCCGGTCGAGGTCCTTGAGGACGTCGGATTTCATGTCCGCACGGGCCGCCACGTCCATGATCTCGAAGATGCTCTGGATGGCGAAATGGTGGTCCAGCGGGTGTTCGCGCGAGGCCAGCTCGGCCAGACGCCTGAAGAGCTGTTCGAGCCGCAGGTAGGTTCGAATGCGCTCGTTGAATGGATATTCGTACAGGATCACGTGGGCCATGGCTGCTGTAGGTGAGCCGGCATCATAGCCCGAACCGAACGGCGATGGCCCGGACCTGCACGGTCAGAGGTGCAAGCCCGTCGTGTTCGTTGAAAAGCACCGCATCGGCGGCTGCCAGGCGGACCAGACGCGGGCTCTGGTTGCGCAGCACCGAAGTGATGGTGTCGTCGTCCCAGCCGTTGCGGGCCTTCACCCGCCGCCGCTGGGCAGTCTCGCTGCAGTCGACCACCAGCACCCGATCCAGCGCATGGCGCCAGCGTCCGGACTCGACCAGCAGCGGGATATCGTGTACCAGGCAACGCGTCCCCGATTGTCGGGCCGCCTCGGTCTGCGCCCGCATGGCCTGGGCCACCAGGGGGTGGATGATCTGTTCGAGCTGGTGGCGGGCCTGCGGATGCTCAAAAACATGGCGACGCATGCGATCCCGGTCCAGCGCGCCCTCGGCGTTGACGAAGTCCGCACCGAACTGGTGGGCAATGGCGGCCATGGCCGAGCCCCCGGCCTGTGTCGTCGCGCGGGAGATGGCATCGGCATCAAGCACCACCGCGCCGAGGTCGGCCATCAAACGGGCGACGGTGCTCTTGCCGCTGCCTATGCCTCCGGTCAGACCCAAGCGCAACATGTCCGGCTCGCGGTTCAGCCCAGTCCGATCAGGGCCAGCAAGGCCTGGGGTCCGAACAGCAGGGCGCTCAGTCCGCCGAGGGCGAGGAACGGGCCGAACGGCACATAGCCGCCTTCACGCAACTGCCCTCGGAACTTGATGCCGATGCCGACCAGGGCGCCGATGACGGAGGCGAGCAGGATGACGGGGATCAGCGCCTGCCAGCCCAGCCAGGCGCCCAGCGCGGCAAACAGCTTGAAGTCACCATAGCCCATGCCTTCCTTGCCGGTCAGCAGTTTGAATCCCCAGTAGACCAGCCACAGGGACAGGTAGCCACCCACGGCGCCCCAGAAGGCGTCGGCCAGTCCCACCTGGGAGACTCCGAGCGCGGCCATCAGAAGACCGGCCCAGAGCAGGGGCAGGGTGATGTCGTCGGGCAGCAGGGTGGTGTCCCAGTCGATGCCGGTCAGGGCCAGCAGGGCGGCACAGAAGCCGGCCCAGGCCAGGGACTCCCAACCCAGTCCCCATTGCCAGCCGCACCACGCAAACAGCGCGCCGCATACCAGTTCCACCATCGGGTAACGCAGACCGATGGGATGGGCGCACTGCGAGCAGCGCCCGCGCAGCGCCAGATAGCTGAGCACCGGGATGTTCTCGTACCAGCGGATCTGGTGACCGCATTTCGGACAGCGCGAGCGGGGCACCATCAGGTTGAAGCGTTCTCCGGCAGCGGCTGGCCCTGGCGCGCCGTCGGGGCCGCCGTCGCGCTGCAGCTCGGCGCATTCGGCCGCCCAACGCAGTTCCATCATGCGCGGCAACCGGTGGATCACCACATTGAGAAAGCTGCCAACGAGCAGGCCCAGCAGGCCCAGCAGGGCGGCGTCCAGCCAGGGCATCGCGCTCAGACCACCTGGCCGAGCTTGAAAATCGGCAGGTACATCGAAACCACGATGCCGCCAATGATGGTGCCCAGGATCACGATGATGATCGGCTCCATCAGGCTCGACAGGCCAGCCACTGCATCATCCACCTCGGCCTCATAGAAGTCGGCCGCCTTGCCCAGCATGTGGTCGATCGAGCCGGACTCTTCGCCGATGGCGCACATCTGCAGCACCATGGACGGGAACAGGCTGGCATTGGTCATGGCGTTGGTCAGGCTGGTGCCGGTGGACACCTCCTGCTGGATCTTCTCCGTGGCTTTGGCGTACAGCGAATTGCCGGACGCACCCCCCACCGAATCAAGCGCCTCCACCAGCGGCACACCGGCCGCGAACATGGTCGACAGGGTCCGGGTCCAGCGCGCCACCACGGCCTTTTCGACCAGCGGACCGAAGATCGGCACCCGCAGGAGCAGGCGGTCCATGAAGGCCTGAACCCGTTCGCTGCGCTTCCAGGCCTGCAGCAGGAAATAGGTGCCACCGCCGAGGACACCAAAGATCAGCCACCAGTATTCGACAAACACCTCGCTCATGGCGATCACGAACAGCGTGGGACCGGGCAGGTCGGCACCAAAGGAACTGAACACCTCCTTGAAGGAGGGGATCACGAAGATCATGATGATGGCCACCACCACGAAAGCCACGATGATCACCGAGATGGGGTACATCAGCGCCGACTTGATCTTGGACTTGATGGCCTCGGTCTTTTCCATGTAAACCGCCAGGCGGTCGAGCAGTTCTTCCAGGATACCGGCGGCCTCACCGGCCTCCACCAGGTTGCAGTACAGGCTGTCGAAGTACAGCGGGTGCTTGCGGAAGGCGGCGCTCAGCGAGGTTCCCGTTTCGACATCCGAGCGGATGTCGTTGAGCAGCTTGGTCACGCTGGGATTGGGGTTGCCGCGACCGACGATGTCGAAGGCCTGCAGCAACGGCACGCCGGCCTTCATCATGGTCGCCAGCTGCCGTGTGAAGATGGCGATGTCCTTGGGCCTGATCCGGCGCCCGGAACTCATGCGCCGCTTCTTGACCTTGCTGGGCACGATGCCTTGCCGGCGCAGGGCGGCCAGCACCTGGTTTTCACCGCCGGCACGGGTTTCTCCACGGACAGTCTTGCCGTTGCGGTCCTTGCCTTCCCACTCGAAAACGAAGTCCTTGATGCTCTTGGATGCTGCGGTTGCCATGGAGTCCCCGGGTAGCGGTTCGTGCCTTGCGTCACTCGTTGGTGACACTGAGCACTTCGTCGAGTGAGGTCAGTCCCTGCCTGACCTTGAGCAGGCCGGACTCGCGCAGGGTGCGAACACCCTCCTTGCTGGCCTGCTGGGCAATGTCCAGCGCACTGCCGCCGCGCAGGATGATGCGCTGGATCTCTTCCGAAATCGGCATCACCTGGTAGATGCCGACGCGGCCCTTGTACCCGTTGTTGCAGGCCGAGCAGCCCACCGGCTTGTACGGTGTCCAGCTGCCATCAAGCTCCTCGGCCTTGAAGCCGGCATCCAGCAAAGCCTTGCGCGGTGCGTCCAGCGGGGCCTTGCAGTTGGGGCAAAGCCGCCGTGCCAGCCGCTGGGCGGTGATCAGGATCACGCTGGAGGCGATGTTGAACGTGGGGATGCCCATGTTCATCATGCGGGTCAGCGTGGTTGGCGCGTCGTTGGTGTGCAGGGTGGACAGCACGAGGTGACCGGTCTGCGCAGCCTTGATCGAGATGTCGGCCGTTTCCAGGTCTCGGATTTCGCCGACCATGATGACGTCCGGGTCCTGACGCAGGAATGCCTTGAGGGCGGCCGCAAAGGTCAGCCCCGCCTTGTCGTTCATGTTGACCTGGTTGACGCCCGGCAGGTTGATTTCCGACGGGTCTTCGGCCGTCGAGATGTTCACCCCCGGCTTGTTCAGCAGGTTCAGGCAGGTGTAGAGCGACACCGTCTTGCCCGAGCCGGTCGGACCGGTTACCAGAACCATGCCATAAGGCCTGGAAATGGCATTGAGCAGTCGCTCCTTTTCCTCCGGTTCGTAGCCCAGCGCATCGATGCCGAGCTTGGCGCTGCTCGGGTCCAGGATACGGATCACGATCTTCTCGCCGAACAGCGTGGGCAGTGTGCTGACCCGGAAGTCGATCACCCGGTCGGGACCGATCTTGAGCTTCATCCGGCCATCCTGGGGCACCCGCTTCTCGGAGATGTCCATGCGCGAGATGACCTTGATGCGCGAAGCCAGCTTGTCCTTGATGGCGATCGGGGGGGACGCGATCTCGCGCAGTTCACCGTCGATGCGGAAGCGCACCCGGTACTGGTGCTCGTAGGGCTCGAAGTGCAGATCCGATGCGCGCATGTTGAAGGCATCGATCAGCATCTTGTGCAGGAACTTGACCACCGGAGCGTCTTCGACCTCGGACGTCTTGTCGCTGGTCTCCACCGTGGTCGGCTCGGTGGCCATCTCGTCGAATTCGAAGTCGCCGCCGACAATGTTGTCGATCGCTTCGCCGGCGCTGGTGGTCAGGGACTCCACCAGCTTGTTGAGTTTGTCGAACTCGGCAATGACCCAGTCCACACCCATCTGGGTGGCGAACTTGATCTTCTCGGCGGCAGCCAAGTCGGCCGGGTCTGCAGTGGCGACCATCAGGCGGTTGTTGCGCTTGCTCAGCACAACGATGCGGTAGTCGGCACAGATTTTGGGGTCCAGCAGACCCTTGGGGAGGCGCTCGGCGTCGATCGCGTCGAGGTCAAGCAGGGGCGCCGCAAACGCGGTCGACATGGTGTGCGCCATGTCGAACGCGGAGACCGCACCGGAACTGGTGACCTCGGCGATGAAGCTGGTCCGGCTGCTCTGGGCCTTCTTGTAAAGATCTTCGGCGGCACGCTGCCCCAGCTTGCCCGCAGCCACGAGTGCACGCGCCAAGCCTGGCAAGGCCATGGTCGAGCTTTCCTGGGTCGGGGTGTCAATGGACGCCATAACCCCGTAATCTAACGTAAATCAACGACTTGCGAAGCGCAATTGACGCAACTTGTGCCGAATTTGCCGGTTGCTGTGGTTTTGGCGTTGCGAGCGGGGCAGCGGCTGGCGATGGGCGGCGCGTGTGGCGCGCTGTGCGGTCGCCGCCATGGCAACTCATGAATCTGGTCGGGGTGAGAGGATTCGAACCTCCGGCCTCTACGTCCCGAACGTAGCGCTCTACCAGGCTAAGCTACACCCCGATGGGCCTTCCAGGAAGGCCATCTGACAGCAGGCCGGTCTTGAGGGCCGGGTCCTGCAGGGCATGCTCGATGGCGCGATCAGGTGCGCCTCTCAAGCGATGCAACCGGTAATTGTAGCAAAGCCGAGCGGTACTTGTTGTCGGGCAGTTGTTGCACTGCCTGCGCGGCCCGTTCGGCTTCGGCCATGGCGCAGTGGCGGGCTTGTTCGAGGGCGCCGCTGCGCTGGATGATCGCCTGGATCCGGTCCAGGTTCGCCAGGTCGCCATTCTCGATCGCCTGGCGGATCAGGTGCCCCTCGCCCGCCTCCACGGTGCGGAGGGCGCAGATGACGGGCAGGGTGACCTTGCCCTCTCGCAGGTCGTCGCCAAGATTCTTGCCGAGTTCATCGGCCTGTCCCTCGTAGTCCAGCACGTCGTCGATGATCTGGAAAGCGGTGCCGAGCGCCTGGCCGTAGGTGGCGCAAGCGGTTTCTGTGGCGGGATCGGACCCGTGCAGGATGGCCGCCAGGCGTGCACTGGCCTCGAACAGCTTGGCGGTCTTGGAGCGGATCACCTTCAGGTAGGCGTCTTCATCCAGCGATGCGTCGTGCATGTTCATCAGCTGCAGCACCTCGCCTTCGGCGATGACGTTGGTGGCTTCGGACAAGACTTGCATGACGCGCATGTTGTCGACGTCGACCATCATCTGGAAGGCGCGCGAGTACAGGAAGTCGCCCACCAGCACGCTGGCGGCGTTGCCGAAGCGCTCGTTGGCCGTGTCTCGGCCGCGCCGCAAGGTGGACTCGTCCACCACATCGTCGTGCAGCAGCGTGGCGGTGTGGATGAACTCCACCACGGCTGCCAGTGCGTGGCGTTGGGGGTGCTGGCTGCCGAGGGCGCCACTGACCAGCAGCAGGAGGGCCGGTCGCAGGCGTTTGCCACCCGCCGAGATGATGTACTGGGCCACTTCCCTGACCAGGGGCACATCGGAGGTCAGGCGGTCGGCAATGACCTGATCGACCCGCTTCATGTCGTCCTGCAGCAGGTCGAGGACGGAGGTGTTGGGGGTGGGGGCGTTCAAGATGACAGGCTGGAGGGGCCGCGGCAAGCCGGTGCGGGGTTTCGTATGCGGCCGATTATAGAAAGCGGGGCTGCCGGCGCCCCGGGTGGGTGCCTTGATGGCTCTGCGTGGTGAGGCGCGCCGGTGGCTTGCCGGACCGATCTGCCCGTGGTAAACTAGTGGGCTTGGCAGAAATCCGTCTGTCAGGTTTTGATGTGTTCTTTGCTCAGGCCGAAAGGTCAGGGCTGGGAATCACCTGAAAGGTTCATATGTACGCGGTCATAAAAACCGGTGGCAAGCAGTATCGCGTTGCCGCTGGCGAAAAAATCAAAGTAGAACAGATTGCTGCGGATGTGGGCCAGGAGATCGTCATCGACCAGGTTCTGGCTGTCGGCAACGGCGCTGAACTGAAGGTCGGTACGCCCCTGGTGTCCGGCGCAACAGTCAAGGCCACCGTGGTGTCCCACGGTCGTGGCGAAAAGGTTCGCATCTTCAAGATGCGCCGTCGCAAGCACTACCAGAAGCGCCAAGGGCACCGGCAGAATTTCACCGAGCTGCAGATTGCTGCGATCTCTGCATAAGGAGTGACTTGAAATGGCACAGAAAAAAGGCGGCGGCTCTACGCGAAACGGGCGCGATTCCAAGCCCAAGATGCTCGGCGTGAAGGCCTTCGGCGGTGAACTGGTCAGCGCCGGCTCCATCATCGTGCGCCAGCGCGGCACCAAGTTCCACCCCGGTACCAACGTCGGCGTGGGCAAGGACCACACCCTGTTTGCCACGGTGGACGGTCACGTGACGTTTGCTGTCAAGGGCGCCCTCAATCGCCAGGTGGTGAGCATCACCCCCGTGTGACGCCATGTGGCCTCGCGGTCCCGGCATCGGGTGACGACCGCTGGCGCGAGGAAACGGTGACACCTTCCAGCAAAGGCCCGCAGTTGCGGGCCTTTCGTGTTTTTCTGCAGGAGCGGACATGAAATTTGTCGACGAAGCCACGATCGATGTCGCCGCGGGCGACGGCGGGAACGGCTGTGCCTCGTTCCGGCATGAAAAGTACAAGGAGTTCGGCGGTCCGGACGGCGGCGATGGCGGGCGCGGCGGGCATGTGATCGCGGTCGCCGACAGCAGCCTGAACACGCTGGTGGACTTCCGTTACACCCGCCGTTTCGAGGCCCAGCGCGGCGAACACGGCAAGGGCTCGGACATGTTCGGGGTCAAGGGCAATGACATCGTGCTGAAGATGCCGGTCGGCACCATCATCAGCGACGCCGACACCGGCGCGGTGCTGCACGAGCTGCTGATTCCGGGCGAGGAGGTGATGATCGCCAAGGGCGGTGACGGTGGCTTCGGCAACATGCACTACAAGAGTTCGACCAACCGCGCGCCCCGGCAGAAGACGCCGGGCTGGCCCGGCGAGCGCAAGTCTTTGCGTCTGGAGCTCAAGGTGCTGGCCGATGTCGGTCTGCTGGGCATGCCCAACGCCGGCAAGTCGACGCTGATCGCCGCCATCTCGAACGCGCGACCCAAAATTGCCGATTACCCTTTCACCACGCTGCACCCGAATCTGGGTGTGGTGCGGGTGGGTCCGGAGAAGAGTTTTGTGGTGGCGGACGTGCCCGGACTGATTGAAGGCGCTTCCGAGGGAGCGGGGCTGGGGCACCAGTTCCTGCGCCACCTCCAGCGCACCCGCCTGTTGTTGCATCTGGTCGATGTGGCGCCCTTTGACGAGTCGGTGGATCCGGTCCAGCAGGCCCGCGCCATCGTGACCGAGCTGAAGAAGTACGATGCGAAGCTGCATGCCAAGCCCCGATGGCTGGTGCTGAACAAGCTGGACATGGTTCCGGCCGGGGAGCGGCAGGAACGGGTGCGCGACATCGTGCGTCGATTGCGCTACAAGGGGCCGGTGTTCGAGATATCGGCTCTCACCCGCGAAGGGTGTGAGCTGCTGGTGCAAAAGGTCTATGAACACATTGCGCAGGTTCATGCCGCGGCCCAGGCCCCGGTGGAGGTGGATCCCCGTTTTCAGTCGCCCGAGGCCTGAGCGTTCGGGGCTGTTTGTTCGTTCGTCAGAAACCATCCGTTGACACCCATGCTTGCAGATGTCAGTTCGTCCATGGCGGAGTCCCCGTCACAGTTGTTGCGCACGGCCCGCCGCATCGTGGTCAAAGTGGGCTCCAGTCTGGTGACCAATGAGGGTCGGGGACTGGATGAACAGGCCATCGGACAGTGGAGCGAGCAGCTGGCGGCGCTGGTTCAGCAGGGCCGAGAGCTGGTGATGGTCAGCAGCGGGGCGGTGGCCGAAGGCATGAAGCGCCTGGGCTGGGCCACGCGGCCGCGCGAGATCCACGAACTGCAGGCCGCTGCGGCCGTGGGACAGATGGGCCTGGTGCAGATGTACGAGACCAAGCTGAGGGCCTGTGGTGTCGGCAGCGCCCAGGTGCTGCTCACGCACGCCGACCTGGCGGACCGCGAACGTTATCTGAATGCGCGCTCCACCCTGCTGACCCTGCTCGACCTGAAGGTGGTGCCGGTCATCAACGAGAACGACACGGTGGTCAACGACGAGATCAAGTTCGGTGACAACGATACCCTGGGCGCGCTCGTGGCCAACCTGATCGAGGCCGATCTGCTGATCATCCTGACCGACCAAAAGGGGCTTTACACGGCCGATCCGCGCCGCGATCCGACGGCCGAATTTGTGCACGTGGCGCGGGCGGGAGACCCTCGCCTGGAGGCGATGGCGGGTGGGGCCGGAAGTGGCATCGGCAAGGGCGGCATGATCACCAAGATCCTGGCTGCCAGGCGTGCAGCCGGCTCGGGGGCGAGCACGGTGATTGCCTGGGGTCGTGAGCCCCAGGTGCTGCAGCGTCTGGCCGGCGGCGAACCCATCGGAACCTGTCTGGTGGCCCAGACACCAAAGAATCAGGCGCGCAAGCGCTGGATGGCCGACCATCTGCAATTGCGCGGTTCGGTGTCGGTCGATGCCGGCGCCGTGCACAAGCTCGTGAGCGAAGGCAAGAGCCTGTTGCCGATCGGCATGGTCGCCGTCTCAGGAGACTTCTCTCGTGGAGACGTGATCGCGGTCCGGGACCCGGAGGGGCGGGAAGTGGCCCGGGGACTGGCCAACTACGCCAGTTCCGAGGCGCGCCTCATCTGCCGACGCTCTTCGGCCGATTTCGAGCGCCTGCTCGGTTATGCCGCCGAGCCCGAAATGATCCATCGGGACAACCTGGTCCTGATGCCGGCCTGACCGGCGCCCGAAGGCCATTCTGGCGTTCAGCGACGCTGCGGATCCGGGTCGAAACTCCCGCCCGGTGGCAACTCGATCTGGGCCTGCACGCCGGGGTGTGTCCGCACACCGACGGCCTCGTCGCCAGGGCGCTGGCGCATGCCGCTGCGCAGGTAGCGGTTGCGGGTGTCACTGCGAGGCAGGTAGCGCGCCAGCTCGGTGAGCGCCATTTCGTACACGCCGCGCTTGAACTCGACCACCACGTCCAGCGGAACCCAATAGTCGTGCCAGCGCCAGGCGTCGAATTCCGGATGGTTGCTGGCACGCAGGTTCAGGTGCCAGTCCTGGGCAACGAGACGAAGCAGGTACCAGATCTGCTTCTGGCCCTTGTAATGCCCACGCGCGTCCCGGCGAATGAATCGGTCCGGCACCTCGTAGCGCAACCAGTCGCGTGTGCGAGCCACGATGGCCACGTGTTCCGGACGAAGACCGATCTCTTCGTGCAGCTCCCGGTACATCGCCTGCTCGGGCGTCTCTCCCCGATCGATGCCCCCTTGGGGAAACTGCCAGGAGTGCGAGCGGATGCGCTTGCCCCAGAACACCTGGTTTTTCTGGTTGAGCAGAATGATGCCGACATTGGGCCTGAAGCCTTCTCTGTCAAGCATAATCGACCCCAAATTTTGAACTGTGTTCATTATGCATCGCGGTGTGGAAATTGCGAAGCGGGGCAAGCCCCGGTCACACACCCGACACATGACGCATTTCTGCGTTTCCCGCCTGTTTCCACGAGCCGCCTGAGCGGCCTGCACCCATTCCATGAAAGCCTCCCAGTTTCTGATCTCCACCCTCAAGGAAGCCCCTGCCGATGCCGAGGTGGTCAGCCACCGGCTCATGACCCGGGCGGGCATGATCAAGAAGCTGGGCGCCGGCATCTACAGCTACATGCCCATGGGCTTGCGGGTGATCCAGAAGGTGGAGCGCATCGTGCGTGAGGAGATGAACCGGGCCGGCGCCGTCGAGATGACGATGCCGGTGGTGCAGCCGGCCGAGCTCTGGCAGGAGACCGGGCGCTTTGAAAAGATGGGGCCCGAACTGCTGCGTATCAAGGACCGCCACGAGCGCGACTTTGTGGTGCAGCCCACCAGTGAGGAAGTGGTCACTGACGTGGCGCGGCAGGAATTCCGGAGCTACAAGCAGCTGCCCAAAAACCTCTACCAGATCCAGACCAAGTTCAGGGATGAGCGTCGGCCGCGTTTTGGCCTGATGCGCGGGCGCGAGTTCATCATGAAGGATGCCTATTCCTTCGACCGGGACGAAGCAGGCGCCAAGGCGAGCTACCAGGGCATGGCGGCCGCCTACCGCCGCATCTTCGACCGCTTCGGGTTGCGTTACCGGGCCGTGGCGGCCGACAGCGGTGCGATCGGGGGTGATCTGAGCGAAGAGTTCCAGGTGATCGCCGCCACCGGCGAGGATGCCATCGTGTACTGTCCGGGCAGCGACTATGCGGCCAACCTCGAGAAGGCCGAAGCGCTGCCGCCGGCCGGCCCGCGCCCTGCGCCAGCCAACCCGATGACCCGCACACCCACGCCGGGCAAGGCCACCTGCGCAGACGTCGCTGAACTGCTGGGCGTGCCGCTGGCCACCACGGTCAAGTCATTGGTGCTGGCCACCGACGAACTGAACGAAGCCGGTGAGGTGGCCCGGAGCCAGGTCTGGCTGTTGCTGTTGCGCGGTGACCATGACATGAACGAGGTCAAGGTGGGCAAGGTGCCCGGCCTGGACAAGGGTTTCCGTTTTGCCACGGTGCCCGAGATCGAGGCCCATTTCGGCTGCAAGCCAGGCTACCTCGGCCCCATCGGCCTGAAGCAGCCGCTCCGAATCGTGGCCGACCGCGAGGTGGCGGTGATGGCCGACTGGATCTGCGGCGCCAACGAGCTGGACTTTCACCTCACCGGCGTGAACTGGAGCCGCGACCTGCCCGAGCCCGACTGCGTGGCCGACATACGCAACGTGGTCGAGGGTGACCCGTCGCCCGATGGCCAGGGGGCGCTGGCCATCGAGCGCGGCATCGAGGTCGGCCATGTGTTCTACCTGGGCACCAAGTACAGCCAGGCCATGAACGCCACCTTCCTGGACACCGACGGCAAGCCCAGGCACTTCGAGATGGGCTGCTATGGCATCGGCATCACGCGTCTGCCGGCAGCGGCCATCGAACAGAACCACGACGAGCGCGGCATCATCTGGCCCGATGCCCTGGCGCCCTTCACCGTGGTGGTGTGTCCGGTGGGCGCGGATCGCAGCGAGGCGGTCAAGGCCGCCGCCGACGAGCTTTACGCCGGCCTGTTGGCCGCGGGGGTGGACGTGATCCTGGACGACCGCGGTGAGCGCCCGGGTGCCATGTTTGCGGATTGGGAACTGATCGGGGTGCCACACCGCGTGACCATCGGCGACCGGGGCCTGAAAGAAGGCATGGTCGAGTACCAGCACCGCCGCGATGCCGCGGCGACCAAGGTGCCGGCGACCGACGCCCTGGCCTTCGTCCGGGGGCGCGTTTCGGCGTGAGTGCCGCGCCAGGCCGGAACCTGTGGCTCCGCCGCGACTGGCTCGGCGGTGTCGCAGCGGTGGGTGTCAGCGGTCTGCTCGGCACCAGACCGGTGCATGCCGGCGGTCAACTGGAAGAGCCGCTGGCCGATTCGGTGCGTACCGCCCTCAGCGCGGCCATTGCGCACAGTGAGCCGCCGGTGCCGGTCTTTGCCGACACCGAACGACGCCTCGCCTACCTGCGCTGGCTGGGCGCCACCAGCGATCGGCTGCACCGCCGCAAGCCGGATTTCCAGACCCGCATCGAGTTCCTGCAGACGGTCTGGTACGAGACCCGTCGCGCGCAACTGGACACCACGCTGGTGCTGGGCCTGATCCAGGTGGAAAGCGCGTTCCGCAAGTTCGCCATCTCGCGCGTCGGCGCCCGCGGCTACATGCAGATCATGCCGTTCTGGGCTCGCCTGATCGGCGACGGCGACGTGAGCAGGCTGTTCGACATGCGCGTCAACCTGCGCTTTGGCTGCGTCATCCTGAGGCATTACCTGGATCGCGAGCGTCAGGACACCTTCATGGCGCTGGGACGTTACAACGGGAGCCGGGGACGCAGCGAATACCCCAATGCCGTCTACGCGGCAGCCCGCCACTGGGTGCATCCGGACGCGTGATCGGGCGCCTCACTGCAGGAAGCCGATTTTTCCCCGACCCTGGCCCTGGCGGGGCAGATCCCCGTCTTCCAGGGTGTAACGGCTGTCGAGCCGCGCGTTGCCGAAGGCCGTCATGAGGGCGCGCCGCATCTCGCGCGGGGCCAGCTGGGCCAGCTGGTCCAGCACGTCCTCGGGTGGCTCCGGGTCGAAGCGCTGCCCCCAGTCGTGCTCGCCTCGGATGCCCCGGTACAGGTGGGCCGCGATCTTGCGCGCGGCATCCAGCGAGGGCGGCGCGATCTCGAACACGTTCATGCGGTTGAGAATGGGTTCGGGGATGCCGCGTTCGTCGTTGGCGGTGGTGACCCAGATCACCTGGCTGGCGTCGATCGGCACTTCGGCAAATTCGTCGACGAAGCTCTGGGCGGTGTCGTGCTCCAGCAGGCTGTAAAGGGCTCCGAGCGGGTCGTACTGGGCGTCGCCGCTGGCCTTGTCGATCTCGTCGACCACAATGACCGGATTGGCGTACTGGCCGTCGACCAGGGCCTCGAACACCTTGCCGGGCTTGGCGCCTTTCCATTGCGATGAGGAACCGGAGAGCAGCCAGCCGGCCGTCATGGAGCTCATGGGAATCAGGTTCATGCCGGTGCCCAGCAGATCGGCCATCTGGCGGGCGAAATGGGTCTTGCCCACACCAGGGGGACCCAGCAGCAGGATGGGGGTGACTTCCAGGCTGTCGTGGCTGTCCTGGCTCAGGGCCACATGGCGCTTGACGTCATCGAGCACCTCGGTGAAGTTGGGCAGGAGTTCGTACAGGGGCGCCATGTCGGGCACGCCCGATGGCTTGACCGCAAAACGCTGTGGACCGCGCTCCAGCATGCGTTGCCAGGTGTTGCGCAGGCTCTCGTATTCGCGCTCGTTGCCGCTGGCCTGCAGCTTGGCCAGCTTGCGTTCGACCGCATCGGCGTCGTAGACGCTGCGCATCTGGGCAATCGGCAGGCCCAGGGCGGGGGTTGTCACCAGACTGCGAGAGCTCATGAGACCTCCAGGACGAAAGCAGGTACGCCTTCATTCAAGCACATCTCATGCCCACCCTCAAGGCAGGAAAAACCGCAGTAAAGCGGATCAATCCCTGTCATTCGGGGTGGGTGTGACGGAGTTCGCGTGCGGTGGGGCGAGCCGCCATCCGCACGGATGGTCAGGCCTGACCGCTGATGACCTGCTGCAGCTCGCCCGACTGGTACATCTCCATCATGATGTCCGAGCCGCCAATGAATTCGCCCCGCACGTACAGCTGCGGAATGGTGGGCCAGTTGCTGTAGTCCTTGATGCCCTGGCGAATGGCGTCGTCTTCCAGCACGTTGACCGTGGTCAGTTGGCGCGGATCGACGCCGCAGGCCTTGAGGATCTGGATGGCGCGGCCGGAAAAGCCGCACATCGGGAAGCTGGCGGAGCCCTTCATGAAGAGCACGATCTCGTGGTTCTTGACCAACTGGTCGATCTGGGTCTGGGTGTCGCTCATGGTGCTGGAGTCCTTGCTGTCCGGAAGCGGGACATCACCCGCCGAAACATTTGATTATCTATGCCGGGGCAGCTGCCCGCCACTGCAGCGTTCGATGCCCGCAAGGTCGGTGCGGCTGTTGACAGCGCCCAAGCCGGCGTCTCGCAACAGCCCTCGGACGGCGGTGGCCTGGTCGAATCCGTGTTCCAGCAGCAGCCACCCTCCCGTCATCAGGTGGTCGGGGGCGCTGGCGATGATGCGGCGCAGGTCGTCCAGACCATCGGCACCGGCCGTGAGGGCCAAGCGCGGCTCGTGGCCCAGGGCATCCAGGTGCGGGTCGCCTTCGGCGATGTAGGGGGGGTTGCTCACGATCACCTGGAAGCGTTCCCCCGGTACGGCGGCCAGCCAGCTGCCCTGGAGGAAACGCACGGGCAGGTCCAGCCGCCGGGCGTTGGCCTGGGCGACCGCCAGCGCGTCGCTGCTGGCATCGGTGGCCGTTACCTGGGCGTCGGGCCGCCGGGACGCCACACCCAGGGCGATGGCACCGCTGCCCGTTCCGAGATCGAGCAGCCGGGCGGTTGAGCCGGGAGGCGGCAGCACATCCAGAGCCCATTCGAGCAGCACTTCGGTGTCCGGGCGGGGCACCAGCACGCGGGAATCGACTGCCAGGGTCAGACCGGCGAATTCCCGCCGACCCAGCAGGTAGGCCACCGGCTCGCCGGCCTGCCGGCGCTGCACCAGCGCGTCCCAGAGCGCAGCGGCGTCGCAAGGCAAGGGGTCGCTGTCGTGCGCGATCAGCCAGGCCCTGTCGTGCGGCGAGCGGCCCAGTGCGTGCAGCACCAGCATCTGGGCATCCAGCCGGTCCAGACCGGCAGCGGCCGCCTGTGTCAAGGCATCCAGCAGCGTCATGCCTTCTGTTCCAGTTCGGACAGGAGCTCGGCACCCCGCGCCACCTGCAGGGCGCGGATCACGTCGCCCAGGTCTCCCTCGAGCACCTGTGCCAGCTTGTAGAGCGTGAGGTTGATGCGGTGATCGGTGAGGCGCCCCTGCGGGAAGTTGTAGGTGCGGATGCGGTCGCTGCGGTCGCCGCTGCCGATCAGGCCCTTGCGCGTGGCGGCTTCTCGGGCTGCGCGCTCGCTGCGCTCCTTTTCCTGCAGGCGGGCCGCCAGCACCTGCAGGGCCTTGGCCTTGTTGCTGTGCTGGGAGCGGCCGTCCTGGCATTCGGCGGTGATGCCGGTGGGCAGGTGCGTCACGCGCACCGCCGAGTCGGTCTTCTGGATGTGCTGGCCCCCGGCGCCACTGGCCCGGTAGGTGTCGATGCGCAGCTCGGCCGGGTTGAGCCGGACCGCTTCTGCCTCGTCGGGTTCGGGCATCACCGCCACCGTGGCCGCACTGGTGTGGATGCGCCCCTGGGTCTCGGTGACTGGCACGCGCTGCACCCGGTGCCCGCCCGACTCGAACCTGAGCTGGCCGTAGACCCTGGCTCCCGGACCCCGCCCTGCCACCCGGAGCACCACCTCTTTGTAGCCGCCCAGTTCGCTCGGTGACTCGCTCACGATCTCGGTCGTCCAGCCCTGGCTGTCGGCGTAGCGGGTGTACATGCGGGCCAGATCGCCCGCGAACAGGGCCGACTCATCGCCGCCGGTGCCGGCACGGATTTCGACAAAGGCCGGGCGGTCGTCGTCCGGGTCCCGGGGCAGCAGCAGTTGCTGCAGTTCTTCTTCGAGCTGTTGCAGCTCGGTTTCGGCTTCGTCCATTTCCTCTCGGGCCAGATCGGCCATTTCCGGGTCGTCCTGCATGGCCTGTGCGGCCCGCAGGTCCGACTCGCGCTGCTGGAATCGCTCGAAGCGTTCGACCACCCCCGTCAGATCGGCATGTTCACGGCTGAGGTCGCGAAACCGTTCGATGTCGTCGGTGACGTCGGAGGCGGACAGCCGCGCATCCAGCTCGTGCAGACGGGCACGCTGGCGCAGGAGGGTGTCGCGAACAAAGGGTTTCATGCGGGAGGGCCAGCGCCGATCCGGCCTGGCATGGGCAAGGGGAGGACCTAGGACTTGTCGCGCAGGAACAGGCGCGAGACGGTCTGGGCGGTGGCGACCCGGGTGTTGTGATCGCCCGAGCGCAACTCGGCCAGGGTGCCGTGCAGCATTTTCTGGGTCAGACCGCGCGAGAGGGCTTCGAGCACGGCGTCGACCGGCTCACCCCTGGCCAGCAGTTTGCGCGCCCGCGCCATTTCCAGGTCGCGCCATTCGTCGGCCTGGGCGTTGATGCGCCGGATCAGCGGGACGATGCCGGTGTCCGGATCGCGTTGTTCCATCCAGTGCATGAAGCTGAGCACACCCGCATCGATGATCGCCTCGGCCTGGGCCACCGCGGCCTGGCGGTTGTCCTTGCCGGTCTGGACCACGCTGGCGAGGTCATCCACGGTGTAGAGGTAGACATCGTCGAGCGCCTTGACCTCGATCTCGATGTCACGTGGTACCGCCAGGTCGACCATGAAGAGCGGACGGTGGCGTCGCTTCCGGAGAGCCCGCTCGACAGCACCCAGCCCGATGATGGGCAGGGTGCTGGCCGTGCAGCTGATGACGGCGTCGAACTCGTGCAGCCGGTCCGGCACATCGGACAGGCGCATGACCTCGCCGCCGAAACGCAGGGCGAGTTTCTCTCCGCGCTCCAGGGTCCGGTTGGCGATGGCCATGGACTTGGGGGTCTTGGCGGCGAAATGGGTGGCCGCCAGCTCGATCATTTCGCCGGCACCCACGAACAGCACCCGGATGTCGCGCAGGTCTTCGAACAGCTGCCCGGCCAGTCGCACGGCGGCGGCGGTCATGCTGATGGAGTGGGCACCAATCTCGGTGGACGTACGCACCTGCTTGGCCACCGCAAACGAGCGCTGGAACAGCTGGTGCAGTGTGCTGCCCAGGGCGCCCGCGTCCTCGGCCGCGCGCACCGCATCCTTCATCTGGCCGAGGATCTGGGGCTCGCCCAGCACCATGCTGTCGAGACCGCTGGCCACTCTGAAAGCGTGTCGGGCCGCCTGGTCCTCGCGCAGGATGTAGGCATGGTCCTTGAGCACATGGGTGCTGACACCGCCGGTCCGGGCGAGCCACTCCAGCGTCGGTTCGACCGCCGACTGGTCTCCGGCCCCGTACAGCTCGGTGCGGTTGCAGGTGGACAGCAGGGTGGCTTCCGGCTGGCGGCTCAGGCTCTGGCGGTAGCCGTGAAGGGCAGGCTGGATCTGGTCCAAGGCAAAGGCAAACCGCCCGCGCAGGTCCAGCGGTGCGGTGTGGTGGTTGATGCCCAGGGCCCAGACAGACATGGGCGGATTATAAAATCGACCGCTTATGACCAAGAAGTCCGCCACGCGGGACCGGTTCCGTTCCGACGGTGCTGTGCAGGCCTCATCCACCGGCCCTGCCGCGGGGCGGCGCCTGTGACCGTGCTGGACCTGGTCTGGCACCTGGGTGGCTTCATGGCCCCCGCCGCGCTGGTGTCGCTGTTGCTGTGGCCGGGTGTGGCCTTCAGGCGGCGTGGCCGCGCGCGCTGGGTGGCATTGGCCTGGTTGGCGCTGGCCGGTGTACTGGTGCTGTTGGCGGGCCTGATCTGGTTCGGGCGAGATGGCCGCATGGCGACCTACGCCGCGATGGTGGTGGTTCAGGGCACACTGGTCTGGTGGTGGCGGGGACGATGACGCGCAACCCTCACGCCGGGGAGTAGCGGTCCACCCGGTCGGTGATCAGTCCGTCGAGTCCCAGGCCCTGCAGACGCCGAACCTCATCGTCGTCGTTCACCGTGTAGGCCAGGCAGCGCATCCCCGCCCCGCGCACGGCGCCCACGCGTTCGGGATTCCAGAGCAACTGGTCGCAGACGACGGCGCGACAGCCCAGGTTCCGGGCGATTTCGAGCCAGCCTGGCCACGGGCTGTCAAGCAGGAGTCCCCGCGGCAGGCCCGGTGCCACCGCCTTGGCGCCGAGCAGGGATTCCGGCCGAAACGAGGTCAGCAATGGGGGGGCGGCGTCCGGCGCAGTCTTCCACAGCGCGTCGGCCAGGGCCGCGACCTGGCGCCCGGTCTCTTCTTCCAGACCGGGGGTGGGCTTGATCTCGATGTTGAGCATCAGCCGGTTGGCCAGGCACCACCGGGCCAGGTTTTCCAGGGTGCACAGGGGCTCGCCGGTCCATCGCGGGCTGTGCCACCCGCCCGCATCCAGACGGCTCAGGGTCGACCATGGCTGTGTGCCTGCGAGGCCCCGGCCGCTGGTGGTGCGGTCGAGATCATCGTCGTGAAGCAGGAAAACGACACCGTCGGCGCTGAGTTTGGCGTCGCATTCGAACATGCGGTAGCCATGTGACGCGCCCAGCCGAAAGGCGGCCAGAGTGTTCTCCGGCGCCAGCGGGCCAGCGCCCCGGTGGGCAATCCAGTGCGGGTAGGGCCAGTCGATGCGAGATTTGAGTGTCATTTTTTGAGCTTAGCAGTGCTTGAACTTGCTGGCAGCTCACCCATGCGGCCGGGCTTCCCTTGCAGGAGGATTCGGGTTCGAGCCACCCGGACCAAACATCCTCAGGCTTGTGGTCTGCAGACAACCGGCGGCCGATACCCCAAATCAAGAGGGCAATCCGTGCTCCCTCTTGAGGATGATGGTTTCCATGAACAAAGTGGGTGTATGTTGCGCTGCGGTACCATCTGCGGTCCAGCGCCCCTTGCCGGCCGCCGTTGCCCCACATGAACGCTCCCACACCGCTTCCGCTCATCGATGCCGCTGCCAGCGAGGCCCCGCGGCTGCGCGAGATCCCTTACAACTACACCTCGTTTTCCGACCGGGAGATCGTGATCCGTCTGCTGGGTGAGCGTGCCTGGGCGCTGCTGGACGAGTTGCGGGGGGAGCGGCGCACCGGCAGATCGGCGCGCATGTTGTACGAAGTCCTGGGTGACATCTGGGTGGTGCAGCGCAACCCCTACCTGCAGGATGACCTGCTGGAAACGCCCAAGCGGCGTCGGCAACTGGTCGAGGCCTTGCAGCACCGCCTGGGCGAAGTGCAGAAGCGCCGCACCCCCCAGGACGATCCGGCGCGTGACGCCCTGGTGGGCGAGCTGCTGGATGCAGCCCGGGCGTGTGTGAGCCGGTTTGCCCGTTCGTTCGACGACATGGGCGAACTGCGCCAGCGGGCACGGCGTGTGCTCAGGCGCCTGACGGCGGCCGACAACATCAAGTTCGACGGTCTCTCGCGCGTTTCGCATGTCACCGACGCCACCGACTGGCGGGTCGAATACCCCTTCCTGGTGCTCACGCCCGACACCGAGGCCGAGATGGCGGGCCTGGTGCAGGGCTGCATCGAGCTGGGCCTGACCATCATTCCGCGTGGCGGCGGCACCGGCTACACAGGCGGCGCCATACCGCTGACCTGGAAGAGCGTGGTCATCAACACCGAGAAGCTCGAAGCCATGAGCGAGGTCGAGCGGGTCGTGGTACCCGGGCACGACGAGCCCCTGCCCACGGTCTGGACCGAAGCGGGCGTGGTGACCCAGCGTGTGGCCGATGCAGCCGAACGCGCCGGCTTTGTGTTCGCGGTCGACCCCACCAGTGCCGAAGCATCCTGCATCGGCGGCAACATCGCCATGAACGCCGGCGGCAAGAAGGCGGTGCTCTGGGGCACGGCGCTGGACAATCTGATCAGCTGGCGCATGGTCACGCCCGATGCGCAGTGGCTGGAGGTGCGGCGGCTGGACCACAACCTGGGAAAAATCCATGACGCCGAAGTCGCCACCTTCGAGCTGCAGTACTTCCAGGCCGATGGCCGCACCCTGATCCGCACCGAGCGGCTGGAGATTCCGGGCCGCACCTTCCGCAAGGAAGGCCTGGGCAAGGATGTGACCGACAAGTTTCTCAGTGGTCTGCCCGGCATCCAGAAGGAAGGCTGCGACGGCCTGATCACCAGCGCACGCTGGCTGGTGCACCGCATGCCGGAGCACGTGCGCACGGTCTGCCTGGAGTTTTTCGGCAACCCCCGGGAGGGCGTCCCCTCGATCGTCGAGATCAAGGACTTCATGTTTGCCGAGCAGAAACGCTCGGGCACGCTGCTGGCCGGTCTGGAACATCTGGACGACCGTTACCTGAAGGCGGTCGGGTATGCGACCAAGAGCAAGAAGGGCAACGGTGGCCTGCCCAAGATGGTGCTGATCGGCGACATCGTGGGTGACGACGCCGACGCCGTGGCTCGGGCCACCAGTGAGGTCATCCGCATTGCCAATTCGCGCAGTGGCGAGGGCTTTGTGGCCATCAGCCCCGAGGCCCGCAAGAAGTTCTGGCTGGACCGCAAACGCACCGCGGCCATCTCCAAGCACACCAATGCCTTCAAGATCAACGAAGACGTGGTGATTCCGCTGCCCCGCATGGGTGAGTACACCCTGGGCATCGAGCGCATCAACATCGAGCTCTCGCTGCGCAACAAGATCCGGCTGTGTGACGAACTGCAGGCCTTCTTCTCTCGGGGCAATCTGCCGCTGGGCAAGACCGACGACGCCAGCGAAATTCCCAGCGCCGAACTGCTGGAGGATCGGGTGCAGCAGGCGCTGGCGCTGGTGGGCGAGGTGCGTGGCCTGTGGAGCGGCTGGTTGCACGATGTCGAGACACTGTTCCCCCAGCTGCAGGACCACACGCTGCGGGCCAGCTGGAAAACCCAGCTGCGCGCGCCGCTGCAGCAGATCTTCTCGGGCGGATCCTTCGGCCCCATCCTGGCCGAGTGCAGCGCGATCCACAAGCGCGTCCTCAAGGGCCGTGTCTGGGTGGCCCTGCACATGCACGCCGGTGACGGCAACGTGCACACCAACATCCCGGTCAACAGCGACGACTACGAGATGCTGCAGACCGCGCACGAAGCGGTGGCACGGATCATGACCCTGGCCCGCAGCCTCGATGGCGTGATCTCGGGTGAACACGGCATCGGCATCACCAAGCTGGAGTTCCTGTCGGACGACGAGCTGGCGCCGTTTGCCCGCTACAAGGCCCTGGTGGATCCGCAGGGGCGCTTCAATAAAGGCAAGCTGCTGCGCGACATGGGCGACATGCCGGCCCTGGCGCAGGACGCCAACCTGCGCCGCGCGGACCTGTCGCACGCCTACACGCCCAGCTTCGGCCTGATGGGGCACGAATCGCTGATCATGCAGCAGAGCGACATCGGCGCCATCGCGGATTCGGTCAAGGACTGCCTGCGCTGCGGCAAGTGCAAGCCGGTCTGTGCCACCCATGTGCCGCGCGCCAACCTGCTTTACAGCCCGCGCAACAAGATCCTGGCGACCTCGCTGCTGATCGAGGCCTTCCTGTATGAAGAGCAGACGCGCCGGGGCATCAGCGTGCAGCACTGGCACGAGTTCGAGGACGTGGCCGACCATTGCACGGTCTGCCACAAGTGCTACACGCCATGCCCGGTCAAGATCGATTTTGGCGACGTGACCATGAACATGCGCAACCTGCTGCGCAAGATGGGCCAGAAGAGCTTCCGCCCAGGCAACGCGGCGGCGATGTTCTTCCTCAACGCCACCCGGCCCGAGACCATCAAGTTCATGCGCACGGCCATGGTCGATGTCGGATTCAAGGCCCAGCGGCTGGCCAACGAGCTGCTGCAGCGGCTGGCGCGCAAGCAGACCTCGGCCCCGCCGGCCACCCTGGGGCCGGCGCCGGTGAAAGAGCAGGTGATCCACTTCATCAACAAGAAGATGCCCGGTGGCCTGCCCAAGAAGACCGCGCGCGCGTTGCTGGACATCGAGGACAAGGACTACGTTCCGATCATCCGCAACCCGCAGGCCACCACCACCGAGACCGAGGCGGTGTTCTATTTTCCGGGCTGCGGCTCCGAGCGCCTGTTCAGCCAGGTGGGCCTGGCCACCCAGGCCATGCTGTGGCACGCGGGAGTCCAGACCGTGCTGCCGCCCGGCTACCTGTGCTGCGGCTACCCGCAGCGTGGCTCGGGCCAGTTCGACAAGGCCGAGAAAATCATCACCGACAACCGCGTGCTGTTCCACCGCGTGGCCAACACCCTCAATTACCTGGACATCAAGACCGTGGTGGTCAGCTGCGGCACCTGCTACGACCAGTTGCAGGGCTACGAGTTCGACAAGATTTTCCCAGGCTGCCGCATCATCGATATCCACGAGTACCTGCTGGAGAAAGGCATCACGCTGCCGGCCGGGCAGGGCGGTTTCCTCTACCACGACCCCTGCCACAGCCCGATGAAGCTGCAGGATCCGATGAAGACCGTCAAGGCCCTGGTGGGCGACGGGGTGCTGGAGAGCAAGCGCTGTTGCGGGGAATCCGGCACGCTGGGGGTGACCCGGCCCGACATCTCGACCCAGATCCGCTTTCGCAAGGAAGAGGAAATTCGCAAGGGCGAGGAGGCCCTGCGCGCGTCCGGGGCGGTGGCGCCCGCAGGCAATGTGAAGATCCTGACTTCCTGCCCGAGCTGTCTTCAGGGTCTCAGCCGCTACGGCGACGACCTGACCAATGGCCTGCTGGAGGCCGACTATATCGTGGTCGAAATGGCGCGGCAGATCCTGGGCGAGAACTGGCTGCCCGAATACGTGTCGAAGGCCAACCAGGGCGGCATCGAGCGCGTGCTGGTCTGAATCAAGGAGACAGGAAGATGGCAGGACTGGAAAAGAACACCCCGACGCCGTTGGACATCACGGTGCACAGCGCGTCACGCGTGCTGGAAATCGCCTTCTCCGACGGCCAGACCTTCCGTCTGCCCTTTGAGCTGATGCGCGTGTATTCGCCTTCGGCCGAGGTGCAGGGACACGGCCCCGGCCAGGAGGTACTGCAGACCGGCAAGCGCAACGTGGACATCACCGCCCTGGAGCCGGTGGGCAACTATGCCATCCAGCCCGCCTTCAGCGACGGACACCAGTCGGGCATCTATTCCTGGGATTACCTGCATTTCCTGGGGTCGCGCCAGGACGAACTGTGGGCCGATTACAACGCCAGACTGCAGGCTGCGGGGGTGGATCGCGATACAGCCATGCCTGTGAAGGCAGGAGGCGCCTGCAGCAGCCATTGAAGGCGTAGGATTGCTGCATGGCCCAGACTCATTTCGGATTCAAGACGGTTGACGAGCGCGAGAAGGCGCAGCGGGTGCGCAGTGTCTTCGACTCGGTGGCGCCCAGATACGACCTGATGAACGACCTGATGTCGGCCGGGCTGCACAGGCTCTGGAAGCGTTACACCTTGACGGTGGCGCAGGCCCAGCCCGGGGACCAGGTGCTGGACATCGCCGGGGGTACGGGAGACCTCTCACTCGGATTAGCGCGACAGGTCGGACCCACCGGGCTGGTGGTGCACACCGACATCAACGAAGCCATGCTGCGCGAAGGGCGCGACCGCCTGCTCAATGAAGGCGTCGTCCTGCCGTCGACGGTCTGCGATGCGGAGAAGCTGCCGTTTGCCGACGGCAGTTTCGACATCGTCTCGGTGGCCTTCGGCCTGCGCAACATGACCCACAAGGATCAGGCCCTGGCCGAAATGCACCGGGTGCTGCGACCGGGCGGCAAGCTGCTGGTGCTGGAGTTCTCCAAGGTGGCCAAGCCGCTGGAGAAAGCGTACGACTGGTACTCCTTCAGCGTGCTGCCCCGTCTGGGGCGCTGGGTGGCCGGAGACGCCGACAGCTACCGCTACCTGGCCGAGTCGATTCGCATGCATCCGGGGCAGGAAGAGCTGCGCCAGATGATGAAGCAGGCCGGGTTCGGTCACGTGGACGTGCACAACCTGACCGGGGGTGTGGTGGCACTGCATCTGGGGATCAAATGTTGATGAAGAAACGGTAGTCCGTTTCAAGTCGGTTCAAGAGCCGCCGAAGTAACAGGTGGTCACAGGAGACAGGGATGAATCGTTTTTTAAGTGCCTTGGTCGGCGCACCAGGGGTGATGACCGGCATCACCCTGTCCGCCACGGCCCGCGCCGCCGAATCTGCCCCCGACGGGGGCTCGCCATGGGGGGTCTGGACGGCTCTGTTCGGTCTGGTGGTTGCCCTGAGTCTGGTGGGCCTTGGGGTCTCGTTGAAGCGGGGCTTGTACCGCAACCGGGGGACTGCCAGGCCGCGCCAGACAGGCCATTCGCAGTTCGACCCGGTTTTGCCGGCCCAGTACAGCCCCCTGAACGTCGGCAACGATGCTTCGGCCAGGCCTTGGGAGCAGTCGGCTGTGGTGGAACCGATGGCTTCTGTACCGTTGCATGGCCTACCCGCCAGTCTGCTGGAGCGGCTGCCACGGGGGTTCGACGTGGAAGGTTTTTTGCGTGACTCCAAGGCGCATTTCGTGGCCTTGCAGGCGGCCTGGGATCGCGCCGATGTGGCGGCGCTTCGGGCCATGATGACCGAACCGATGCTGGCCGAAGTGCAGACGCAGCTGGCCGAGCGGGAGCGTGCAGGGGGTCGCGATGACGCGGTTTCCGAGGTGGTGATGATCGATGCCAAACTGCTGGGCATCGAGGAGTTGCCCGACAGTTTTCTGGCCAGCGTCGAGTTTTCCGGGCTGATGCGCGAAGGTATCGGCGCCGGCCCCAATCCGTTCCGGGAGCTCTGGAACATCACCCGACCCAAGGACGACAAAGGTCGCTGGCTGGTGGCGGGTGTCCAGGCCATGCAGTAGCGTTTCGGCATGGGCTGCCACCAGGCGCCGGGCTGATGACACCAGCGCAGGCAGCCGTCAGAATCCGACCGATGAAGACACTGGCAGCTTCCGATCAGGATCCGTCTTCGTCCGTGCGGCGATGGCGGCCGGGCTTTCGTGCCCAAATGGTTCTTCTGGTCGGTTCGCTGCTGGTTTTCATGCTGGCGATACAGGGTCACTACCTCAACCAGCGCTATGCGGCGCTGATGGAAGACCAGATCGGCCAGCGCGCCCTGAGCGTGGCCCGCACCCTGGCGTCGAATCCGATGCTGGTGGATGCGTTTGACAGCGCGGATCCGGCGGCGTCCATACAACCACTGGCGGAGCGGGTGCGGGTGCAGACAGGTGCCAGCTTCATCGTGGTGGGCAATCGTGACAGCATCCGCTACTCCCATCCCTTGCCGGATCGGATTGGCGCTCGCATGGTGGGTGAGGACAACGATCCCGCCCTGATTGAAGGCGCCGAGTACGTGTCACGGGCCACCGGATCTCTGGGTCCTTCGATCCGGGGCAAAGTCCCGGTTCGCAACGGCGACGGAGCCATCATCGGGGTGGTTTCGGTCGGGTTTCTGGCCAGCGAGATCAAGGAAAAGATTGCCGCGGACATGCGGTCCAACCTCATGCTGATGCTGGCAACCGCCTGTCTGGGGCTGCTGGGCGCTGTCTGGATTGCGCGCCGCTTCCAGCGGGCCATCCTTGGCCTGGAGCCGCACGAGATTGCCAGGCGTCTGCAGGAAAAAGACGCGATCCTTCAGTCCATGCATGAAGGCCTGGTGGCGGTCAACGCGCAAGGTCGCATCACCCTCGCCAATGCCGTTGCCAGGCGTTTCATTCCCGGTGCAGAGGACCGGGATCCGGCGGGCCAGGACATTCGCGAGGCGCTGCCCCACTCCCGACTGTCCGATGTGCTGCGCACAGGAGAAGCCCAATATGACCGGGAAACCTGGGTCGGCGAGCAACTGGTGGTGGTCAACCGCGTGCCCATCGTGGTGGATGGACAGGTCGAAGGAGCGGTGGCGACCTTTCGCAGCCGCATGGAAATCCTGGAGCTCTCGCGCAGTCTGGCCGAGGTTCGCCAGCTGGCGGATGGCTTGCGTGAGCAGGCGCACGAATTCTCCAACAAGCTGCATGCCTTGGCCGGGCTGCTCCAGTTGGGCAAGGTTCAGGAAGCCATTGTGCTGATCGGTGAGGAAAACCGGCTCGAACAGGCGCGTCTGACGCTGTTGCAGAACCGGGTTCACGACCCTGCGCTCTGTGGCCTGCTGGCGGGCAAACTCATGCGTGCGGCGGGGCAGGGCGTTCAGATCGACGTGGACGAGGGCAGCAGTCTGCTCAGCGAACTGTCGGTGAGCGGGCGCGAAGCGCTGCTGAGCATTTTCGGCAACCTGCTGGAAAACGCCTGTGAAGCTCCCCGTCCGGCGGGATGTTCCCCGGAGGTGCTGCTGTCCTTCACCGACGTCGGTGATTCGGTGGTGATCGAAGTTGACGACAACGGCTGCGGGGTCGACCTGGCTCAGGCCGAGCGGGTGTTCGAGCGCGGTGCTTCCACCAAGGGTGATGGGCGTGGCATCGGCCTGGCGTTGGTGCGGCAATTGTGTCGCGACCTCGGCGGGGATGTCACGCTGGAGCCCGGTGAACAGGGAGGGGCCTGCTTTGTGGCCGTGGTGGACAAGGCTCGGGTGACCGCGCCGGAGAGGATGCCGGATGCCGTCTGAAGCAAAGTCCTATCGCGTGCTGATTGTGGAGGACGATTTCCGGATCGCCCAGATCAACGCCGCCATGGTTGAGCGTCACGGGCACTTTCAGGTGGTCGGCAGTTGCCGCAGTGGTGCGGAGGCCCTGGCCTGGTTGCAGGCGAACGGTCAAGCGGCGGACCTGGCCCTGCTGGATGTCTACCTGCCGGATGTCGAAGGCCTCTCGCTGCTGTGGGAGGTGCGCCGAGAATGCCGTCATCTGGACATCGTGATGGTGACAGCGGCCAAGGAGGTGGAGACGGTGGAGGAAGCCCTGCGGGCAGGGGTCTTCGACTTTCTCATCAAACCCGTCCAGGCCAACCGCATGCAGGCCATGCTGGAGCGCTTTCTGCAGCGCCGGGCCATGGGGCGCCAGCGCGAGCTCGATCAGCGGCAGCTGGATGAGGCTCTGTCGACGGCAGTACCGGAAGACCGCTCGCGCACGCTGCCCAAGGGCGTGGATCCGCTGTCCCTGGAGACGATCGTGCAGGCCTTGTCCCTGGCAGCATCCCCTCTGACCGCCAGCGAACTGGCCGAACGCACCGGCACCAGCCGTTCGACCGCTCGCCGCTACCTCGAGTACCTGGTCGGTACCGGGCAGGTGGGTGTGGCGGCTGCCTATGGCGAGGTCGGTCGGCCGCAGCGCCTGTACCAGTTGCGATCCCGGGCCTGAATCTGTTGGCGCTTGACCGGCCATGACCCCTGCCGGATGGACGTGAACACAATGGCCAAAACACTCAATTTGACCTCAACTCCAGACGTTTGGGGAAACCCTGATGTGGGGCGGTGGGTCCCTGCCTAGCATCCCGGCACGCGTCCGTCATCCAGTGCATGGCGGGCCTGTTGCAACCGGAGCCCGTCAAACGGGCCGAACTGTCAAGGAGACACCACGATGCACCACCAATCCACCGATCGTCGCCAGGCGCTGAAAATGATGGGAGCTGCCGGCTTCGCGCTGAGTCCGCTGGGCATGGCCTGGGCGCAGGCCTGGCAGCCGCGCCAGGCCGTCGAGTACATCGCGCCTGCCAACCCGGGTGGCGGCTGGGACACCCTGATCCGCACCACGTCCCGTGTGATCCAGGAAGAAAAGCTGGCCCCGGTCAATTTTGCGCCCATCAACACCCCCGGTGGTGGTGGTGCCGTGGCCTGGGCCCAGATCGCGGCCAAGCGCGGCAACCCGCACGTGCTGTTTGCTGCCAGCCCGCCGCTGATCCTGGTGCCGCTGTCCGGCACCTCGCGTTTTGGCCACAAGGACTTCACGCCCATTGCGCGTCTGATCACCGACTATTCAATCCTGCTGGTCAAGGCGGATTCGCCCCACAGGACGGCCAAGGACTTGTTCGAGGCCATCAAGGCCCGGCCCAACCTCAGCGTCGGCGGCGGTTCCGCGCCGGGTTCCATGGACCACATTTCCATCGCCGGCGCCGCCGCCGCCGCGGGCATTCGTCCGGCCAGCCTGAACTACATTGCCTTCTCGGGCGGTGGTGAGGCCATGACCAATCTGCTGGGAGGGCATGTGCAGGCCGTGATCACCGGTGCAGGGGAAGCCCAGGCCCAGCTCAGGGGCGGGCAGGTGCGGGCGCTGGCGGTGTCGGGTCCCAAGCGGGTGGCCTCGCTGCCCGATGTGCCGACCTACCAGGAGCAGGGCATCGATTTCACCTTCGACATCTGGCGCGGCATCATGGGTGCACCGGCCATGCCAGCCGAGGCGGTCGCCTACTACCAGGATATGTACGCACGCATGCTCAAGACGCCGGCCTGGGCGCAGGCGCGTGACCAGCTGGGCTGGATCGACGCCTTCCAGACCAGTGCGGAGTTTGGCGCCTTCCTGGACGCTCAGCACAAGCAGTTCAGCACCGTGCTGGCCGACCTGGGCCTGGCCCGCCGCTGACCGCTGTCGCACAGAACACCGGCACCCTGCGCGGGGTCGTCGGAGTTCGTCTGTCTTCCTCTGGAGTGCATCTCATGTCGGCCAATCGCCTCATCGCGCTTGTCACCGGGATCCTGTCGCTGGCCTACCTCTACGGTGCCTACCAGATCCCGGTCTTTCCCATTCCCCGTCCGGTGGATTCGGATGCTTTCCCCAAGCTGCTGGGTTTTCTCATGCTCGGCCTGTCCGCCTGGCTGTTCTTCGAGCGTGAAGCGAATGCACCGGCGGCCGAAGACGACGGCGATGGGCGAGGCGCCTGGGTCCGCTGGCAGCCGGTGGTGGTGACTTCGTTGGCGGTGGCCGTGTATGCCGGCCTGCTGGGCTGGCTGGGTTTTGTGCTGGCCTCGTTCCTTCTGACGGCCGGGTTGACCTGGTACTACGGTTTCCGTCGGCATGTCATCAATGCCGTGGTGGCCCTGACGGTCCCGCTCGGTCTCTATCTCGTCATGACGCGCTTCATGAACATCCACCTGCCGGCCGGCTTGCTGCCGTTCTGAGAACACCATGGAAGTCATCGACAGCATTCTTTTCGGCTTCGGCGTGGCGCTGCAGCCGGGCAACCTGTTCTACGTCTTCATCGGTGTGTTCGCCGGCACCATCATCGGCATGGTGCCCGGACTGGGCCCGATCAGCGCTCTGGCGCTGATGATCCCCATCACCTTTTCGATGAATCCGACCTCGGCCCTCATCCTGATGTCGGGTGTCTACTACGGCGCCATTTTTGGCGGATCCACCTCGTCCATCCTGCTCAACGCGCCTGGCGTGGCGGGCACGGTGGCGACCTCCTTCGACGGCTTCCCCCTGGCCAAGCAGGGCAAGGCGGGCAAGGCCCTGGCGCTGGCGGCCTGGGCCTCGTTCGCCGGCGGCACCATCAGCGTGGTGGCCCTCATGCTGGTCGCACCCGTGCTGGCCAAGGTGGCCGTCAGCTTCGGTCCGCCGGAATACTTCGCCCTGATGGCGCTGGGCCTGACGGCGGTGGTCAGCCTGTCGGACAAGTCGCTGGTTAAGGGCCTGATGGCTGCGGTGTTCGGCATCATGGTGTCCATCGTGGGCATCGACCGGCAGACAGGCACCCAGCGCTACACCTTCGACTCGCTGCACCTGCTGCAGGGTGTGGACTTCCTGGTGGTGGCGCTGGGCGTGTTTGCCCTGGCCGAGGTGTTCGTCATGTTGCTCAAGGGCATGGACGCCAAGGGCTATGTCAAGCAGGCGCTGGGCTCGCTCAAACTGTCGCGCCAGGAGGTCCGCGAAATTGCCGCACCGGTGGCGCGCAGTTCGGCACAGGGTTTTTTTGTGGGTGTGCTGCCGGGGGCGGGTGCCACCGTGGCCTCGTTCCTGGCCTACATCACCGAAAAGCGCCTTGCCAAGGACGGGGAGACTTTCGGCAAGGGCAACATCAAGGGCGTGGCCGCGCCTGAGGCTGCCAACAACGCGGCCTGCAGCGGCTCGTTCGTACCCTTGCTGACCCTGGGGGTGCCGGGCTCCGGGTCCACCGCGGTCTTGCTGGGCGCGCTGCTGGTCATGGGCGTGACGCCCGGACCGATGATGCTCACCGAGCGTCCGGACGTGTTCTGGGGTGTGATCGCCAGCATGTACATCGGCAATCTGTTCCTGCTGATCCTGAACCTGCCGCTCATTCCCTACATCGCGCGCATCCTGGAGGTGCCACGCCCCATGTTGCTGGCGCTGATCCTGCTGTTCTGCATGATCGGTGTCTATGGCCTCAAATTCAGCGCCTTCGATCTGTGGCTGCTGCTGGGCTTCGGGCTGGTGGGTCTGATGATGCGGCTCAACGGCTTCCCGGTGGCACCCATGATCCTGGCCCTGATTCTGGGGGACATCATGGAGGAAAACATGCGGCGGGCGCTGCAGATTTCCGGCGGCGACTGGATGGTGTTTCTGGAGAAACCCATCTCGGGCAGTCTGCTGGGCATTGCCGTGTTCTCCCTGATTGCGCCTCCGCTTTGGCGCCGTATGAGGGGGCGCCGCAGGTCTTGAGTCGGTCAGCGGCCGTTTATCCGTCAAAATCGGGGGACCATGAAAAACTCTGCCCCCGACTCCACCGACTCCTCCCGTGCTGCAGGCCCGGCCGGTTTGCTGCAAGGCCTGTTGCAGGGACTTCAGCCACCCGCCTGGGTGGTGGAAGAACTGCAGAACCGGGTGGTGCTGTTCCTTAACCATGTGCTGGGTCAGGAGCCCCAGGCCCAGGACCGCCTGCGCCGCCAGAAGGGCAAAAGCGTCCGCATGCAATGGGGTGACTTCCATCTGACCCTGGCGCCGACCGCGGCCGGCTTGCTGGAGCGGGTCGATCCGGCTGGTGCCCAGGACCTGGTGGTGACGGTGTCCCAGACTTCGCCGCTGGCACTGATGCAGACGGTGATGGCCGGCGACAAGCCGGCGGTGGACATTCGGGGCGACGTGCAACTGGCCGCCGAGGTGGCCTGGCTGGTCGACAACCTGCGCTGGGACGTGGAGGAGGACCTGTCCCGCCTGGTGGGTGACGGGCCGGCGCATGCACTGGCGCGGGCCGGTCGGGGCGTGGCATCTGCCTTGCGTGCCTTTCTGGGGGCGTCCGGCAGGCCGACGGCGGATCGCGGTCCTCAAGCCTGAGGTCTCCACATGCTGCAGCGCGCGTTTCGCGGTGTTTTCATCGTCTGGGTGGTGCTCCGGCACGGCCTGGACGAATTGGTGCTTTCCAGTTTTCGCCATCCCTGGCTGCGCCTGCTGGCGCGCATCGTCTCCTTCGGGCGCCGGCTGGACGCCCCCCGCGGCCAGCGTCTGCGCGAAGCGCTGGAGCGGCTCGGCCCTATCTTCGTCAAGTTCGGTCAGGTGCTGTCGACCCGGCGTGACCTGTTGCCGCCCGACATCGCCGATGAGCTGGCCCGCCTGCAGGACCGGGTGCCACCTTTTCCCAGTGCGGTGGCGGTGCGCACCATCGAGCGGGCTTTCGGCAAGCCGCTGGAGGCGGTGTTCAGCCATTTCGAACAGGTCCCGGTGGCCAGTGCATCCATTGCCCAGGTGCACTTCGCCACGCTGAAGGACGGCCGGCACGGCGGGCGCGAGGTGGCGGTCAAGGTGTTGCGCCCCAACATGCTGCCGGTGATCGAAAAAGACCTCAGTCTGATGCGCATGATGGCCGGCTGGGTCGAAGCGCTCTCGGCCGATGGCAAGCGCCTCAAACCCCGCGAGGTGGTGGCCGAATTCGACAAATACCTGCACGACGAACTGGACCTGCTGCGCGAGGCCGCCAATGCCGCCCAGCTGCGCCGCAACATGGCAGGACTGGACCTGGTGCTGATTCCGGAGATGCTCTGGGACTACTGCCACACCGAAGTGATGGTCATGGAGCGCATGCACGGCGTGCCCATCAACCGGGTCGACGAACTGCGCCGGCGCGGCGTGGACATTCCCCGGCTGGCCCGCGACGGGGTGACCATTTTTTTCACCCAGGTGTTCCGGGACGGTTTTTTTCATGCCGACATGCACCCGGGCAACATCCAGGTCAGTGTCGACCCGGCCACCTTCGGGCGTTACATCTCGCTGGACTTCGGCATTGTCGGCACCCTCACCGAGTTCGACAAGGAATACCTGGCGCAGAACTTCACGGCCTTTTTCCGGCGCGACTACAAGCGGGTGGCCGAATTGCACGTTGAGTCGGGCTGGGTGCCACCCGAGACCCGGATCGACGAACTCGAGTCGGCCATTCGCGCCGTCTGTGAACCCTATTTCGACCGGCCCCTGAAGGAAATCTCGCTGGGCATGGTACTGATGCGCCTGTTCCAGACCTCGCGGCGCTTTCACGTCGAGATCCAGCCCCAGCTGGTGCTGCTCCAAAAGACCCTGCTCAACATCGAAGGACTGGGTCGCGACCTCGATCCCGAGCTGGACCTGTGGAACACCGCCAAGCCCTTCCTGGAAAAATGGATGCTGGAGCAGGTCGGCCCACAGAAACTGCTGCAGCAACTCAAGGACGAGGCACCCCAGTACGCCAAGCTGCTGCCGGCCCTGCCACGGTTGTTGCACGATTTCCTCAGCCAGCGGCCGGTGGTTTCTCGCAGCGAGCTGCAGGAACTTCTGCGCGAGCAGCGGCGCACCAACCGCCTCCTGCAGACCTTGTTCTACGGCGGGCTCGGGTTTGTTCTGGGCCTGATCGTGATGCAGGTGCTGGTGCGCGTGCGCCTTTTCTGAAAGGCACTGCACCCGCTCGACACTGGGCTGGCGGTCGCCGGGGCAGTGCCCACTCGCACGGACGGGGCAATTTATAATGGCGGGTTGTCTCAAGTCGGGCTGTCTCGGTGGCCACGGACCACTGAGTCCGCCGTCTGCCTGCAGCCGTCCCCCAGTTTTTCCTGCGTTTTTCCTCAGCCTACCGTCATGCCGATCTATGCCTACAAGTGCTCGTCCTGCGGCCATGCCAAGGATGTCCTGCAGAAAGTGTCCGATGCTCCGCTGACCAGCTGCCCGGCCTGCGGTCAGGAAAGCTTCCACAAACAGCTGACCGCCGCCGGTTTCCAGCTCAAGGGGTCCGGCTGGTACGTGACCGACTTTCGGGGCGATGGCAAGGGCGCAGCGGGCAACAGCAAGCCGGCGGATGCCGCCGCGCCTGCAGAGGCCAGCCCCAAGACCGATGCCACGGCCAGCGCGCCGGCCCCCGCTACTGCACCGGGTCCGGCGTCGTCCACGGGTTGAGCCGCAATGCCAGCGACGCGTCGGAAGACTCCCTTCCTGCCCATTTACTGAACGGCGGCCCGGCCCGCCCTTGTTGAAAGCAAATATTCATGGCCATGCGCTCCCACTACTGCGGTCTGGTGACCGAAGCCCTCCTGGGCCAAACCGTCCAACTGTGCGGCTGGGTCAACCGCAGCCGCGACCATGGTGGTGTGATCTTCATCGACCTGCGTGATCGTGAAGGTTATGTGCAGGTGGTCTGCGATCCGGACCGTCCGGACATGTTCAAGACCGCCGAGGACGTGCGCAATGAATTCTGCGTGCAGGTCACCGGTCTGGTGCGTGCCCGCCCCGCCGGCACCACCAACGACAAGCTCAAGAGCGGCCAGATCGAGGTGCTGTGCCATGAGCTCAAGGTGCTCAACCCCTCGGTCACCCCGCCGTTCCAGCTGGACGACGACAACCTGTCGGAAACCACCCGCCTGACGCACCGCGTGCTGGACCTGCGCCGACCCTACATGCAGCACAACCTGATGCTGCGCTACCGCGTGGCCATGGAGGTGCGCAAGTTTCTGGATGCCAACGGCTTCATCGATATCGAAACGCCGATGCTGACCAAGAGCACGCCCGAAGGCGCGCGCGACTACCTGGTGCCCAGCCGCGTGCACGACGGCCAGTTCTTCGCGCTGCCGCAAAGCCCGCAGCTGTTCAAGCAGCTGCTCATGGTCGCCGGCTACGACCGCTACTACCAGATCACCAAGTGCTTCCGTGACGAAGACCTGCGCGCCGATCGCCAGCCCGAATTCACCCAGATCGATATCGAGACCTCATTCCTGACCGAAGAGGACATCCGCGCGATGTTCCAGGGCATGATCAAGACGGTGTTCCAGAACACCCTGGGCGTGGATCTGGGCGAATTCCCGGTCATGGCCTACAACGACGCCATGCACCGCTTCGGCTCCGACAAGCCCGACCTGCGCGTCCAGCTCGAATTCACCGAGCTGACCGATGTCATGGCCGACGTGGACTTCAAGGTCTTCAGTGCGCCGGCGCAGATGAAGAACGGGCGCGTGGTGGCCTTGCGCATTCCGGGCGGCAGCGAAATGAGCCGCAGCGAAATCGACGCCTACACCGAGTTCGTCAAGATCTACGGCGCCAAGGGCCTGGCCTGGATCAAGGTCAACGAAGTGGCCAAGGGCCGCGACGGCCTGCAAAGCCCGATCGTGAAGAACCTGCACGACAAGGCTGTGGCCGAGATCCTGGCGCGCACCGGTGCGCAGGACGGCGACATCCTCTTCTTTGGCGCCGACAAGGCCAAGATCGTCAACGACGCTATCGGCGCGCTGCGGATCAAGATCGGCCACAGCGAATTTGCCAAAAAGACCGGACTGTTCGAAGACCGCTGGGCGCCGCTGTGGGTGGTGGACTTCCCGATGTTCGAACACGACGAGGAAGCCAACCGCTGGAATGCCGTGCACCACCCCTTCACCGCGCCCAAGGATGGCCACGAAGACTATATGGACACCGATCCGGGACGCTGCGTGGCCAAGGCCTACGACATGGTGCTCAACGGCTGGGAGCTGGGGGGCGGCTCGGTCCGTATCCACCGCGCCGACGTACAAAGCAAGGTGTTCTCGGCGCTCAACATCGGCCCCGAGGAAGCCCAGCTCAAGTTCGGCTTCCTGCTCGACGCTTTGCAGTACGGCGCGCCACCCCACGGTGGCCTGGCCTTCGGCTTGGATCGACTGATCACCTTGATGACCAAGGCCGAATCGATCCGCGACGTGATCGCCTTCCCCAAGACCCAGCGCGCCCAGTGCCTGCTGACGCACGCCCCCAGTCCGGTGGACGAAAAGCAGCTGCGCGAATTGCATATCAAGCTGCGCAACCCGCAGCCGGTCTGAGGTGGTCTCGGGCTGCGAAAAAAGGGCGCCTGCGGGCGCCTTTTGTCTTGCGAGAGGGAACAGTGGTGAGCAACTTCGGCCCACCTGAGAACCGCCGCTTCAAGCTCCCGCAGTCGGTGCTGGTGGTGATTCACACGCCTGCCCTGGAGGTGCTGCTGATCGAGCGGGCCGATGCCCCCGGTTTCTGGCAGTCGGTCACCGGTTCGAAGGACACCGACGGCGAATCTTTCCGGGCGGCCGCGGTCCGCGAGGTGCGGGAAGAAACGGGTCTCGATGCCCAGGCCCCGGGCCATCACCTGATCGACTGGGAGCTGGAGAACGTCTACGAAATCTATCCGCAGTGGCTTCATCGCTACGCGCCCGGTGTGACCCACAACACCGAGCACCTGTTCGGGCTGCGTGTGCCAGCCCCCGTTCCTGTGCGGCTGAACCCGAGGGAGCACAGGGCGCAGGTCTGGCTGCCTTGGGCGGAGGCGGCCGATCGCTGCTTTTCCCCTTCGAATGCCGAGGCCATCAGCTGGCTGCCGCGCCTGGGCGCGCGTCCGGCGCCTTGATGCTCAAACGCCACGGCCTGCGGGCCGGTGTGGCCCACCAGCCGCAGAGCTGTGAAATTTGCCTCTGCCACTTGCATCCTGAACTGTGCACAAAGTTGCGCTTGATACCAAATCAAGCCTGAGCCCGGAGCAAATGAATACTTAATGATGTTAAAAACTGTGTCCATGTGAATATTGGGTGCAGTCTGTGCACCCTGGCCGGACCTGCTGCATGAACAAGACATACAAATCGATCTGGAACGAGGCGCTGGGTACTTATGTGGCGGCGGCTGAAGTGGCTTCGTCCGGCGGACGCAAGACGTCCTCGACCCGCAAGGCCCGCCGTGCGCCGCTGCGGTCGATGCTTGGCCAGATGGCTCTGGAGCCGCGCATCGTGTTCGATGCCGCACTGCCGGCTACCGTCGTCGATTTCCAGAACGACGCCTACCATGCGCTGCCCGACACCATGGACATGGAGGTGGCTGTTGCAGAGGTCGACCCGTTGCCGCCGTTGGCCGTCGCTTACCAGGCCCAGGAGCAGGAGGGTGCGCCCGTCGGCCTGGCGCCTGAAACCGGGCATGCTTCTGACGTCGGCAATGACGAATCCGGCGACACCGAACTGTTGGCCGTTGAAGAGCCGCAGCGACAGGAGATCATTTTTGTCGACGGCGCCGTCCCCGACCTGGCGGACTTCATCGAGAGCCATCCGGGCGAGGTGATCTTTCTCGATCCCCATCGCGATGGCATGGAACAGATCGCCGAGGCCCTGCGCGGACGCACGGGCGTCACGGCCATCCATATCCTGAGTCACGCCGAGGCCGGACAGGTGCGTCTGGGCTCGTCCTTGCTGACGGCCGACAGCATTCTGGGTGAACACGCCGACGAGATGGCGGTGATCCGGGCGGCCCTGGCGGCTGAGGCCGACATCCTCCTGTATGGCTGCGACATCGCCGGAACCGAAGACGGCCTGGCTTTTGTGCGTGCTCTGGCCGATGCCACCGGCGCGGACGTGGCCGCCTCCATCGACACCACCGGCTCGGCGGAGCTAGGCGGCAACTGGGTCCTTGAGGTGCAGCATGGCCAGATTGACGCCGAAACGCTGGCCATCACGGCCTGGCACGGGCTGCTGGCCCAGAACAACACGGGAGCGTGGAC
>CALMYH010000107.1 GCA_937873395.1 uncultured Burkholderiales bacterium
CCCATGCCGGCGATGTGCAGTTCGACTTGCGGATTGGCCATGTTCATTTCTCCAGGGTGGCTTTGAGGATGGTGACGGGTGTGGTCGGCACGTTCTGGTGTCCGCCGCGGTTGCCGACGGGCACCTTGCGGATGGCGTCGACGGTTTCCATGCCGCCGACCACCTTGCCGAACACGGCATAACCGTGGCCGTCGGGGCGGGGCGCGTTCAGACCGTCGTTGTTGACCACGTTGATGAAGAACTGGGCCGTGGCCGAGTTCGGGTTGGGGGTTCGGGCCATGGCGATGGTGCCACGGTCGTTCTTCAGGCCGTTCTGGGCCTCCAGCGGAATGGGGCCCCGGGTGGCTTTCTGCGTCATGTCGGCCGTGAAGCCGCCACCCTGGATCATGAAGCCGTCGATGACGCGGTGAAACACGGTGCCGTCGTAGTGTTTGTCCTGCACGTATTGCAGGAAGTTCTCGACCGTCCTGGGGGCCTTGTCGGGATAGAGCTCCAGCACGATGTCGCCGGCCGAGGTGTTCAGGCGTACCTTGGGATTGGCGGCCTGTGCGGCAACGTCCGCCGAGGGCCAGCCCAGGGTCAGGGCCAGGGCAGCCGTCATCAGAGGCAGTTTCAGGCGGGCCAGTCGGGCCTTGCGGGTGATGTTCATCAGGCGTTTCCTTCGTGAAAGATCTTCCAGCCGTCCTGCTCCAGGATCCAGTACTGGCGGCGGGTGACGCCGCGCGAACTGCCCCTGGGCACTTCGCCGAATGTCACCACCATGGTGTTGTCGGCGTCCTGCCAGTTGAGGATGGACAGGTCCTTGAGCTCGAGATCGCGGGCGCCGCGTGCGAGCAGGTCTCGCTCGGCCCGTGCCCACCAGTCGGTGAGGTCGCGACCCTGAGCCCGGAAGCGCGAGGAGTAGAACTCGCGCAGGCGTTCGGTGTCGGCCTCGCTGCGTGCGATCCGCCAGGACTCGAGCGCGGACTCGAAGCTGGCCCGACGGGTGCTCAGGGCATCGGCAGACACCCATTGCAGCGCTTCGGCAATCACCACCGGCGTGGTGCGAATCTGCACCGTGCGCAGCAGGCGCTCCAGGTCGGGGTTGGAGAGCACGACACAACCGTCGGAAGCCAGTGGCGCCCGTACAAACTGCTCACTCGGCGTACCGTGCAGCCAGATGCCGCTGCCGGTCTTGCCGCGCTGAAGGTCGAGCGGGTTCGGGTAGTTGATGGGCAGGGCTCCGGCGCCATAGAGGTCGGGCAGCCGACGCGGGTCGAGGTTGCTGGTGATGTAGTAGACGCCCAGGGGAGTGCGCCTGTCGCCCTCGACCTCCTTGTCGATGCCGGACAGGCCCACCGAGATGTAGAAGTCTCCGAGCAGCCGCATGCGGGGTGTGCCCGTGCCGTCCAGGTTGCCCTGGTTCTCGAACAGGTAGAGCCGGGAACGGGACGCGTCGACCGCAATGGCGTGTCGGGACTGGGGTGCCAGCGCCAGGAACTGGGCCGGGATGCTGCCTTCCGGTGGCCGTTCGGTCAGCGCCCTCAGGCGCCGGCGCGACTCCTCGCGCAGCGCATCAAGCTGTTCCATCGCCGCTGCGGCCTTGGTATCGGGGACATCACCGAGACGGCTGACGGGACGCACCTGGAGGCTGAGCAGGTCTCCCAGCACCAGCTGGGCCAGCTGGTAGTTCGGGTGCTGAGCCACCAGCTGTTCGGCCAGACGCAGCGCCTGCCGGTGTTCGCCGCGGCCAATGTGCTGGTAGATGTCGATGAGCCGGGCTTCGGCCGCTCCCATAAGCGGGGTCAGTTCGTCGATATGGTCACCGGTGAGGCGGTGCAACTGCAGGCCGGCCCGGTCGATGACGGAGGCCTGCTGGGCGGCCGGATCGGTCCGCGCGATGGCGCTTTCGATCAGCGAAGGCAGGCCGCTCACCATGGCCCTGGTTTCGAGGGCCGAAGAGCGAGGGCTGCCGTCCAGCAGCCCGGACTGCCAGACCAGCAGGCCGGCGAGCACGGCCACCAGACCAGCCAGCGGCCACCAGTGCCGGCGATCATGCCCCGCGGCCGACGACAGGGCGGTCGGCATCGACGCGGACAGGGTGGCGTGACCTTTTTGCGAGTGACGCCCGGCAGCCATCAGGATCCTGTGGTCTCTCGGACGATCAGCCAGCGGTCGCCGCTGCGCACCAGCTCAAGCGTCTTGCGGCTGGTCACATTGATTGTGTCGGAGGTATAGGCCTGGCGAAAGCGGGCGGTGGCCCGGTCGCCGTCGATCGACACCGTCAGGTCGCTCACATCGACGTTGATGCGCTGGCGGGGGACGATGCGGGCACGCCGGTCGGCCTCCCAGGCGGTGCGCGACTGCCCGCCCTGGGGGGTGAAACCGGGTGCGTAGGCCGCCAGGTAGTCCCCCATGTTGCGTGCCGACCAGGCCCTGGCCCAGGCGTCGATGGAGGCTTCGACGGCCGCCACGCCGGCCGCTGGTGTTGCCGCCGGCGCCGGGGCAGGCGCGGGTGCCGGGGTTGCGGCTGGTGCAGGGGCTGCAGCCACCGGCCGGCTTGGTGCCGGTGCCGCGGCCACCTGGCTTGCGGCGGCTGCGCCGCGACCGTCGGCCGCGAACAGGTTTCGGATCAGGCTGAGCTTGGGAGCCACGCCGGTGTTGGTTCCGTCCAGTTGCAAGGCTTTGCTGTAGGCCTGACTGGCCAGCTTGGCATAGACGTCGCCCAGGTTCTCGTGGGCGGTGGCATAACTGGGGTTGGTCCGGATGGCCATCTCCAGGGCCACGCGTGCCTTGTCGAACTGGCTCTGGCTGGCGTAGAGCACCGCCAGGTTGTTGTAGGGCTCGGGGAGCTCGGGGAAATCTTCGGTGAGCTTGAGGAAGGTGGCGATGGCGTCGCTGGTGCGGCCGCTCTCGGTCTGGATCACGCCCCGGAGAAACCGCATCTGCGGATCGCGCGGCCGGCTGCTGAGGTACTGATCGGCCTTGGCCAGCGCCTCGGCGAGCTGACCGGAGCGCACCAGGCGGTTGACCTCGGCATAGTCGTCGGCCTGCGCCTGCAGCGACGACACGCCCAGCGCGGCGCTGACCGCCACCGCCAGGGCCAGACGCCGCCAGTGACCGCCGCGCACGCCCCCATCGGTGGCGCTTCGTGCGGGGGTGTGGTACTCGCAGTGGGACATGGGACCTCGGGAAACGGACGGGGTGGCTGCAAAGGCCGGCACACCGGGCCGTGTCCGGGTCAGCGCCCAACCTGGGTGATGCTGCTCCCTGACCTGGCCGTCGGCCGGCTGGCTATACTGGCGCATTGTATCTGAGGGGTCACCAGCCTTGCCATGGCTGCGCCGTGGCAACGGACCCGGTTCCATCGCCTGAACCCTGGTCTGCCGGCCCCGGTCTTTCCATCATGCCGCTTTCCATCTACAACTCCCTGAGCCGCCGTCTGGAGGCCTTTGCGCCGATCGAGCCCGGTCATGTGCGCATGTACGTCTGCGGCATGACGGTGTATGACCTGTGCCACCTGGGTCACGCACGCTCCATGCTGGCCTTCGACGTGGTGCAGCGCTGGCTCAAGGCCAGTGGCTACCGTGTGACCTATGTCCGCAACGTGACGGACATCGACGACAAGATCATTGCCCGCGCCGTGAAGAACGGCGAGACCATCACCTCGCTGACCAACCGCATGATCGAGGCCCTGCATCAGGACGCCGATGCCCTGGCGATCGAGCGCCCGACCTTCGAGCCGCGTGCCACCGAGTACGTGCCGCAGATGCTGGACATCGTGCGCCGGCTGGAAGACAAGGGCCTGGCCTACCGCAGCCCCAACGGGGACGTCAACTACGCGGTGCGCAGGTTCCCCGGTTACGGCAAGCTCTCGGGCAAGTCGCTCGACGACCTGCGGGCCGGTGAACGGGTCGCGGTGGACGACGGCAAGCAGGACCCGCTGGATTTTGTGCTCTGGAAGGCCGCCAAGGCCGACGAACCCACCGAGGCGAAATGGGACAGCCCCTACGGCACCGGCCGGCCCGGCTGGCACATCGAGTGCTCGGCCATGAGCTGCCAGATGCTGGGCGAGAGTTTCGACATCCACGGCGGCGGGGCGGATCTGCAGTTTCCGCACCACGAGAACGAGATCGCCCAGAGCGAGGGCGCCACCGGCCAGCCGCTGGCCCGCTTCTGGATGCACAACGGTTTCGTGCGGGTGGACAACGAAAAGATGTCCAAGAGCCTGGGCAACTTCTTCACCATCCGCGAGGTGCTGCAGAAGTACGACGCCGAAACCGTGCGATTCTTTGTGCTGCGCGCCCACTACCGCAGTGCCCTGAACTACAGCGACGCCCATCTGGACGACGCGCGTGCCGCGCTCAAGCGCCTGTACACCGCGCTGTCCACTGTGCAGGCCGAGACACCGGAGACCATCGACTGGTCGCACCCGATGGCGGCCCGTTTCAAGGCCGCCATGGACGAGGACTTCGGCACGCCCGAGGCGGTGTCGGTGCTGTTCGAGCTGGCCAGCGAGGTCAACCGCACGCGCGATCCGGCCCTGGCGGGGCTGCTGCGGTCGCTGGGTGGCGTGCTCGGTTTGCTGCAACAAGACCCCCAGGCCTACTTGCGGGCCGGCGGCGCCACCGACGGGCTGGACGAAGCCTCGATTGCCGCCCTCATCGCCGCCCGCGCCGCAGCCAAGGCAGCGAAGAACTATGCCGAGGCCGATCGCATCCGCGAGGACCTGCTGACCCAGGGCGTCGTGCTCAAGGACAGCCCAAGCGGCACCTCCTGGGAGCGTGCCTGATGGCGACCGCCAACCTGCCCGACTTCGGTCAGGATGCGCCCGCCTACTGGGGTGATGCCTGCCGGCACCTGATGAAACGCGACCGGGTGATGAAAAAGCTCATTCCCCAGCATGCCGGCGCCAGCCTGCAGTCGCGGGGCGATGCCTTCGTCACGCTGGCGCGCAGCATCGTGGGCCAGCAGATTTCGGTGAAGGCCGCGCAGTCGGTCTGGGACCGGTTCGAGCAATTGCCGCGCCAACTCACGCCGGCCCAGGTGCTCAAGCTCAAGGTGGACGACATGCGGGCGGCAGGCCTGTCGGCGCGCAAGGTCGAGTACCTGGTGGATCTGGCGCTGCACTTTGCCAACGGGCAGGTGCAGGCCGAGCGTTGGGTCGACATGGAAGACGAAGCCATCATTGCCGAGCTGGTGGGCATCCGGGGCATCGGCCGATGGACGGCCGAGATGTTCCTGATTTTTCACCTGAAAAGACCCAATGTCCTGCCTCTGGACGATATTGGGCTTCAAAATGGCATCAGTCGCTGCTATTTTTCGGGAGAGCCGGTGAGTCGCAGCGAGATGAGAGAGGTCGCCACCGGCTGGGCCCCTTTCTGCAGCGTCGCAACTTGGTATATTTGGCGCTCGCTGGATCCGGTCCCTGTCGCCTACTGAGTGCACCGTTCCCCGGACCCGCGCGCAGTCGCATCCGCCCCTGACCGGCGCCCTGTTCCGGCCGGAGATGCCATGACCGGGGTCTGCCCCGGCAACCACAGGAGTCACAGATTGGCCAAGAAGAACTTCCTCGATTTCGAACAGCCGATCGCCGAGCTCGAGAGCAAGATCGACGAACTGCGATATGTGCAGACCGAGTCCGCCGTCGACATCTCGGCCGAAATCGAACAGCTGTCCCACAAGAGCCAGCAACTCACCAAGGACATCTACAGCAGCCTCTCGCCCTGGCAGATCACCAAGATTGCCCGCCACACCGACCGGCCCTACACGCTGGACTATGTGCGCGACATCTTCACCCACTTCCAGGAGCTGCACGGTGACCGCCATTTTTCCGATGACCTGAGCATCGTGGGTGGCCTGGCCCGCTTCAACGGCCAGCCCTGCATGGTCATCGGACACCAGAAGGGGCGCGACACCAAGGAGCGGGGCCTGCGCAACTTCGGGATGACCAAGCCCGAGGGCTACCGCAAGGCCTTGCGTCTGATGAAGCTGGCCGAGAAATTCAAGCTGCCGGTCTTCACTTTTGTCGACACCCCCGGCGCCTATCCGGGCATCGACGCCGAGGAGCGGGGCCAGTCCGAGGCCATCGGGCGAAACATTTTCGAGATGGCGCAGCTGGAAGTGCCCATCATCTCCACCATCATCGGCGAGGGTGGCTCCGGTGGTGCCCTGGCGATTGCGGTGGCCGATCAGGTGCTGATGCTGCAGTATTCGGTCTACTCGGTGATCAGCCCGGAAGGCTGTGCTTCCATCCTCTGGAAAACCAGCGACCGGGCCAGCGAAGCGGCCGAGGCCCTGGGCATCACCGCCCACCGCCTCAAGGCCCTGGGCCTGGTGGACAAGATCGTCAACGAGCCCGTGGGGGGAGCGCATCGCGACCACAAGCAGATGGCCGCCTTCCTCAAGCGCGCCCTGGGCGACGCCTGGCGCCAGGTAGCGGACCTGAAGGTCAAGGAACTGCTGGAGCGCCGCCATGCCCGACTCAACAGCTACGGGCGTTTCACCGACACCAAGGCCGAGCACCGCGACAAGCGCTGAGGCGCGGGTGCGGGATACCGCTGCGGACTGCGACGCGGCGCTGGCCGGGTGGCTGGCGGGCAGCGGGATCGGGATGCCGGCGCAAGCCCCGCTGGCCGTGGCCCTCAGTGGCGGAGCCGATTCCACGGCCTTGCTGCTGGCGGCCGCGCGCCGCTGGCCCGGCGGGGTGGTGGCCTTGCATGTCCACCACGGTCTGCAGGCCGCCGCCAACGATTTTGAAGTGCAGGTGCAGGCACTGACCGGTGCTCTGGGGCTGCCCCTGCACATCGAGCGCCTGGCACTGGTGCTCCGGAGTGGCGACAGTCCGGAGGAGGTGGCGCGGCAGGGACGTTACCGGGCTCTGGCCCGGATGGCCATGGGAGCCGGAGCGGCCGCGGTGCTGCTGGGGCACCAGGCCGACGATCAGGCCGAGACGGTGATGCTGGCCTTGGGACGGGGTGCGGGTTTGCCCGGGCTGGCGGCCATGGCGCCGAGGTTCTTGCGCCATGGCGTCTGCTTCGGCCGGCCCTTGCTGGGTCTGCGGGGCGATGCCCTGCGCCGGTGGCTGCGCCAGCAGGGGGTCGAATTCATCGAAGACCCGAGCAACGCCGATCCGGGCCTGACGCGCAACCGGATCCGGCAGGAGCTCATGCCGGCCTGGGAGCGTTGCTTCCCCGCCTTCCGTGACACGGTGGCCCGCAGCGCCAGGCATGTGGCCCAGGCCCAGGTCTTGCTGGAGGAGCTCGCCCGCATGGACCTGCTGCTGACCGGCAATCCGCCCGCAATTGCTGCCCTTCAGTCGCTTTCCCGCGAGCGGCAGGCCAACGCCTTGCGCAGCTGGATCGGCGCCCTGGCGGGCCGGGGGCCCAGCACCGCCCAACTGGAGACCTTGCTGGACCTGCTGGAACGCTGTCGCACCCGGGGGCACCGCATCCATCTCAAGGTGGCCGACGGCTGGGTCGAGCGGGAAGGCGGGCATTTGCGCTGGACCCCGCCGGTATAATCAAAGGCTTTGCCTGAGCCAGGATCCGGACCCGGTGGTCCTTGGCGCTCGTGTGGAGACTGTCCCGCAAGGGCATCAACCCGTTGGCCACCACCCCTGGCCCGCACACCCGAAGAGGCAGTCGCAGGCCCCGCGGCCTGTGGGAACCGTTGTCCAACTTACCCCGGCATCCCGATGGCTCTGATAGTTCACAAGTACGGCGGCACCTCGATGGGGTCGACCGAGCGCATCCGCAACGTGGCCCGGCGCGTGGCCAAATGGCACAAGGCTGGCCGCCAGATGGTGGTGGTGCCCAGTGCCATGAGCGGCGAAACCAACCGCCTGCTCGGCCTGGCCAAGGAGCTGGCGCCCGAGAGGCCGGGCACGGCCTATGGCCGCGAGCTCGACATGCTGGCCGCCACCGGCGAGCAGGCCTCGTCGGCGCTGCTGGCCATTGCCCTGCAGGCCGAAGGCCTGGAAGCGGTCAGCTACGCCGGCTGGCAGGTGCCCATCCGCACCAACGACGCCTACACCAAGGCCCGCATCGAGTCGATTGACGACGCCCGCGTGCGCGCCGATCTGGACGCCGGCAAGGTGGTCATCATCACCGGCTTCCAGGGCATCGACGATGGCGGCAACATCACCACGCTGGGCCGGGGTGGCTCGGACACCTCGGCGGTGGCCGTGGCCGCTGCCCTGAAGGCCGACGAGTGCCTGATCTACACCGATGTCGATGGTGTCTACACCACCGACCCGCGCGTGGTGCCCGAGGCGCGCCGCCTGCAGCGGGTGAGCTTCGAGGAAATGCTGGAGATGGCCAGCATGGGCTCCAAGGTGCTGCAGATCCGCTCGGTGGAGTTCGCCGGCAAGTACCGCGTGCCGCTGCGTGTGCTCTCGAGCTTCACCCCCTGGGACATCGACCTGAACGAGGAAGCCGCCTCCGGCACCCTGATCACTTTTGAGGAAGACGAAGATATGGAAAAAGCTGTCGTTTCCGGCATTGCCTTCAACCGCGATGAAGCCAAGGTGTCCGTGCTGGGTGTGCCCGACAAGCCGGGCATTGCCTACCAGATCCTGGGCGCGGTGGCCGAGGCCAACGTCGAGGTGGACGTGATCATCCAGAACCTGTCCAAGGACGGCAAGACCGATTTTTCGTTCACCGTGCACCGCAACGACTTCCAGAAGACGCTGGACCTGCTCAAGGGCCAGGTGCTGCCGGCCCTGGGTGCGGCCGACGTGGTGGGGGACAACCGCATCTGCAAGGTGTCCATTGTCGGCATCGGCATGCGCAGCCACGTCGGTGTGGCCAGCCGCATGTTCAAGTGCCTGAGCGAGGAGGGCATCAACATCCAGATGATCTCCACCTCGGAAATCAAGACCTCGGTGGTGATCGACGAGAAGTACATGGAGCTGGCCGTGCGCGCCCTGCACCGCGAGTTCGACCTGGACCAGACCACCGATACCATCTCGCGCTGATCGGCTGCCTGCCCGGTGAGGGCGGGCATGGTTTGAGGCATAATACGCCGTTCCGGAGCGATGACCGAGTGGCCGAAGGTGCTCCCCTGCTAAGGGAGTATGGGGTGTAGAGCCTCATCGAGGGTTCGAATCCCTCTCGCTCCGCCAGACCGAAGCCGCCCACCTTCCCAGGTGGGTGGCTTTTTTATTGTCCGGTTCGCAGCTCTGTGCCGCACCGGACATCTGTACATTCCAGACCATGTCGAGCTCCAACCGATCCCTGACGGGTGTGGCCTTTGCCACCTTGTTGCTGATTGCCCTGATGATGGGCGCCAACCATGTGGCGGCGCGGTTCGCGTTCGACAGCGGGGTGTCGGTGGCCACCGCGGTGCTGTTTCGCAGTGGGGTCACGGCCTTGGTGGTGTTGCTGATCCTGCGCGTCTCGGGCATCGGGCCGTGGGTGCCAGCCGGACAGCGCCGTCCGCTGCTGCTGGTTGGTGCGCTGGTGGCGGTGCAGAGTCTGTGCCTGTACGCCTCGGTGGCGCGGTTGCCGGTGGCCCTGGCGCTGCTGGCCTTCAACGCGTACCCGTTGTGGACAGCGTTATGGGCGCGGATCCTCTATGGCGAGCGCCCCGAGCCGCAGGTGCTGTGCGCAATGCCCCTGATTCTGCTGGGCCTGGCCTTGGCGCTGGACGTGTCTGGCGCCGCCTCGGGGTTGGGCGCTGCGGGGCACTGGGGCCGCATCGGCGCTGGCGTGCTGTTTGCCACGGCCGCTGCTGCCACCTTCGGCTGTGCGCTGGTCCTCACGCAGCACGGCACCGCCGGACTCGACGGACGGCTGCGCACGGCCAGCACCATGGGCATTGTGGCGGTCGTGGCGGCGGTGGTGGTGCTGGTGCAGGGCGGCCCGTCCTTGCCGCAGGCCCCGGTGGGCTGGTGGGGGCTGGCCGGCCTGACGGTGCTCTATGGCACGGCCTTCACCGTCATGTTCACCGTGCTGCCCCGTCTGGGTGTGGTGGGCAATTCGGCCATCATGAACGTGGAGCCGATTTTTGCCCTGGTGCTGGCCTGGCTGCTGCTGAACCAGACCATTGCGCCCATGCAGGTGGTCGGAGGACTGTTGGTCGTTGCCGCGGTGATGTGGCTGGGTCTTCGCCGGCGTTGAAACCCCTGGGTCAGCGACGCGGTTCGTGGTCGTCCAGCCGGGCACTCCAGCGCTGGTCCCAGTCCGGGGCTGGATCGTGTTGCCGCCAGTGGTCCAGGGTCCGGCGTTCGCGTTTGGTCGGTCGGCCCTGGGTCTGCGCCAGCGCCGGCTCGGGTGCCAGCCGGCGCAGCTCGGCCTGGCGCTGTCGCTCGGCGACCGATTCAGCGGTCTCCTCGTACAGCAGGGCGGCCACCGGAGCCGGGCCGCGGACCCCGCTGAGAGCGCGAACGACCACCATCCGGCGCAAGGGTCCTTGCTGGAGCTCGATCCGGTCACCGATGCGGACCTCGCGGGCCGGTTTGGTCGCGGAGCCGTTGACCTGCACACGACCGCGCGCAACTTCGTCACCTGCCAGTCCCCGCGTCTTGTAGAAGCGGGCCGCCCACAACCATTTGTCCAGGCGGATGCGGCCGGAGGCTTCTTTCGGGTCTTGAGGTGCGGGCATGGGCGATGGCAAAGCTAGGTGAAGCTGCGCCCTGGTCAGTCCCTGGCCCCCATGGCCAGCGCCCGCACGCGGCTTTCCTGCAGCTCCATGGGGTTGTCGGCCTGCTTCGTGGGCCAGCCCTGCAGGTGGCGCTCGGCCAGGTCGGCCATGGCGCGGATCCAGTCCGGGCTGTCGTTGAGGCAGTCGATGTACTGGAATTCCTCGCCGCCGGCGTGGCGGAATGCCTCCTGGGCCTCCATGCGGATTTCTTCCAGGGTTTCCAGGCAGTCGCTGGTGAATCCGGGGCAGACCACATCGACGCTCTTGAGGCCCGCCTGCGCCTTGGCCACCAGGGTGGGCTCGGTGTAGGGTTCGAGCCACTTGGCCTTGCCGAAGCGCGACTGGAAGGTCACGGTGTAGCGGTCCTTGGCCAGGCCCAGGCGCTCGGCCACCAGACGCGCGGTCTTGTGGCATTCGCAGTGGTAGGGGTCGCCCAGCATCAGCGTGCGTTCGGGCACGCCGTGAAAACTCATCACCAGGTGGTCGCCCTGACCGTGGTGCATCCAGTGGTGCTGGATGCGTTTGGCCAGCGCCTCGATGTAGCCCGAGTCGTCGTGGTAGCGGTTGATGAAGCGCAGTTCCGGCAGATGGCGGGCCTTCAGGCCCCACAGGGCCACGGCGTCGAACACGCTGGCGGTGGTGGTGCCGCTGTACTGCGGGTAGGCCGGCAGAATGAGGATGCGGGTGACCCCCTGCGCCTTGAGTTCGTCGAGCACCGCCGGGATGGACGGGTTGCCGTAGCGCATGGCGTAGCGCACCGTGACCTGGTGGCCGCGTTCGCCCAGGTAGCCGCGCAGCAGGGTCGCCTGTTTCTCGGTCCAGACCTTCAGCGGCGAGCCGTCGGGGGTCCAGATGCTGGCGTACTTGGCGGCCGATTTCGCCGGCCGCACGCGCAGGATGATGCCGTGCAGGATCAGGGCCCAGATAGCCTTGGGAATCTCCACCACCCGGCTGTCGCTGAGGAACTCGGCGAGGTAGCGGCGCAGGGCCGGGGCAGTGGCTTCATCGGGCGTGCCGAGGTTGCACAGCACAACGGCCGTGCGGGGCGCCTGGCCATGGGAGAAGGGAGGTTCGGGTCGGAAGGACATGCGATATTCTCCCGCACACATGAATTCCCCGTTCAGCAACGACCCCGATCCGGTGTTCCCGGTTTTTGACCCGGCCCGGGTGCAGGCGATCAGCCTGGATCTGGACGACACGCTGTGGCCGATTTGGCCCACCATTGCCCGTGCCGAGGCCGCCATGCAGGCCTGGCTGGAGCTGCACGCACCGGCCACTGCCAGCCTGTGTGCTGAACCGGGCGTGGCGCGAGCGGCCCGGGAGCGGATGGGGCGCGAGCGACCTGACTTCGCCCATGATCTGAGCGCCTTGCGGCGGGAGACGGTGCGCACCTTGCTGTCGCAGGCGGGCGATGATCCGGCTTTGGCCGAGGCCGCATTCGAGGTGTTTTTTGACGAGCGGCAGCGGGTGGAGTTGTTCGAAGATGCCTTGCCGGCCCTCGATTGGCTCAGTGCCCGATTCCCCATTGTGGCGCTGTCCAACGGCAATGCCGATTTGCGGCGTGTGGGGCTGGCGCGGCATTTCCATGCGGCGATCAGCGCGCGCGAATTCGGGGTCGGCAAGCCAGATCCGCGCATTTTTCATGCGGCCGCCGAAGCGGCCGGTGTTCCCGCCCGCGCGGTGCTGCACATTGGGGACGATGTTCACCTGGATGCCGTGGGGGCCCTGGAGGCCGGCATGCAGGCGGCCTGGGTCAACCGGGAGGCGCGCCCCTGGTCGCACGAACGCTGGCGCCCCCAAGTGATCCTGAGCGACCTGCGGACGCTGGTGGCCGTGCTGGATGGCACGGGTCGGTGACGGCAGTGTCGTTATATGAAAAGTCGCAGCATTTGCGTACGATTTAGATAAAGTTATATATTAATAGGATAAGTTCAATCCAACGTCTGTTGGTTGAGCGGCTGGTCCTAACGGGGTCTGCGCGTCTTGCGCCCTGGCCGATGTGCCCCCCCACCTTGCAGCAGCGTTCGTCTTCCTCCAGGCGTCGGGATGTGTATCCACATCGCGCGACGGACGGCAGTGCCCGATCCACGCGCCCTTCCGGAAGACCCCCCATGATTCGATCTCCCCTGACCGCCGTTTCGATGCTGGCCTGTGCCGCCTTGCTGGCCGCCTGTGGCAAACAGGAACCGGCTGCATCCGACGCAGCCGGTCCGCAGGCTTCCTCCCAGGCCTGCGGCTCTGTCTCGGTCGCCAGCATGAACTGGCAGTCGGCCGAGGTGCTGGCCCAGATCGACCGGATCATCCTCGAGCGGGGGTATGGCTGCGAGGTGGAAATCGTTCCGGGCGACACCATGCCCACGCTGACCTCCATGATGGAGCGCGGCCAGCCCGACGTCGCGCCCGAGGCCTGGATCAATGCGGTGCGCCAGCCGCTCGATGCCGCGGTCAGCGAAGGTCGGCTGCACTACGCTGCCCGGTCGCTCAAGGATGGTGGTGTCGAGGGCTGGTGGATTCCGAAGTACGTGGCCGAGGCCAATCCCGACATCAGGACCATCGACGATGCGCTGGGACGACCGGACCTGTTCCCGTCGGCTGAAGACAAATCCAAGGGGGCGGTGCACAACTGCCCGGCCGGCTGGAACTGCCAGATCACCACCGGCAATGCCTTCAAGGCCTGGGATGCCGCGAGCAAGGGCTTCGTGCTGCTGGACACCGGATCGGCCGCCGGTCTGGACGGTTCGATCGCCAAGGCTTACGAGCGCAAGGAAGGCTGGCTGGGCTACTACTGGGCCCCGACCTCCATTCTGGGCAAGTACCAGATGGTGAAGCTGGATGCGGGTGTGCCGCACGACAAGGACGCGTGGGAAAGCTGCAATTCGAAGAGCGATTGCAGCAACCCGGGCAAGAGCGACTGGGCAAGGGCAGAGGTGTTCACGGTCATCACCGATCGATTCCAGAAGGCCGGCGGACCGGCCGTCGGCTACCTGCAGAATCGCGGGTGGGACAACGACACGGTCAACGTCCTTCTGGCCTGGATGAGTGACAACCAGGCCGACGGGGAAACGGGAGCGCTGCATTTCCTGCGCACACAGCCCGACGTGTGGCGTGCCTGGGTTCCTGCCGAGGTGGCGGAAAAGGTCCAGGCTTCGCTCTGACCGGGGGCAGGCATGTCCTGGCTCGATGAATTCCCGGCGCTGGGTGCCGACCAGCTCAGCGCCCTGCGCCGCAGCGTGGACGGCACCTTCCGCCAGTTCACGCGCAACCATGGCGAGACACTGGAAAAGGTGTTCGAGCCGCTGCGCGATTTCCTGATCTTCACGGAGCGGCTGCTCACGCAGTCACCGTGGCCGCTGGTGCTGGGCGGCATTGCCCTGGTGGCCTGGCTGGCCTCGCGCTCGTGGAAAGTGGTGCTGGGTTCGGTGCTGACTCTGCTGCTGATCGGCTGGTTCGGCATGTGGGACGACACGATGAAGACCATCGCGATGATCTTCGTCTGCACGTTGGTGGCCATAGCCATCGGCCTGCCCATCGGCATCGGCATGAGCCGTTCCGACCGCATGCAACGCATCGTCAGCCCGGTGCTGGACGTGATGCAGACCATGCCCAGCTTCGTCTACCTGATCCCGGTGGTCATGCTGCTGGGCATCGGGCGTGTGCCCGGACTGATTGCCGTGGTGATCTACGCCATACCGCCGGTGATCCGTTTCACCAACCTGGGTATCCGGCTGGTTGACAAGGACCTGCTGGAGGCTGCCGATGCGTTCGGGTCGTCGGCCTGGCAGAAACTGCGGCAGGTGCAGATACCGCTGGCGCTGCCGACCATCATGGGGGGCATCAACCAGACCATCATGCTGTCGCTGTCGATGGTGGTGATCGCCTCGATGATCGGGGTGCAGGGCCTGGGCCAGCCGGTGCTGCGGGCGATCACCAACCAGTACTTCACCCTGGGCCTGCTCAATGGCCTGGCCATTGTCGGCATCGCCATCATCTTCGACCGCGTGTCGCAGGCTTACGGCAAGCGGCTGCAGAAACACCTGGAGGTGACCCATGGCTGAAGTCGCGGCAGGCATCCGGATCCGCCAGCTCTACAAGATCTTCGGCCCCCGGCCGGGACCGATGCTGGAGCTGGTGCGGCAGGGCATGAGCAAGCAGGAGCTGCGCGACCGGCATGGTCACGTGCTGGGGCTCAAGGACATCAGCATCGACATGCCGGGCGGAGGCATCCAGGTGGTGATGGGACTGTCAGGCTCGGGCAAGAGCACGCTGATCCGGCACATCAACCGGCTGATCGATCCGACCGCGGGCGAGGTGCTGGTGCCGGTGAACGGGCAGGATGTCGATGTGGTGAAGATGAACCACCGTGAGCTGCTGCAGTTCCGGCGCGAGCAGACGGCGATGGTGTTCCAGAAATTTGCGCTGTTCCCGCACTTCACCGTGCTGGAGAACGTGCAATATGGCCTGCAGGTGCAGGCGGTGCCCGCGCGTCAGCGACGGGAGCAGGCGGTTCGCTGGATCGAGCGGGTGGGGCTCAAGGGTTACGAAGACCACTACCCGAACCAGCTGTCCGGAGGGATGCAGCAGCGGGTCGGCCTGGCCCGGGCGCTGACCAATGACGCGCCCATCTTGCTGATGGACGAGGCCTTCTCGGCCCTGGATCCGCTGATCCGCAGCGACATGCAGTCGGTGCTGCTGGACCTGCAGCAGGAAATCGGCAAGACCATCGTCTTCATCACGCACGACCTGGACGAAGCCCTGCGCCTGGGCGACCGGATCGCCATCCTGCGAGACGGCGAGGTGGTGCAGCAGGGCACCGGTCAGCAGATCGTGCTCCGGCCGGCCGACGACTACATCGCCAGTTTTGTGCGCGATGTGAACCGGGGCCGGGTGATCCGCTGCCGCACGCTGATGACCGAGGGTGCTCCGGTGCAGGGGCCCGCGGTCGACGGAGGCATGGTGATCGAGGAGGCCGCCCGCCTGCTCAACGCCGAGGGGGGCAAGGTGGCCAACGTGGTCAATGCCCGGGGTCGCCACCTGGGTGTGCTGACGATGGACGACATCATCGGGGCCATGGTGCCGGCGCGCGAGTCTGCCGCTGAAGTGCCTTCAGTCGGCAACGGAACCCAGGCGGCAGTCGCCTGGGCCCACTGAAGCGCGGGGGGCACTCACCAGCCCCAGAGCAGGCTGCCCGAGACCCAGCCGGACGTGCCGGTGGCCGTGTGTTCCACGCGCACCCAGCCGCCGCGCTTTTCGCGCGTGCGCAGAACGTCACCGTACTCCGCCTGCCCGACAACGGCGTGGTTGGTGCCGGGGCCACGCCGGATGTTGGCGGTGCGCGACTTGACCACATGGTGGGGGGTGTTGCCCACCAGGGAGCGTGCCACCCAGCCGCGATCGTTCTCGAAATCGGACACCTCCAGCCAGTTTCCCTGCCGCCGGATGACACGCAAGGGGTAGCCTCGTTTGAGCTCCCACAGGATCGAGTTCTGGGTGCTTGGTCCCGAGCGCATGTTGACCGTTTTGCCCTGGACGCTGACCATGTCCTGGGCCCAGGCCGGAAAGCTGGCGGAAGCGGCCAGGGCGGCGCCGGCAAACAGGGCGAGCAACGAACGGCGGGAGGGGGATGGTCGGGTCATCCTGGGTGTTTCCTTTCCTCGTGAGTTCAGACGAATCCAGCTCGTTGGGAAGGGCGGCAGCCGGAAAAGTTCCGGTGTCGGCGGGGCTGGTCGAACGAAGGCCGTGTCAGCGGCGTCCTGCCTGTCGGCAGGCCCGCCGATAGGCTTTGAGTGTCTGCTGAACCCGTCCCAGCACGGAGTCGGGTTCGTAGCCCCGAGCCGTGTCGTGGCCCAGCGACCAGCCGGCCGGCAGGCCACTGAGCAGGCCCAGGGCCTCGCCCAGTTCGCTGGCCGTGTACACATGGAACCGTCCCTGCCGCACCGCCGACACCAAGCGCTGGCTGAGCATGAGGTGGCGGGTGTTGCGCCGGGGAATCAGGACTCCCTGGGTACCGTCCAGGCCACCGTCTTCGCAGACGGCGAACCAGCCCTCGATCTTTTCGTTGATGCCACCGACAGGCATGATCTCGCCATGCTGGTTGAGGGCGCCGGTGACGGCGATGTTCTGGCGCAGGGGCACGCCGGCCAGGGAGGACAGCAGGGCGAGCAGCTCGGCGCACGAGGCCGAATCGCCCTCGATGCCCTGGTACTCCTGCTCGAACACGATGGAGGCGTTCAGGGCCAATGGCGCCACGTGCGCAAACAGGGCGCCCAGCAAGCCCTGCAGGATGAGCACACCCTTGTCGTGGATCGGACCTGACATGGCCACCTCGCGCTCGATGGCCACCACCCCGTCGTGCCCGGCGTGGGTGCGTGCGCTCACGCGCACCGGCAGTCCGAAGCGCCAGTCGCCCATGTCGATCTGCGTCAGCCCGTTGACCTGTCCGATGCACGATCCGCCCAGCGCAATCAGCCGGTCACCCTGCCGGATGCTCTCCCGCATGCGTTGGGCCGGCAGGTCGTGGCGCAGGCGCCGACCCTCCAGGGCCTCAGCCACGTCGGTTGTCTCCACCAGCCGGGCGCGGCGTTCGCGGCAGACGGAGGCACTTTCCATGACCAGCGCCTCGGTCCGGGCAAACAGCGCGCTCTGGCGGGTCTGGTCATCCACTTCGCGGTGGGCCTCTTCAAGCAACGCGGCCACCGCGCCGGCCGAAAAATGGGGCAGGCCCAGGCGCCGGCAGGTGTGGGCGACAAACACCGCCGTGGCCAGGCGAGTTTGCGCGTCGGCGCTGAAGCTGTCGGTGAAATCCACCTTGACCCGGAAGTGGCGGGCGAATTCGGGGTCGCCGTCCTGGAGCGCGTAGTAGAGCTCGGGCGTGCCGATGAGGATCAGTTTCACGTCGACATCCACGCCCTGGGGCCGAAGGGAGACCGCGGGAATCGGCATCTGGGCCGCTGCGGGTTCCTCGATCTCGACCCGGCCATTGCGCAGGAAGCGGCGCAGCTTCTCCCACGCCAGCGGGTCGGCCAGCAGGTCGCGCAGGTGCAGCAGCAAGAAGCCGCCATGGGCGCGCAGCAGGCTGCCGGCGCGCACGCGGGAAAAATCGGTCAGCAGCACGTCTTCTTCCGCCTGGTAGTCGATGCTGCCGAACAGCGCATGCACCACCGGGTTGTCTTCGATGATCACCGGTGCACCTTCGCGGCCGGCGTTGTCCACCGCGACATTGACCTGGTAGCGGGACAGCAGGTCGATCATGGCCTCCTGCCTTTCGGCCTCGTTGCACTCCTGGGCCATGAAAAGCTCCACGTGCTCCAGAACGTCGTGCTGCACCTGGTCGAGATACTGGTTGAGCTTGACGGTGTCCTTGATCTGCTTGCGAAGACCGCTGCGGATGGCCTGCATTTCGTGGTCGAGCAGCGGTTTGACGACCTGACGGCGCAGGGCCGCGAGCGCCTCGTGCATGACCCGGGCCATGGGGCGGGTCTTCTCGAGAAACCCGGCTATCTCGGCCCGCAAGGCCTGCTCCGCCACGTCCATCTCGACGCGCTGTTCGCGCGGCAGGGCCCGGGCTTCATCGGCGGTCATGGCCTTGCCGTTGTCGCCGATGAGCGTGAAGACCAGGTGACCGCCTTCGCGAAAGAGCCGGAACCGTCGCTGTTCGGCAAAGGCTTCAAGCTCGGTGAAGGCGCGCGACTCCTCGCTTTTGTAGGAGGCCTCGATGCGTTCGCTTTCGCCCTTGAAGTCGTCGCCATCGAGCCGCAGGGGCACCTCGCGCTGGAGCGTTCGGCACAGCTGTTGCATCAGTTGCCGCAGTTCCCGGCCCTGTCCTGGCGGCATCCGCAGCGCGCGCGGGCGCTCCGGCACGTCGAAGTTGTACAGGTAGCACAGGTCGGGTGGCACCGGCCGGGTGGTGGCTTCCTCTCGCGCGAGCTGGGTCAGGAGCGAAGAGCGGCCGCTGCCCACCTCGCCGAGCACGAACAGGTGGTAGTCGGGCTGGTCCATGGTCAGGCCGAAACGGGCGGCCTGTTCGGCGCGCTGCTGGCCGATCCAGGGCACGGGCTGGCCCAACAGTTCGCTGGTGTCTGAGAACGGCAGCGTGGAGGGATCGATGATCAGTCGCAGCTGTTCGGGCTTGGTCGGGTCGAGGGCCATGGAGGTGGGAGTCCGTGTCGTGTCAGGTGGGCGGGTGTGGCGGCGGGGTTTCCCGCGCCCAAAGGCTCACGCTGCCATCATCACACAGGCGCGCGGCGCGTGCGAGCCCTGCCGCCGTTCAGTGCGCCGGCGGAGTCATCTCACGCAAGCGGCGGACGGCCGCCAGGCCGGATCGCACGGCAGCCTCCAGGGTGGCCGGGTAGGGGCCTTCCACAAGGTCACCGGCCGCGCAAAGCCCGGGGGCGATGTGCAGTCCGGGCCGCCGCAATTCCGGCAGGCAGGCGAAGGTCGCGCGTCTTTCCACCACGGTCTGCAGGGGCTGAAGGCCACCGAGGCCGAGTTGCTGTCGCGCCTGTCGCAAGACGGCCTGCTCGATACCGGAGCGGTCGCCTTCGCACGCGCTGACCACGAAGGCCAGCACACCTTGCATGAAGGGCTCGTGTGGCGCCAGCTGCCCACGATCGAACACGAACTGGGCGGGCGCACCGGCCGTGTCGCGCAAGGCCAGCATCGGCCGGGGAAGGCGCGCGCCCGGCGAGTGCGCGTAAACGGTGGCGATGGCGGTGAAAGGCAAGGCGGCGCAGGTGCTGGCCCAGGCGCCGAGCGCCCGGGCAGGCTCGGTCGCGCCTGTCGCAGACGCGGTCTGGGCGGCTTGCTGCATGGTCCGGGCCGCCGTGCCCGCCGAGGTGGCCCACACGACCCGGTGGAAGACGCGGTCCAGGCCGGCGCCCCGGAGACGCCATCCTGCGGGGTCTGGCTGGATCGTGTCCACCCGGGTGCCCAGGCGCAGCTGGAAGGCCCCTCCCAGGTTGTCCCGCAGCCAGCTCGCGGCGGCGTTCGGAAACAGGGCACCCAGGTCGACGCGGGGCAGCAGCAGGGTCGAGGCCGGCCAGGGTCCGAAGCCTGGGCCCAGCAGGGCGTCGTGCATCACCCGAAGAAAGACCTGGCCACTGGCCTGGGCGGCGGGCAGGTTGAGCGCCGAGACGCAAAGTGGATCGATCAGGTCGGCCATGACCCGAGGCGTCAGGCCTTGGCAGACGTCCCGGGCGGTCTGACCGCCGGGGCAGTCGAAGCCCTGGCCGCGCCAGCGAGCACCCACCTTCAGCAGCGCCAGCCTATCCCGCCATGCCCAGCCGCGGGCGCTGCCGATCGCCAGCAGCAGCGCGGGTGTGGCCGGCCAGCGGGCGGCCCAGTCTGCGGTCCGCAGGCCCGAACCGTCGGGGAAGGGCAAGCCCAGGGGCAGGGGCAGAAGCACCTCCGTCAGCGGGACGCCGACCCGCTGCATGCAGTTCAGGGTTTCGGTGTAGGCGCCGATCAGGATGTGCTGGCCGTTGTCCAGACGCAGGCGGTGGGTTTCCGTGAGGCCGACATCCAGCGCCCGGGCACGTCCGCCGAGTTCTCGAGCGGCCTCGAACACGGTCAGCTCGACATCCGGTGCGGCGGCCGCCACGGCCGCCGCCATGCCGGCCCAGCCGCCGCCCACGATGGCCAGCTTCAGCGTCACAGCCGCCCCAGCGCCTGCACCTTCCAGGCCAGCCAGAACTTGCGCAAGGGCGTGAGGCTGACCCGGCGGGTGAGCACCAGCATGGGTTCGGCGGCGATCTCGTTCAGCAGGGTGCGATAGATGCTGGCCATCATCAGGCCAGGCTTCTGGGCCCGGCGATCGGCTGCCGGAAGCAGGGCCAGCGCCTCGCCATAGGTCTGCAGGGCGCGTTGGCACTGGAAATCCATCAGCGCCCGAAAGCGCCGTTCGAAGTCGGGACCGTCGCTCCCTGCTGCCGGGCCCCGCCTGAGCAGTTCATGGGCCTTGAGATCGAAGCGCTGCAGCTCGTTGACCGGCAGGTAGATGCGCCCTCTTGCCGCGTCCTCACCCACGTCACGGATGATGTTGGTGAGCTGGAAGGCCAGGCCCAGGCGGTGGGCGTAGGCGGTCGTGGCCGGGTCTGTCTGGCCGAAGATGCGGGCCGCCACCTCGCCGACGATGCCCGCCACCAGATGACAGTACCGCTGAAGGCTCGCGAAGTCCAGGTAGCGACTCTGGTCCAGATCCATCTGGCAGCCGTCGATCACGGCCAGCAGGTGCCGGGCTTCGATGTCATGGGTCGGGCAATGGGGCATCAGCGCCTGGGTCGCGGGATGGCTGGGCTGTCCCGCAAAGGCCTGCACGACCTCCTGCCGCCACCAGGCCAGCTTGGTCTGGGCCACGCCTGGATCCTGTACCTCGTCGACCACATCGTCCACTTCGCGGCAGAAGGCGTAGAAAGCGGTGATGGCGGCGCGCCGCTGTGGCGGCAGGAACAGGAAGGCGTAATAGAAGCTGCTGCCCGAGGCGGCGGCTTTCTGCTGGACGTATTCTTGGGCGTTCATGGCTCGGAAACTGCTCCGAGTGTAATCAGCGCCTCAACCGGGGTGGCCGACAGGTCTGTGCCTGCGCATGAATGTCTGGAAAAGCAGAGGAACCATGAACAGGGTCAGGACGGTCGAGAACGCCAGGCCCCACACAATGCTGGCGGCCACGGGACCCCACAGGAGGCTCTTGCCTCCCAGCCCGAAAGCCAGCGAGAAAAGCCCCCCGATGGTGGTGGTGGTGGTGATCAGGATCGGGACCACACGGCGCCGGCTGGCCTGGACTATCGCGTGGATGGTGCTCATGCCTTGGTCCAGTCGCTGGTTCGCAGCGTCGATCAGCACGATGGCCGAGTTGACCGCGATGCCGGTCAGTGCAATGACCCCGTAAAGCGTATAGAGGGAAAGCGGATTTCCCGAAATCGCCAGACCGAAAGCCACGCCAGTGAAGGCCAGGGGCACGGTCACCAGGATCATCATCGGCTGCCAGTAGCTGCGGAACTGGGCCGCCAGGATCAGGTAGATCAGGCCCACGCCCAGCAGGAACAGGGTTTGCATGGCAGCCAGGCTTTCTTCGATGTCTTCGAGTTCACCCGAAAAATCGAGATCGACACCCGGATGACCGGCCCTGATCTTTTCCCATTCGGCCTTGATGATGTCGTTGGCGACCTTGGTGTCGGTGACATCCTTGTCCAGGTTGGCCTCGACCGTCACCGTTCGCCGGAGGTTGTAATGCCGTATGAAGCCACGACCCGGCGCGGTTTCGGCCTGCAGCAGGCTGCCCAGCCGGGTGACCTGCCCGTTGGGCAGTGCGACCGGTTCATCCAGCAGGACCCCCGGATCGATGCGCAGATCGTCCGAGCCGCGCAGTGCCTGACCGGAACGCACGCGCAGGTCGATCTTGTCGCCTTCATCGCGGGTGAATGCCACCACCTCGCCGTCCACCGCCAGTCGCACCAGGCGGGCGACCTGGCCCGCTCCCAGGCCGGCCTCGCCCAGGGCATGGTGATCCAGCCGCAACTGGAGCTGGGGGCGCCCGGGCAGGTTGTCGTCCTGGATATCCTTGGCACCAGGGATGGTCGCGACGATGCGTTTGAGATCCTCGGCGGCGTTCTGGATCTGATCGAAATCGTCGCCACGCACCTTGACACTGATGGCCTTGCCCGACGGCGGACCGCCCGAGAGAATGGTGAAACTTTTTCGCCCCGGGCCCGGCATCGATTCGATCTCGCTGCGCATGTCCTCCACCACCTGCTGCACCTCGCGGGCCCCGTTGGTGCGCGGGTTGAGCGACACGAACACCTGTCCGTACAGGTCTCCGTACACAGGCTCGGTCTCGGTGAACTTCAGGCCGGCGGTGCTGGTGACTGCGCGCGCCTCGGCGCTGTCGCCCACCCCCAGCAGGCGCTGGCGAACGGCGGCCTCCACGCGCTGGGTCTCGGCCAGCGTGTCTTCCAGCGACGCATCCTCGGGCATGTCCACGTTCACGTAGAAGGCACGGATCGGGTCAAAGGCAAAGAACTGCACCCTCACCACACCGGTGACGATCAGGGAAACCGCGATGGCCATCGATGCCAGGCCCAGCAGGGCAAAGCGGACCGGGCGCCTGAGCACATAGCCCAGCACCTGGCCGTAGCGCAGCCGGATGCCACGGGTGAAACGCTCCCGCCAGCGCTGGACACGGGAGGGCCGGTCGAAGCGTACACCGATGACAGACACGTGGACCGGCATCATCCAGAAAGCCTCGATCAGGGAGATCATCAGGGCCAGCGTGACCACAAACGGGATCACGAACATGAACTTGCCGACGATCCCGGGCAGCAGCATCAATGGCAGGAACGCGGCCATGGTGGTGGCCACCGAGGCCAGCACCGGTTTCCACATCTCCCGTATCGCCCCCAGACTGGCTTCCAGCACGGCCTGCCCGCGCGCCATGCGGTAATAGATGGCTTCCACCACCACCACCGCACAGTCGACCAGCATGCCGAGCGCGATCACGACCCCCAGCAGCACCGAGACGTTCACGGTGTAGTCCATGGCGTTGAGCAGGCCAAAGGTCCCCAGCAGGGAGAACGGAATGCCCAAGGCCACCAGCACGCCGATGCGCCAGCCCAGGAACAGCCAGCAGACGGCCAGCACCATCGCAATGCCGTACAGAGCGTTGGTCTGCATGACGCCGATGGCCTCGCGGGTGGGCACGGTCTGGTCGTCGGTCAGCACCAGCCGCAGCCCGTCGCTGGACAGAACCCCGTTCTGGCGGTCGATGTAGGTCTTGAGCCGTTCGACCAGCTCCAGTGTGTTGGTGCCGGACTTCTTGGTGACCGCCAGCGACACCGCGCTTTGTCCGTCCATGCTGGCGTACTGCGCGGCGGGCGCCCGGGCACGCTCGACCCGCGCCACCTCACCGAGCCGGGCCGATGCCCCCGGACGGCTGGCCGATGTCACGGGCAGCAGCGCCAGCTGCTGCGGGTCGGTGTTCACACCCCTGAGGCTGACCGACCAGGAGCCGCCCTGTGTCTGCAGGGTTCCACCGCTGGTGTCTCGCCACCAGGCGGCCAGCGTGTCGGCCACGTCCGATGCGAGCAGGCCGCGGGCGGCCAGGGCCACGGCATCGGTGCTGACGAGGATCTCCGGATCGCGCAGGCCCGAGGCGTAGACCTGGTCGACCCCACCCAGGCGTTCCAGGTCCTCCTTGATGCGGCGCGCGTTCAGCCGCAGGCTTTCGTCGTCGGCCTGACCGACGAGCATCAAGGTGGCGGTCGGGAAACCGTTGCTGGTGGTGATCTCCAGGATCAGTGGATCCCGGGCCTCCCGGGGCAGCTCGCTGGAGGCCTTGTTCTGGATTTCGCGACGCAGGTCGGCCATGCGTTTGTCGAAGGTCCGGTCGTTGATCTCGCGAAAGCGGATCAGCATGCTCGAAATGTTCTCGCGCGAATTGGAAATCACGAAACGCACATCGGCCACGCCCTTGATGCCGTCTTCCAGCGGGTTGGTGACCAGCCGTTCGACTTCTTCCGCGCTGGCGCCCGGCAGCACGGTGGTCACGCTGACCCAGTTGAAGTTGATCTCCGGGTCCTGCTCGCGCGGCATGGACAGGTAGCCCAGCAGACCGATGAGCATCACCACCACGAAGGTGATGTTGGCCAGCGGATGGTTGGTCAGCAGGGATCGCATGAAACCCATGATGGAAACCCTGCCTCAGCGGCCTGCCGGCCGTGTCTCTACCGCCTGGCCGTCCTGGAGCGCGGCTTGGCCGCGGACGACCAGTTGCAGCGACGGATTCCAGCCGGCCGGGACCAAGGGTGCACGGCCTTCCTGGGCACCGGGCAGGGGCTGAAAGCGTGCCACCGTGGTGTTGCCCTGTGCAGCGATCACGAAGACACCCAGCTGGCCGTTGCGGCGCACCAGCAGTGAGGGCGGAAGATGAGGGCGTCCTTCCTGCCAGCGCAGCGTGCCGGCGGTGCCCGCGACCGGGGTCGCCTCAGCGTTGGCAAAGGCCAGGCGTGCGGTTCGCGTGCGCGCCGGTTCGCTCAGCGTGGAGCCGATGCGCAACAGGCGGACCGGATGGGACAGGCCCTCGGCCTCGAAATGCAGCCGGCGTGCCTGGGGCAGGGCGGAAGCGTCCTGCGGTGTCAGTGTGGCGTCCAGTTCGACCGCGGTCCGCTCGGCGAGCACATAAAGGAGGCTGCCGGGCGCCACCGATTCGCCGGTCTGGGCGAGACGTTCGATGACCTCACCGTCAAAAGGCGCCCTGAGCACGGTTTTGTCGAGTTGTCGTTGCGTGGTGGCCATCTGGGCGCGGTTGGCCTCGGTTTCGGCCAGCAACAGGGCGACCTCGGTTTCCCGCTGGGCCAGCGCCGGGGGGAAGAAGAACCCCGGGGGGGTCAGTCCCGGGGCGCGCGGCAGCGGGGCGGGGGCCGGGCGCGCCCGGCCGGGGTGGGCCTGCCGGGCGGCACGGGCCCGCTGCACCGCCAGTTCCGGATCGCGCGGATCGATGCGCGCCAGCACCTGGCCACGGCGCACCTCGGCCCCGACATCGACGGTCCACTGCTGCAGGGTTCCGCCGACCTCGGCCGCCAGCCGGGAGACATTGCGGGCGCGAACCCGTGCGGCGGCTTCCCGATCCGGAAACACCTGGCTGGTTTCCAGGCTGGCGGTCTGCACCGACGCCGCCAGGGTTGGCGCCGGTGCACCCGCGGGAGCTTCCTGCGCAGACACCGGAACCCAGGTCAGCAGGGTGCAGGTCAGCGCCAGGCACAGCATGGCCGGCGAGTGCGCGCGGTGTCGAAGGGCAGGTGAGGGCTTAGATTTCATGGGTTGTAGACGGGTTCAGGGGCAGACGCGGGAAGCTCACATCCGCCACGAGCGCCAAAGAAGAAGCGGCAGGTCGGTGCGGCCGATGCGCACTTTCTGCTCCCAGCTGCGGTGACCGACCTGGCCGATCCGTTCGAGAACGCGCAGACCGCCTTGTACCACCAGACGCAGCTCCCAGCCCGCTCGCCCGGGAAGCCGGCGGGCCAGCGGCGCGCCTTCGAGCATCAGCTTGCGGGCGTGTTCGCACAAATGCGTTACGACGGCGGACCGTGATCGGTCCATGTCAGGACGGGCACGGGCCGCCGCGGCCTCGAAATCGGCCGTGTCCAGCCCGTGCAGGGAGAGCAGATCGGCGGGCAGGTAATGGCGTTTCCGGGGCAAATCGACACTCAGGTCCTGCCAGAAATTGATCAGCTGCAGTGCGCTGCAGATGCTGTCGCTCTGTTGAAGCGACAGCGGGTCATGCACCGCGTAGAGGTGCAGCAGCAGTCGACCGACCGGGTTGGCCGACAGGCGGCAATAGTCCAGCAGTTCACCGATGTCGGCGTAGCGGTGGCCGCTGTCGGTGTGGCGCACGTCCTGCTCGAAAGCGCTGAGCAGATCGTGCAACAGGGCGGTGGGCAGGGCGTGTTCGTGCAGCGCAAGGCGCAAGGGTCCGAACACCGGGGCCCAAGGCAGGTCGTTCGGCGCGTCCGGGCCGTTGATGCTGTCCAGGCACTGGCGATAGAGCGCCAGGGCTTGCAGCCGGTGTGAGGCGGGCAGATCGCCCTCGTCAGCCAGGTCGTCGGCCGTGCGTGCGAAGTGGTAGATGGCCGCCACCGGCGCGCGCAGCTGAGGAGGGCAAAGCCAGGACGCGACCGGAAAGTTCTCGTAATGCGCCACGCCGCCGGCCAGCCCCGCGGGACCGGTCTCGGGAAGGGGTTGGGGTGCTGCGGCCATGGGGTGATTGTGCGTCCCTTACAATTTTACTAACCGGTCAGTCATTAATTTTCCGGGTCGTGGCGCGGGTTTTGCGCGGCCGCGCAAGGTCTGGCCCGTCCCGCCTCCACATTTGCCTACAGTTCCATTGATGAAAGCTCCGCATTTTGTCCTCATCGTGACAGCGGTCGGCCTGTTGGCGGCCTGCAGCCAGCCCGAGCCCTCCCCAGAGCCGATTCGATCGGTCAAACTGATGACCGTGACCGCCTCGCCGCAGGGTGTTGCCAGCGAATATGCCGGCGAGATCCGGGCCCGGGTGGAGTCGCAGCCCGGATTCCGTGTGGCCGGCAAACTGGTCGAGCGCCTGGTCGAGCCGGGGCAACAGGTCCGGCAGGGTCAGTTGCTGGCGCGGCTTGATCCCCGGGACTTCGCGCTGGCGGAGCAGGCCCTTCAGGCCCAGGTGCTGGCCGCCACCACCCAGCGTGATCTGGCAGCGGCCGAGTTGCGCCGCTTCCAGGACCTGCGGCGCCAGGGTTTCATCAGCGACGCCGAGATCGAACGCCGCCGGGCGGCAGTCGACGCTGCCGAGGCGGCCCTGCGCCAGGCGCGTGCCCAGCTGGCGGTGCAGGGCAATCAGGCGAGCGACACCCGTCTGGTGGCCGATGCCGACGGCCTGGTGACCTCGGTGATGGCCGAGGTGGGACAGGTCCTGGCCGCGGGTGCGCCAGTGTTGCGCCTGGCTCACGTTGGCGCACGCGAGGCCTGGATTTCCGTTCCCGAAGACCGTGTGCCTGAGCTCAGGACGGGCATGCCGGCCCAGGTCCGCCTGTGGGCCGGTGTTTCCGGTCCCTCCACCCGGCTCACGCCAGCCCGGGTGAGAGAGGTGGCCGGGAGTGCGGACCGTGTCACCCGCACCTTCCTGGTCAAGCTCAGTCTCGAAGGCGGTGAAGCGGTGCCACTGGGCGCCACAGCCTATGTGCGGATGGACCCTGTCGTGGCCGAAGCCGGTCGGGCGGCTGAAGGCGTGAAGCTGCCCACCAGCGCCTTGCGACGCAAGGGCGAAGACACGGCGGTCTGGCTGTTCGATGCCGGTTCCGGCACGGTTCAGACTCGCGTCGTGCAAGTGCTCACCGCCGACGGCAACGAGGTGTTGGTCGCGGGCCTCGAGCCTGGCCAGGAGGTCGTGACGGCGGGGGTGCATGTGCTCACCGAAGGTCAGACGGTGACGCGCTTCGCGACGCCGGCCACGCGTTGAGGCCAGGCATGCAGAACACGCCGATGCCGGTTTCGCCGGCCGATTCCTGGATCACGCGCTGGAACCTCTCTCGCTGGGCGCTGGAGCACCAGGCGCTCACGCGCTATCTCATGATCGTGCTGATGCTGCTGGGCATCAGCGCCTATTTCCAGCTCGGCCAGGACGAAGACCCGCCCTTCACTTTCCGGGCCATGGTGGTGCAGGCCTACTGGCCCGGCGCCACCGCGCAGCAGGTGGCCGAGCAGGTCTCCGACCGCATCGAACGCACCCTGCAGGAGGTGCCCTACGCCGACGTCATCCGCAGCTACGCCAAGCCCGGCGAGGCGCTGATCATCTTCCAGCTGCGTGACAGCTCGCCCCCGGGTGAAGTGGCGCAGATCTGGACGACGGTGCGCAAGAAGATCGGGGACATGAGAGGCTCCCTGCCTCAGGGCGTGGCGGGGCCTTTCTTCAACGACGAGTTCGGTGATGTCTTCGGCGTCATCTACGCCCTGCAGGGCGAAGGTTTCACGCCGGCCGAAAAGAAGCAGGTGGCGGACGGCATCCGGCAGCGCTTGCTGGACGTCAAGGACGTCAGCAAGGTCGAGCTGTTTCGCGTGCAGGCCGAGAAGCTCTACATCGAAGTGTCCCAGCGCCGCCTGGCCACACTCGGACTGGACCTGAACCAGGTGCTTGCCAGCCTGGGGCAGCAGAATGCGGTCGAGTCGGCCGGCAGCCTGCAGACGCCCCTGGATGTGCTCCATGTTCGTGTCGGCGGCGCCTTCGACTCGGTCGACGAGTTGCGCGCCATGCCGATCCGTTCGCCCGACGGCACGCAGATCCGCCTGGGCGACATCGCCGACGTGCACCTGGGCTATGCCGATCCGCCCCGTGTGTTGGTGCGACACGGCGGCGAGGACAGCATCGCCCTGGGCATCTCCATGGCCAGCGGTGGCGACATCGTCGCTCTGGGACGCAACCTCCGATCGGCGGTGGCCGCCCTGGATGCCGGGCTGCCGGCAGGGATGCGGCTGGTCCAGGTGCAGGACCAGCCGCGCGCGGTGACCACCTCGGTCAACGAATTCATCAAGGTCCTGATCGAGGCGGTGGTGATCGTGCTGGCGGTCAGCTTTGTGGCCTTGGGCCTGCACCGCCGCGAGGGCGGCAAAGGTCTGCGTCGCTACACGCTGGACATGCGCCCCGGACTGGTGGTGCTGATCACCATTCCCCTGGTGCTGGCCGTGACCTTCCTGGTCATGCAGTACTGGGGCATCGGCCTGCACAAGATCTCGCTCGGATCGCTCATCATCGCCCTGGGTCTGCTGGTCGACGACGCCATCATCGCGGTCGAGATGATGGTGCGCAAACTGGAGGAAGGGCATTCGATGATGCGGGCCGCCACCTTCACCTGGGAGGTCACCGCCATGCCGATGCTGACCGGCACCCTGATCACGGCCGCCGGCTTCCTGCCCATCGGCCTGGCCCGGTCGGCGGTGGGTGAATACACCTTCGCCATCTTCGGCGTCACCGCCGCGGCCCTGGTGATTTCCTGGTTCGTGGCGGTGATTTTTGTGCCCTACCTGGGTGTGAAGCTACTCAAGGTCAAGCCACACGTGGGCCAGATCCAGGAGGTGTTCGACGGACCTTTTTACGACCGTTTTCGTGCCACGGTCGACTGGTGTGTCGAACATCGATGGATCACCATCGGCGCCACGGCGTTGACGTTCGTGCTGGGACTGGCCGGCATGGGCCAGGTGCAGCAGCAGTTTTTCCCCGATTCCAGCCGACCCGAGATTCTGGTTGACGTCTGGTTGCCGGAGGGCAGCAGCATCGCGGCCACCGATGAAGTGACAAGACGCATCGAGCAGCGGCTGGCGCAGGAGCCGGGCGTTCGATCGGTCACCACCTGGGTGGGAAGCGGCGTGCCGCGCTTCTACCTGCCGCTGGACCAGATCTTCCCGCAGAGCAATGTCGCGCAGCTGATCGTGTTGCCCCGCGACCTGCGCGAGCGTGAGCGCCTGCGCCAGGCCTTGCCCGGTGTGCTGGCATCCGAATTTCCCGAGGTGCGTGGCCGCGTGAAGCTGCTGCCCAATGGGCCGCCCGTACCTTACCCGGTGCAATTCCGGGTCATCGGAGACGATCCCGCGGTCTTGCGCGACCTGGCCGATGAAGTCAAGGAGGCCATGCGGCGCAACCCGAACGCGTTGGGTGTGAATGACAACTGGAACGAGTCGGTCAAGGTCATGCGGCTGGAGGTCGACCAGGTCAAGGCACGGACGCTGGGCCTGTCCAGCCAGTCGATCGCCCGAGCCTCGCACACCCTGTTGTCCGGCACCACGGTGGGCCAGTACCGCGACGGCGACAAGCTGATCGACATTGTGCTGAGACAGCCTCTGGAGGAGCGCAGCACCATCACCGATCTGGCCCAGGTCTACCTGCCGACGGCGTCGGGCCAGAGTGTGCCCCTGCTGCAGGTGGCCCGGCCGGCATTCGACTGGGAGCCCGGGGTGATGTGGCGCGAGAACCGCAGCTATGCCATCACCGTGCAGAGTGACACCACCGAGGGGCTGCAAGGGGCCACGGTGACGGCCGAACTGCTGCCGGTGCTGCGCCAGATCGAAGTGGACTGGCGCCAGCGTGGCCTCAGCGGCTACCGCATCGAGGTGGCCGGCGCGGTGGAAGAAAGCAGCAAGGGCTCCTCGTCCATTGCCGCCGGCATTCCCCTGATGCTGTTCCTTGTCTTCACCCTGCTCATGCTGCAACTGCAGAGCTTCAGCCGGGCTCTGCTGGTGTTCATCACGGGACCGCTGGGCATGGCGGGGGTGGCGGCGGCCCTGCTGTTGCTCAACCGGCCGTTCGGTTTTGTGGCCTTGCTGGGAGTGATCGCGCTCATGGGCATGGTTCAGCGCAACTCGGTGATCCTGATCGACCAGATCGAACAGGACCGGGCGCGCGGTGTGCCCGCCTGGGATGCCATCGTCGATTCCACGGTCCGGCGGATGCGGCCCATCGTGCTGACCGCGGCCGCGGCGGTGCTGGCCATGATCCCGCTTTCGCGCAGCGTGTTCTGGGGACCGATGGCGGTGGCCATCATGGGTGGGCTGATCGTGGCCACGGTGCTGACCCTGCTGGCCCGGCCGGCCATGTATGCCGCCTGGTTCCGCATCCGCCGATGAACCCCGTGGTCCCGGCCGATGGACAATAGGCCATGCGCCTGCGTCATATCGAGGTCTTCAACGCCGTCATGCTCACCGGCAGCGTGAGCGCGGCCGCGCGCATGATCAACGTCACCCAGCCGGCCGTCAGCCGGACCCTGCAGCATGCCGAGTTGCAGCTGGGTTTCCCCTTGTTCCAGCGCGTCGGTGGACGCCTGCGCCCGACCCTGGAGGCACAGACGCTTTACCCCCATGTCGAGCGCCTGTTCCAGCAGCTCGACGAGGTGCAGCGCCTGTCGGCCAACCTGCGTGCTGGCCGCAGCCAGCACGAGCTGCAGGTGCTGACCGTGCTGGCCCTGAGCTACGAGGTGATGCCGCGGGCCATGCGCCTGTTCCGACAGAAACATCCCGGCGTCATCGTCCACCACCAGGCTTTGCACTCACCCCAGATCGTCTCGGCGCTGGCGCTGCAGGAGGCGGACATCGGCTACGTCTTCAGTGTGCCGCCGCATCCATCCCTCACCTTGGAGGCCCTGGGCAGCCGCTCGGTCGTGTGTGTGGCGCCGCGCGGTCTTCTGCCCCCTCGGGTGGTGCGCTCGGGTGAAGTGGGGCCAGCCGATCTGGCCGGGCTGCCGATCGTGGCCCTCGATCCGCAGGACCCCTTGGGCGTGCTGCTGTCGCAGACGTTGCGCGACAGTGGCGCCCTGCTGGACGTGGTGGCCACCGTGCAGACCTACCATGTGGCCCTGGCTCTGGCCCAGCATGGCGTCGGGGTGGCCATGGTCGAGTCCTGCACGGCGGCTTCGGCCGACCGGCGACGCGTCGACGTCCTTCGGTGGGTCCCGTCCATCGAGGTGCCGGTGCAGGCATTGCGGCCCGCCCAACGTCCCGGCTCCCAGACGCTGCGCTTCTTCACGCGCTGCATGCAGCAGGCGCTGGAAGACGTCGGGCCGCTGGGCCTGAAGCCGTCTCCCTGAGCAGATCCCGGATCCGCACGGCACTGCCCATGGCCAGTGTGAGCCCGAGAGCCCCGTGGCCGGTGTTCAGCCACACCCTGTCGGGCATGCCCGGTCGGCGTCCGATGATCGGCAGGCCGCGGGGCGTGGCCGGTCGCAGGCCGGCCCAGGGGTTGAGTGGCCCGTCCAGGGCAATCTCCGGAAAGACATGCCGCGTCGTGGCTTTGAGGGATTCGATCCGACGGGTGTCGATGCCACGGTCCTCGCCGACCACCTCGACCATGCCCGCCACGCGGATCCGTTCCCCGAGACGGGCAAACACGACCTTGCGGGACAGATCGGTGATGCTGACGCGGGGTGCGGCGCTGTCACCGCCGGCCGCCGGCACCGGGACGGTGATGCTGTAGCCCTTGAGGGGATAGACCGGCAGGCGCATCCCCAGCTGTCGGGCCAGGCTCGCCGATCCGGTGCCCGCCGCCAGCACGAATGCATCGGCCTGAACCTCCTGACCTGCCACAGACACGGCGTACACCCGTCCTTCGCTCTGGCGCCACGCCTGAACCGGCTGCCCCAGCATGAAACGCACCCCCTGGTCAGCCAGGCGCTGCTGCAGGTCCTGACACAGGGCGGCGGCATCGACGGCACACTCGCTCGGAGTGAACACACCACCAGCGATGCGACGCGCATGGTGGGCCAGCGCCGGCTCGACACCCACACATTCGGACGCGGTCAGAATGCGCTGGGACTCGCCACCCATCGCCTGCTGCAACTGCACCTGGCGCCTGGCGCTTTCCAGACCGGACGCATCCGGGTACAGCACCAGCTTGCCACTGCGGGAGAAGTCGCAGTCCAACCCCTCTTCCTGAAGCATCTGTTCGAACACCTGCCGGCTCCGGGCAGCCAGGGTCAGCAACTGGGCGGTGGTCTCGCGCGAGACCGAGCTGCGACAGGCCGCCATGAAGCGCAGCAGCCAGGACCACTGGGCCGGGTCGGCACGGAGCCGAAAGCGCAGGGGCGACTCCGGGGACAGCAGCAGCTTGGGCAGCTGCGTCCAGATGGCCGGATCGGCCAGGGGTTGCACATAGGAGTAGCTCAGCTGGGCACCGTTGCCCCCGCTGGCCCCCGCGCCCGGCTGATCGCGGTCGATCACCGTGACCTGCCAACCGTCCCGGGCCAGCGCCCAGGCGGTGCCCAGACCCACCACACCCGCGCCAATGACCACGGCGTGGCCGGGAGACAAGATTGTTTTTGACATGCTTCGGACTGTAGGGCCGTGGCTGCCGCCAGGGACATGCCGATCGGCTGCACGGGTATAAGCAGAACTCATGGATAGCCACTGAATTGGCATTTCCGCTGTCGCGGGGCGGTGCCTAGACTGGCGGCTTCGAGCCTCAATCGACATCCTCATGCACGACAGCCGCGTCTTCCATCGCCAACTCCAGAAACGCCCGCCCGTCGCGGTCGGCGGGGAAGGGGTTCACATCATCGACGCCGACGGTCGGCGCTACATCGACGCTTCCGGCGGAGCGGCTGTCTCCTGTCTGGGTCACGGGCATCCGGATGTCATGGCGGCAATGCACCGGCAGATCGACCGCCTGTCCTATGCGCACACCAGCTTTTTCACCACCGAGGTGGCCGAACAGCTGGCCGATCTGCTCGTGGCGACCGCGCCCGAGGGCATGAGCCATGTCTACTTTGTCAGTGGCGGCTCCGAGGCGGTCGAGGCGGCGCTCAAGATGGCGCGCCAGTACTTCGTCGAGATCGGCCAGCCGCAGCGGCGCCATTTCATCGCGCGCCGCCAAAGCTATCACGGCAACACCCTGGGTGCTCTGGCGGTGGGCGGCAACGAGTGGCGGCGCGAGCAGTTCCGCCCGCTGCTGATCGACGTCACCCATGTCTCCCCATGCTACGAATACCGCGATCGGCGGGATCACGAAACCCCGGAGCAATATGGTCAGCGACTGGTGGCCGAGTTGTCCGAAACCATCGGTCGGCTGGGACCTGAGAACGTCATGGCCTTCGTGGCCGAGACGGTCGGGGGCGCAACGGCGGGTGTGCTGTCGCCGGTGCCCGGCTACTTCCGGGGCATCCGCGACTTGTGCGACCGCCATGGCATCCTGCTCATCCTGGACGAGGTCATGTGCGGCATGGGCCGCACCGGGACCCTTCATGCGTGCGAACAGGAGGGTGTGGTGCCCGACCTGCTCACGATCGCCAAGGGACTGGGCGGTGGTTATCAGCCCATCGGCGCGGTACTCGCCCAGGGACGCCTGGTGGAGGCCATGAAGAAGGGCAGCGGCCTGTTCCAGCATGGACACACCTATCTCGGGCATGCCGTGGCCTGTGCGGCCGCGCTCGCGGTGCAGCAGGTGATCCGGCGCGACGATCTGCTGGCCCGTGTCCGAGGCGCCGGTCTGCACCTGCACCGCCGCCTGCAGGAGCGCTTCGGTGCGCATCCCCATGTGGGCGACATCCGCGGTCGAGGACTGTTCTGGGGGCTTGAGTTTGTGCGGGACCGAGCAAGCCAGACCTGGTTCGACCCGGCCTTGCGGCTTCATGCCCGGCTCAAGGCGGCTGCCATGGCCCAGGGGCTGATGGTGTATCCGATGGGGGGAACGGTGGACGGCCGGTGCGGCGACCACGTGCTGCTGGCACCCCCGTTCATCGCCAGTGATGCCGAGCTCGACGCCATCGTTGATCGCCTCGCCCTTGCGCTGGAGCAAGTCCTGGCTGACATCAGCCTGGCGTCATAATAAATTTGCATGACTTCACAGGGAAAATCCGGAGGAGCAGAAGCCTCGCTGACGTGAACCTTGCATTACGATTCCATCGCTTCGTGACCCTGTCCCAAAAGCTCGGCACGAATTCCATCAACCAAGCAGACCCCTGCAGGAGATCCCCAACCATGAAGAAAATCACCGCTTTTCTGAGCGCTGTCGGCGCCGCCGTTGCCCTGATGGCGCCCGCCGCCCCCGCGCTGGCCCAGCAGAAGTTCATGACCATCGGCACCGGTGGCGTGACCGGTGTGTATTACCCGGTGGGCGGTGCCATCTGCCGTCTGGTCAACATGGGGCGTGCCCAGCATGGTTTCCGTTGCACCGTCGAATCCACGGGCGGCTCGGTGGCCAACATCAACACCATCCGAGCCGGCGACCTGGACTTCGGCGTCGCCCAGTCCGACTGGAACCACCACGGCCACAAGGGCACCAGCAGCTTCCAGCAGGCCGGCGCCTTCACCGACCTGCGGTCCGTGTTCTCTCTGCACCCGGAGCCCTTCACCGTGCTGGCCCGCGCCGACGCCAACATCAGGAGCTTCAACGACCTCAAGGGCAAACGCGTCAACGTGGGCAACCCGGGTTCGGGTACCCGCGCGTCCATGGAACAGCTGATGGCTGCCATGAACTGGAACATGTCCGATTTCCGGCTGGCCGCCGAATTGCGTGCCGATGAGCACGGCCCGGCCCTGTGTGACAACCGGATCGATGCCTTCTTCTACGGTGTCGGCCACCCCAGCGCCAACATCATGGATCCGGTGACCACCTGCGGCGCCAAGCTGGTTCCGATCACCGGTCCTGCGGTCGACAAGCTGGTGGCCGACAACCCCTTCTATGCCAAGGCGAACATTCCCGGCGGCATGTACCGTGGCAACGACCAGCCCACCCCGACCTATGGTGTGGTGGCAACGCTGGTGACTTCTGCCAAGGTGCCTGACGAGCAGGTCTACACCCTGGTCAAGGCGGTGTTCGACAATTTCGACCAGTTCAAGCGCCTGCACCCGGCGCTGGCCGAGCTGAATCCCGAGAACATGGTCAAGGACGGTCTGTCGGCACCGCTGCACCCCGGCGCTGCCAGGTTCTATCGCGAAAAAGGCTGGCTCAAGTGATCTTTCTCTGACCAGGTTCGTCTGGTCATTATTCGGCCCCATGTCGGCAGGTCTGGCATGGGGCTTTTCGTTACAGCTCAACCCCCCTCCCCGAGACGGGTGTTCCCGGGAGTCCGGTCGAGGGGCATTCGATTAGGTGAGTGATCGTGAACTCTCCAACAAACAAGAACAACGACATTGACGTGAACCAGCTGGTTCAGGACAACGACACCGGCGGTCGTAACCCGGGTCCCCTGATGGCGCGGTTTCTGCTGGTGGTGGCCGTTTCCTGGTCCTTGTTTCAGCTCTGGATCGCGTCGCCACTGCCTTTCACCTTCGGGGTGCTGATGTTCAACAGCACCGAGAGCCGGGCCATCCACCTGGCCTTTGCGGTTTTCCTGGCATTCATGGCCTATCCGGCGACCAAGCGCTCGCCGCGCAGCTTCATCCCGCTGCAAGACTGGGTGCTGGCGCTGGCCGGCGCGTTTTGTGCCGGATACCTGTTCTGGTTCTACCGCGACATCGCCACGCGTCCCGGCATGCCCACCTCCATGGACGTCTGGTCTTTTGGCATCGGCGTGTTGCTCTTGCTCGAAGCCACGAGAAGGGTGCTCGGATTGCCCATGGTCATCGTGGCTGCGGTTTTTCTGACCTATACCTTTGCCGGCCCCTACATGCCCGACATGCTGGCGCATCGGGGTGCCTCCATTGATCGGGCGGCGTCGCACTTCTGGCTCACCACCGAGGGCGTGTTCGGCGTGGCTCTGGGCGTATCCAGCGGCTTCATCTTCCTGTTCGTGCTGTTCGGCTCGCTGCTGGACAAGGCCGGTGCCGGCAATTACTTCATCAAGAGCGCGTTTGCGCTGTTGGGGCACTTGCGGGGCGGTCCGGCCAAGGCGGCCGTGGTTTCGTCGGCCGCCACCGGCATCATCTCGGGCTCGTCGATCGCCAACGTCGTCACCACCGGTACGTTCACCATCCCGCTGATGAAGCGCGTGGGTTACCGTGGCGACCAGGCCGGTGCGGTCGAAGTCTCGTCCTCGGTGAACGGGCAGATCATGCCGCCCGTGATGGGGGCGGCCGCCTTTCTCATGGTCGAATACGTCGGCATCTCCTACCTGGAGGTGATGAAGCACGCTTTTCTGCCGGCCATCATTTCCTACGTCGCGCTGTTCTACATTGTCCACCTGGAAGCGCTCAAGGCCGGCATGCAAGGCCTGCCGCGGCGCAATCCGTCCACCGGCACCCAGCGCCTGCTGTCCTTCCTGCTGACCGTCAGCGGTTTTGTGGTGCTCGCGGGTGCCACCTATTTCGTCATCGGTTTCCTCAAGTCGGTGCTGGGTGAGGCGGCCATACCTGTCATCGGCCTGGGCTTGCTGGCCACCTACCTGGGGCTGCTGTGGGTGGGCTCGCGGCAGCCCGTCCTGGTCATCGACGATCCGAACTCGCCGGTGTTCGAACTGCCCGATACCGGGCCCACCGTGAAGTCGGGCATGCACTACCTGCTGGCTGTGGTGGTGCTGGTCTGGTGCCTGATGGTCGAGCAGCTTTCGCCGGCGCTCTCGGCCTTCTGGGCCACCGTGTTCATGATGTTCATCATGCTCACCCAGAAGCCCCTGCTGGGCCTGATGCGGGGCGACCACCGGTTCATGGAACACTTCAAGGCCGGCGTGAGTGACCTGGTCGATGGCCTGGCCACCGGGGCCCGCAACATGATCGGCATCGGCGTGGCCACGGCGGCCGCCGGCATCATCGTCGGCACCGTCTCTCTCACCGGGGTCGGCCTGGTCATGACCGAACTGGTGGAGATCCTCTCCGGCGGCAACCTCATGCTGATGCTGGTGCTGGTGGCCCTGATCAGCCTCATCCTGGGCATGGGCCTGCCCACCACTGCCAACTACATCGTGGTGTCCACCCTGATGGCCCCGGTGGTCGTGGAGCTTGGCGCCCAGAGCGGCCTCATCGTGCCGCTGATCGCGGTCCACCTGTTCGTGTTCTATTTCGGCCTCATGGCCGACGTGACGCCCCCGGTGGGCCTGGCCTCTTTTGCCGCCGCTGCCATTGCCCGGCATGACCCGATCAAGACCGGCCTGACCGCCTTCTACTACAGCATGCGAACGGCCATCCTGCCGTTCCTGTTCATCTTCAACACCCAGTTGCTGCTCATCGGGCTGAGCGGGCCGCTGCATCTGGCCATGACGGTCGGCTCCGCGCTGATCGCGATGCTCGTGTTCGCCGCCGCCACCCAGGGGTACTTCCTGACGCGCACCCGCTGGTACGAAACCCTGGCCATGCTGCTGGTCTGCTTCACCCTGTTCCGGCCGGGCTTCTGGATGGACATGATCCATCCGCCCTTCGACCAGATCAAGGGCGAGGGCATGGTACAGGCCATCGAGGAAGCGCCCGCCAACAGCGGCAAGCGCCTTTGGGTGGAAGGCATGAGCCTGGAAGGGCGCGACGTCCGCAAAGGCGTGCTGCTGTCCCTGGGACCCCAGGGAGATGCCCGCACGCGGCTGGCGCACTCCGGCCTGACCGTCATGAACGATGGAGACGGATTCATGGTCATGGCATCGGGCTTCGGCAGTGTGGCTGAAAAGCTGGGCGTCGAACAGGGTTTCCGCATCACCGCACTCGAGGTTCCGGCCCAGAGACCGGCCAAAGAGTGGTTCTTCATTCCGGCACTGGCTTTGCTGGCCCTGGTCATCTTTCTTCAGCGCCGCCGCATTCGGCGTGAACAGACGGTCGCAGGTGTGGCGGCATGAGCAGACCACGCATCGCCCTCGTTCATGCGCTGGCGCACTCGGTCGGGCCCATCAACGTCGAAATGGAGCGTGCCTGGCCCGACGCTGTCCGCATGAATCTGCTGGACGACAGCCTGTCGGCCGACCTGGCTCGTGAGGGCCGGGGGCTGGACGAGGCCATGCACCGGCGCTTCGAGGCACTCGCTGCCTATGCCGAATCCACCGGTGCCCAGGCCATTCTGTTCACCTGCTCGGCCTTCGGGCCCTGTATCGAGGCGGTGGCCGCGCGCCGGCCCCATATGCCGGTGCTCAAGCCCAACGAAGCGATGGTGGCCGACGTGGCTGCGGTCGACGGACCGGTCGGTCTGATTGCCTCGTTTGCCCCCACCCTGGTTTCCATGCCGGCCGAGTTTCCGGGCACGGTGGCGCTGCGCACGGCGCTGGTCGAAGAGGCCATGCAGGCACTCGACCGGGGGGACGTCGCCACCCACGACGCGCGGGTGGTCCGGGCCGCGCGCGATCTGGCGTCCGGTGGCTGCCGGGCCATCGCCCTGGCCCAGTTCAGCATGGCCCGTGCCGCGCCCGCCGTGGCCGAGGCCACCGGATTGCCGGTCTTCACCACCCCCGGCAGCGCCGTGGCGAGCTTGCGGCGGCAGCTCGGCGCCTGATCCGGCAGCAGATACAATAGAAGGTTGCCGTCAAACGGTGCCATGGACGCGGTGGTCCGATCCGGAGCTGCTCGCACAAGCGGTCCGGGCAACCGGCGCGCGGGTGGCGAAATTGGTAGACGCACCAGGTTTAGGTCCTGACGCCAGCAATGGTGTGGGGGTTCGAGTCCCCCCCCGCGCACCACGGTACCGTGGAACAGATCCTCACCGGTCGGCCAGAGTCCCTGGCAGGCCGCCTTCCTTTTGGAGAATGACATGACCGTCACCGTTGAAACCCTGGAAAAGCTCGAGCGCAAGATCACGCTGACGCTGCCTGCCGACGTGATCAGGAACGAGGTCGAGAACCGCCTCAAGCGCCTGGCCCGCCAGGTCAAGATGGACGGCTTCCGCCCTGGCAAGGTGCCGATGAACGTCGTGGCCCAGCGCTACGGCTACTCGGTGCACTACGAGGTCATGAACGACAAGGTCGGTGAAGCCTTCGCACAGGCCGCCAACGAAGCCAAATTGCGCGTGGCCGGCCAGCCCCAGATCACCGAGAAAGAAGGCGCCCCTGAGGGCCAACTGGCCTTCGATGCGGTGTTCGAGGTCTACCCCGAAGTCAAGATCGGTGACCTGACTGCGGCAGAAGTCGAGCGCTTCACCGCCGAGGTCAGCGACGCTGCCATCGACCGCACGCTCGACATCCTGCGCAAGCAGCGCCGCACCTTCGGCCAGCGCGCCAAGGACGAAGCCGCCCAGGACGGCGATCGCGTCACCATCGACTTCGCCGGCAAGATCGATGGTGAAGCCTTTGAAGGCGGCAAGGCCGAGGGCTTCCAGTTCATCGTTGGCGACGGCCAGATGCTCAAGGAATTCGAAGACGCCGTGCGTGGCATGAAGACCGGCGAGTCCAAGACCTTCCCGCTGGCCTTTCCCGAGGATTACCACGGCAAGGATGTGGCCGGCAAGACCGCCGATTTCCTGGTGACCCTGCACAAGGTCGAGGCCGCCCACCTGCCCGAGGTCAACGAAGAGCTGGCCAAGTCCCTGGGCATCGCCGAAGGCACCGTCGAGGCCCTGCGCGCCGACATCAAGAAAAACCTGGAGCGTGAAGTCAAATTCCGCCTGCAGGCGCGCAACAAGCAGGCCGCCATGGACGCCCTGTCGGCCCAGGCCGAACTCGACCTGCCCAAGTCGGTGGTCCAGGCCGAGCTCGACCGCCTGATCGAGGGTGCGCGCGCCGACCTCAAGCAGCGGGGCATGAAGGACGCCGAGAAGGCGCCCATTCCCGAAGACCTGTTCCGTCCGCAGGCCGAGCGCCGCGTGCGCCTCGGTCTGGTGGTCGCGGAACTGGTGCGTGCCAACGAACTGCAGGCCCGGCCGGAGCAGATCCAGGCCCACATCGAGGAGCTGGCCTCTTCCTACGAGAAGCCGGCCGACGTCGTGCGCTGGTACCAGAGCGACAACCGCCGCATGGCCGAAGTGGAGGCCGTCGTCATCGAGAACAACGTCACCGAATTCGTGCTCTCCAAGGCCAAGGTGACCGACAAGGACATCGGTTTCGACGAGCTGATGGGCCAGGCCTGACGGACCGGCCGCGGCCGATCCCTGAAGAGGGCGGGGCATCCCGCCCTTTTTTCATGGGGGTCGTCGCACAGGGGGCCTGGTGGCCATCCTCGAGGGCCGGGATTTTGGGGGCGGGCAGGGGCGCTGCGCCAGGTTGGTTACAGTAGCGTCATGGCAATGCCGCAACACATGGAGAAACGCATGAGCGCAATGGACATTCAGGGACTGGGCATGGTGCCCATGGTGATCGAACAGTCGGGCCGCGGCGAGCGCGCCTACGACATCTACTCGCGCCTGCTCAAGGAGCGCGTGATCTTCCTCGTCGGGCCGGTGAACGACCAGTCGGCCAACCTGGTGGTGGCCCAGCTGCTGTTCCTGGAAAGCGAGAATCCCGACAAGGACATCTCCTTCTACATCAACTCGCCGGGCGGGTCGGTGAGCGCCGGCATGGCCATCTTCGACACCATGAACTTCATCAAGCCCGACGTGTCGACCCTGTGCATCGGCATGGCCGCCAGCATGGGTGCCTTCCTGCTGGCCGCCGGGACCAAGGGCAAGCGCTTTGCCTTGCCCAATTCCAAGGTCATGATCCATCAGCCGCTGGGCGGCACACAGGGCCAGGCCACCGAAATCGAGATCCACGCCCGCGAGATCCTCAAGACGCGCGAGCAGCTCAACCGCATCCTGGCCGATCGCACCGGCCAGCCGCTGGAGAAGATCGAGCGAGATACCGAGCGCGACTATTACCTCAGCGCCGCCGAATCGGTCGAGTACGGCCTGATCGACAAGGTCATCGACCGGAGGCCCGGCGCCAACTGATCCGGCGAGGTTATCGTTCATGCGTTAAAAAGTTCTCATGTCGACAGCCGGCAGACCCGGGATCCCGCGCTTTTCCGGCGTTTGGTCCCACAGTCCCTTGCTCTATCATTGAAGCATTCCGAATTCCCTCACACGGCAGACAAGCACACCCATGGCCGACAAGAAAGCCGCCTCCGGCGAAAAGGCGCTCTACTGCTCCTTCTGCGGCAAAAGCCAGCACGAGGTCAAGAAGCTGATCGCCGGTCCCTCGGTGTTCATCTGCGACGAGTGCATCGATCTGTGCAACGACATCATCCGTGACGAGTTGCCCGGTCTCGAGTCGGTCAAGCCGCCAGGCGACGAGTTGCCGACCCCGGCCGAGCTCAAGTCCAACCTGGACCAGTACGTGATCGGTCAGGAGACCGCCAAGCGCGCCCTGGCCGTCGCGGTCTACAACCATTACAAGCGCCTGCGCCACAAGCAGGCTTCGCGCAAGGACGATGTCGAGCTGACCAAGAGCAACATCCTGCTCATCGGTCCGACCGGTTCGGGCAAGACCCTGCTGGCCCAGACCATGGCGCGCATGCTCAACGTGCCCTTCGTCATGGCCGACGCCACCACACTGACCGAGGCCGGTTATGTCGGCGAGGATGTCGAGAACATCGTCGCCAAGCTGCTGCAGAGCTGCAACTACGACGTCGAACGGGCCCAGCAGGGCATCGTCTATATCGACGAAATCGACAAGATCACCCGCAAGTCGGACAACCCGTCCATCACCCGGGATGTGTCGGGCGAGGGGGTGCAGCAGGCACTGCTCAAGCTGATCGAAGGCACCATGGCCAGCGTGCCCCCGCAGGGCGGCCGCAAGCACCCCAACCAGGATTTCCTGCAGGTCGACACCACCAATATCCTGTTCATCTGCGGCGGCGCCTTTGCGGGCCTGGAAAAAATCATCGAAAGCCGAACCGAAGAGTCGGGCATGGGCTTCGGTGCCATGGTGCGCAGCAAGAAGCAGCGCAGCCTGAGCGAGTCGTTCAAGGACATCGAGCCCGAGGACCTGATCAAGTTCGGACTGATCCCGGAGCTGGTCGGTCGTCTGCCGGTGATTGCCAGCCTGGCCGAACTCAGCGAGGACGCGCTGGTCGAGATCCTGACCGCGCCCAAGAACGCGGTCGTCAAGCAGTACGCCAAGCTGCTGGCCATGGAAGGGGCCGAACTCGAGGTCCGGCCGGCCGCGCTCAAATCGATCGCCCGCAAGGCCCTGGCCCGCAAGACCGGCGCGCGCGGCCTTCGCTCCATTCTGGAAAACGCCCTGATCGACACCATGTTCGAACTGCCGGGCATGAGCAATGTCGAAAAGGTGGTGGTCGACGAGTCCACCATCGAAGAAAACAAGCCACCGCTGCTGGTGTACCGCGAGGCGGCCAAGCAGGCCTGAAGCCAGGCTTGCGAGGCGCTTGTCCATGATTGAACGGATTCCGTCGCCTCCTGTTGAAATCACCGGCGGCGGACCCAACTGTCCACTTTGTCGAGGTTGAACCATGTCCGGTCACACCCCCCTGCCCAGCACCCTGGTGGAACTGCCGCTGCTGCCCCTGCGCGATGTGGTGGTGTTCCCCCACATGGTGATTCCGCTCTTCGTCGGGCGACCCAAGAGCATCAAGGCGCTGGAGGCGGCCATGGAGGCCGAGCGCCGCATCATGCTGGTGGCCCAGAAGGCCGCAGCCAAGGACGAACCGTCCACGCAGGACATGTTCGAGATGGGGTGTGTGGCGACCATCCTGCAGATGCTCAAGCTGCCGGACGGCACCGTGAAGGTGCTGGTCGAAGGTCTGCAACGCGCCAAAGTGCTGGATATCCGCGAAGGCGAGACCCATTTTGTGGCCAGCGTCACGCCTTCGGATCCGGCGGCCGAGCGTGCCGGCAGCCAGTCCAACGAGCTTGAAGCCCTGCGCCGGGCAGTGATGCAGCAGTTTGACCAGTACGTCAAACTGAACAAGAAGATTCCCGCCGAAATCCTGACGTCCATCTCCAGCATCGACGATGCCGGCCGCCTGGCCGACACCATTGCCGCGCATCTGCCGCTCAAGCTGGAGTCCAAGCAGGTGGTGCTGGACCTCGACCCGGTCAACAAGCGTCTGGAAAACCTGTTCGAGCAGCTCGAGCGCGAGGTCGACATCCTCAACGTGGACAAGCGCATCCGTGGCCGCGTCAAGCGCCAGATGGAGAAGAACCAGCGCGACTTCTACCTCAACGAGCAGGTCAAGGCCATCCAGAAGGAGCTCGGCGAGGGCGAAGAGGGCGCCGACATCGAAGAGATCGAGAAGAAGATCAAGGCCGCCAAAATGCCTGCGGAGGCCCGCAAGAAGGCCGAGGCCGAGTTCAAGAAGCTCAAGCTCATGTCGCCCATGTCGGCCGAAGCCACCGTGGTGCGCAACTACATCGACGCCCTGGTGGGCCTGCCCTGGAGCAAGAAGACCAAGATCAAGCACGACCTCGCCCATGCCGAGGACGTGCTCAACGAGGACCATTACGGCCTGGAAAAGGTCAAGGACCGCATCCTCGAATACCTCGCGGTGCAGCAGCGCGTCGACAAGGTCAAGGCACCCATCCTGTGCCTGGTGGGTCCGCCGGGTGTCGGCAAGACCTCGCTCGGCCAGTCGATCGCCAAGGCCACTGGTCGCAAGTACGTGCGCATGGCCCTGGGCGGCATGCGCGACGAGGCCGAAATCCGCGGCCACCGCCGCACCTACATCGGCGCCATGCCGGGCAAGGTGCTGCAAAGCCTGAACAAGGTCGGCACCCGCAACCCGCTGTTCCTGCTCGACGAGATCGACAAGCTGGGCACCGATTTCCGGGGCGACCCCTCTTCGGCCCTGCTGGAGGTGCTGGATCCCGAGCAGAACCACACCTTTGCCGACCACTACGTCGAGGTCGACTTCGACCTGTCCGACGTCATGTTCGTGGCCACGTCCAACTCGATGAACATCCCGCCGGCCCTGCTGGACCGGATGGAGGTCATCCGTCTCTCGGGTTACACCGAAGACGAGAAGACCAACATCGCCGTGCGTTACCTGCTGCCCAAGCAGCTCAAGAACAACGGCATCAAGGACGGCGAGCTGAACGTGACCGAAGCGGCGGTTCGCGACATCGTGCGCTACTACACCCGCGAGGCGGGCGTGCGTTCGCTCGAGCGAGAACTCTCCAAGATCTGCCGCAAGGTGGTCAAGGGCCTGCTGCTCAAGAAATACGAGCCCACCGTGGTCGTCACTGCCGACAACCTGCCGGACTTCCTGGGGGTGCGCAAGTACACCTACGGTCGTGCCGAAGCCCAGAACCAGGTCGGCCAGGTGGTCGGGCTGGCCTGGACCGAGGTGGGGGGCGACCTGCTGACCATCGAAGTGGCCATCATGCCGGGCAAGGGCAACATCACCCGGACCGGTTCGCTCGGCGACGTGATGAAGGAGTCGGTCGAGGCCGCGCGCACCGTGGTCCGCAGCCGAGCCCGTGTGCTGGGCATCAAGGACGAGATGTTCGACAAGCGCGATATCCACATCCACGTGCCCGATGGCGCCACACCCAAGGACGGTCCGAGTGCGGGCATCGCCATGACCACGGCGCTGGTGTCCTCACTGACGGGCATTCCGGTGCGGGCCGATGTGGCCATGACCGGCGAGATCACCCTGCGTGGCGAGGTGACGGCCATCGGTGGTCTGAAGGAGAAGCTGCTGGCGGCGCTGCGCGGCGGCATCAAGACGGTGGTCATTCCCGAAGAGAACGTCAAGGATCTCGCCGAGATCCCGGACAACGTCAAGCAGGGTCTCGAAATCAAGCCGGTCAAGTGGATCGACAAGGTGCTGGAGATCGCCCTGGAGCGCAAACCCGTGCCATTGACCGACGAAGAGGTGGCGGCCCAGGTGGCCGCCTCGGTGGCACCGGCGGCGCAGGGCAGCGATGCCGTCAAGCATTGAGATCTGCGGACACTCCCCGGTGCGAAAATTTTTCGAAGGTCTTGATCGAGGCATCAAAAAACAGCTATAATTTCAGCTTCTGACAAACACGACGTGTCTGCAGAAAAACGCGGGAATAGCTCAGTTGGTAGAGCGCAACCTTGCCAAGGTTGAGGTCGCGAGTTCGAACCTCGTTTCCCGCTCCAGATTTGAAAAAGGGAAGCTCAGCTTCCCTTTTTTGTCGGTGACCGCTCAGGCAGCGGTTCCGTGGCGCGATAGCAAAGCGGTTATGCAACGGATTGCAAATCCGTCTAGCCCGGTTCGACTCCGGGTCGCGCCTCCATCGTCCGAACCCCGCCAGCGTGATGCGCTGGCGGGGTTTTTTTCTCGGTGCGAAGATCAGGGCATTCTCAGCTGTTGGGCGGCCGTGGCATGGCTCGATTGCCCGGGAACGACGCAGCCGCATCGGGAGGAGACGAGTCTGTCCAAGCCTGTCCTGGGTTATGGTTCGAAAATGACTGTGACATTGAAAGGCTTGGTGATGGATTCCGTCAAGGCAGATGGTGACGACCGTTCTGGCCGTTTGCTGGCCGACGTGGGCGGCACCCACGCCCGGTTTGCCTGGCAGGCTGCAGCCGGCGCTCCGTTGCAGCATGCCCAGGTGATGCCCGTGGCGGACCATGCAGGGCTGGAGGACGCGGTGTGGTCTTACCTGGCTGGCCTGAAGCGGCCGGTGACCGAGGCCGCGATGGCCATCGCCACCCCCGTGCTGGGTGATGTCGTCAGCATGACCAACCACCCCTGGTCTTTTTCCCAGCAGGCGCTGCGGCAACGTTTTGGCTGGTCACGATTGCTGGTGATCAATGACTTCACGGCGCTCGCACTCGCCTTGCCGCTGCTGGGAGAAGCAGACCTGCGACCGGTGGGCGGCGCGGTGGCGGCGCCGGGGGCGCCGCTGGCCCTGCTGGGTCCGGGCACGGGCCTGGGCGTGTCCGGTCTGGTCCCGGACGGGAGAGGGGGCTGGCTTGCACTGGCGGGTGAAGGCGGGCACGCGACATGGGCCGCCTTGACCCCGCGCGAGTTGCGGGTTCGGGAGGGCCTTTCACAGCGATACGGCCACGTGTCGGTGGAGCGCGTGGCCAGCGGTCAGGGGCTGGTGGATGTGCATGCGATCCTTTGCGCGGCCGATGGCCTGACCCCCGCTGGCAACCTCCAGCCCCGCGATGTCACCGCGGCGGCCCTGGTGCATGGACAGCCCCAGGCACTGGAAACGCTGAACCTGTTCGCCGCGGTCCTGGGCACCGTTGCGGGCGATCTGGCGCTGACACTGGGCGCACGGGGCGGGGTGTATCTCGGGGGAGGTATCCTGCCCCGCCTGGGCGACTGGTTCGTGCTTCATTCGCCATTCCGCGAACGCTTTGAGGCCAAGGGACGTTACGCCGGGTACCTGAGGGACATCCCGGCCTGGGTCATCACGGCGGACCCGTCACCAGCGCTGCTGGGGGCCAGCCATGCGCTGGATGCCGAGCCTGCCTGAGCCCCGCGCAGGTGCTCAACCGCAGGTCTCTCGCGTTTCCTGCCGACATGGTGCCCGGAGCCGGAATCGAACCGGCACGACCTTTTCAGGCCTGCGGGTTTTAAGCCCGCTGCGTCTACCTATTTCGCCATCCGGGCCTTGAATCTGCCTGCCAGCCACCGCAAGTCGCCCACGTGCGCCACCCCGCCGACCGACAACGAAAGCAGTCGATAATACCCGTCCTTGAGTGCGAGCCGGTGGCCCGGCCGGCCTCCTTGCGGCGAGGTCCGTTTTCGGGCCTGCGCGCTGCTGGATATTTTTGCCGTTCGTCGGTACAGTGACCTGCCATGACACGATACAACGCCCCTTTCGAAATCCATGTGCATGGCGATGTGCCGCTGCGCGAGGATGTCGGCTACGAGCAGATCCAGGAGGCGCTGCGTCCGCTCTGGCAATATGCCGGAGCACGATCCCTCGCCGCCGCCGCCGAGAGTGCCTACGAGGATGAACCCGGCATCCGTTTCGATGCGCCCTCGCGCCAGCTGCAGATCTGCTGGACGGTGCCCGGAGGCGAGGAATTTCGCCAGGTCATGGAAGAAACCTGCATGGCGCTCAATGACATTGCCGCTGCCGGCGCGCCGCTGGAAGTCTCTTTCTACGACACGGAATTCGACGAAGAAGACGAGTCGGCGGAGGCAGAGGCCCGGGACGATTTCATGATGTGCTTCGTCGGCCCCACGCCCGCGGCCATCATGCAGGTGCAGCGCGACCTGCTGGTCCAGGATGTGGTTCAGCTGATGGAGCGCCACTTCGACGGTTCGGAGTTGGGCGAGGTCGTGACGGCCATCGACAAGCTGTTCAGCCAGCGCTTCGATGCGCTGGTCAATTCGATGCAACTGGGCAAGCCGCCCCGGGGGCATGGCGGCTCTTCCGGTCACGGCGGACCTCGCAAGCCACGCCACCTGCATTGAACACCCTGCCGGCCGGATCGAACCGGCAAGGCGTTGCCCGGGCGGTCAGTAGCTCAGCATGCGTGGCAGCTGCTTGGCTTCAGCCACCCACTTGACCACCTCGGCTTCCGTCGGTGTGCGGCGTACCAGCTTGCGTTGGGTGTTGATGTCGGTCATGGCCCGGGCCAGGTTGTCGGCGCGCCGCCGGGCGAGCTCGGGAACCGTGTCCACACCGGCGGCCTCCAGCAATTCGGCGTACTCGGACCCGACGCCATTGATGCGGTACAGGTCGACCATGTTGGCGAACTTGAGCACCTGTTTGTAGGTCAGTCCGCTGTCCTTGGCCAGAGCCTTGCGCTGGGCCGGTGTCTTCGTGCGAGCCAGCAGGGCATCGGTGTCCTTGATGCCGGCTGCGCGCAGCTTGTCTCCGATCACGGGACCAATGCCCTCCACGTCCTCGATTTTTTTGTTGGCCATGCTGGTTTCCTTTCTTGGGTGATGACAGGTTGCCGAAGCTCGATCGCCTTCAATGTACTGAAAAGGAATTGTTTTGGCCACAGGCAGACGCGCGTTTGTGCAGCCTGTCACAGCAGCGCGCACGATTGTCGGCTGGATGCGTCAGGAAGCGGCGATTGGCCCGCGCACGGACGTCTCCAGCGGGTGGTCAGACCGGAAACACCTGCACATCGGCTCGTGGGTCGATCCATCGCCGGGCCGCACGGGCGAGCGCATGGGTGTTGCCTGTGTCCAGCCATTCGACCGGCGGGTTCGGCACGCGTGTGGAAACTGTGGTCGCCGGCAAGTCCAGCACCCGGCGTGTCTGGCGGGCCACGGCATCGGCCGGGTCGATCAGACTGACCTGCAAACCACAGAGCCGTTCCAGCTCGGCGCGGGCGAACGGGTAGTGGGTGCAACCCAGCACCAGCTGGTCGATCGGCGCCCGCAGGGGGCTCTGTGCCTGCAGGCCGTCCCAGGCCGCCTGGCACAGCCGGCGCACGCCTGCACCATCCCCCTGCTCGATGGCATCGGCCAGGCCTTCACACGCCTGGCTGCTGAAGTGCACCTTCGGGTAGGCCGCTTCGATGCGTGCCACCAGGTCGGCGTAGCGGCGGCTGGCCAGGGTTCCACGGGTGGCGAGCACACCCACATGGCCGCTCTGGCTGGCCTGGGCTGCCGGCCTGAGGGCCGGCTCCACCCCCACCACCGGCAGGCTGACATGACGGGCGCGCAGCGCGTCGATGGCCCCTGCGGTGGCCGTGTTGCAGGCGACCACCAGGGCGTCCAGCGGCGCCCGGTCCAGCAAGGCCTGCGTGATGTTCAACGCCCGCTCGGTGATCACGTCGGCGCTGCGACCCCCGTAGGGCGCCCAGGCGCTGTCGGCGACATAGACAAAACGGACTTCTGGCACCTCGGCCAGCAAGGCGCGCAGCACGCTCAGCCCGCCGACACCGCTGTCCCAGACGCCGACGGTCTTCAAGCGCTGGTCACCGCGATACCCTTGAATTCGCCCGAGGCGATGCGCTTTTCCCACTCGGCCGGGCCGGTGATGTGCGCGCTGGTGCCCCCCGAGTCCACCGCCACGGTCACCGGCATGTCGACCACATCGAACTCGTAGATGGCTTCCATGCCCAGGTCCTCGAAGCCCACCACCTGGGCCCCCTTGATGGCCTTGGACACCAGGTAGGCGGCGCCACCCACGGCCATCAGGTAGGCAGACTTGTGGTTCTTGATGGACTCGATGGCCACCGGCCCACGCTCGGCCTTGCCGATCATGGCGATCAGGCCGGTTTTTTCCAGCATCATGTCGGTGAACTTGTCCATGCGGGTGGCCGTGGTCGGGCCGGCCGGTCCCACCACCTCGTCGCGCACCGGGTCGACCGGACCCACGTAGTAGATGACCCGGTTGGTGAAGTCGACCGGCAACTGCTCGCCCTTGGCCAGCATGTCCTGGATGCGCTTGTGGGCGGCGTCGCGGCCGGTGAGCATCTTGCCGTTGAGCAGCAGGGTCTGGCCCGGTTTCCAGCTGGCGACCTGTTCCTTGGTCAGGGTGTTCAGGTCCACGCGCTGGCTTTTCTCGGTGTCCGGTGTCCAGTTGACGTTGGGCCACAGGTCCAGGCTGGGGGCTTCCAGGTAGACCGGGCCGGAGCCGTCCATGACGAAGTGGGCATGGCGGGTGGCGGCGCAGTTGGGGATCATGGCCACCGGCTTGGACGCCGCGTGCGTCGGGTACATCTTGATCTTGACGTCCAGCACCGTGGTCAGGCCGCCCAGGCCCTGCGCCCCGATGCCCAGCGCGTTGACCTTCTCGTACAGCTCCAGGCGCAACTCCTCGACCTGGTCGAGCTTCTCACCCTTGGCAGCCTTGGCCTGCAGTTCGTACATGTTCAGGTCGTCCATCAGGCTTTCCTTGGCCAGCAGGACGGCCTTCTCTGCAGTGCCGCCGATGCCGATGCCCAGCATGCCCGGCGGGCACCAGCCGGCGCCCATGGTCGGCACCGTCTTGAGCACCCAGTCGACCAGCGAGTCGCTGGGGTTCATCATGATCATCTTGGACTTGTTCTCGGAGCCGCCACCCTTGGCCGCCACGGTCACGTCCACCGTGTCGCCGGGTACGATTTCGGTGAAGATCACTGCCGGCGTGTTGTCCTTCGTGTTCTTGCGCGCGAAGTGCGGATCGGCCACCACGCTGGCGCGCAGTTGGTTGTCCGGGTGCTGGTAGCCGCGGCGCACGCCCTCGTTGACGGCGTCTTCCAGGCTGCCGGTGAAGCCCTCCCAGCGTACGTTCATGCCGACCTTGAGGAAGACGTTGACGATGCCGGTGTCCTGGCAGATCGGCCGGTGACCGTAGGCGCTCATCTTGGAGTTGGTCAGGATCTGGGCGATCGCATCCTTGGCGGCGGCGCTCTGCTCGCGCTCGTAGGCGCGGGCCAGGTGCTGGATGTAGTCGGCCGGGTGGTAGTAGCTGATGTACTGCAGCGCGGCGGCGATCGATTCGATCAGGTCTTCCTGGCGGATGGTGCTCATGTATGGCTTTCGTGGGGGGTGGACAGGGGAGGGCGGGGCGCGGCCAGCCCGGCTTCGCGCAGCAGCGCCTTGAGTTCGCCAAGCTCCTGGCGCAGGGACTGCACCTCGGCGTGGATCTCGTGCTCAATGGATTGGCCGACCTGTTCGACCGCTTCCACCGTCGACTGGTGCTCGCCTTCACTGAAGGTCTGCATCGCGTTGACGATGATCGCGATGAACAGGTTGAGCATGGTGAAGGTGGCGAACAGAATGAAGACGATGAAGAAGGCCCAGGCGTACGGGACCTGCTCCATGACAGGGCGCGAGATGCCCATGGACCAGCTCTCCAGCGTCATGACCTGAAACAGGGTGTAGAGCGATCGACCCAGGTGGCCGAACCACTCCGGAAAGGCCTGGCCGAACAGATGGGTGGCGATGACGCCGAACACGTAGAAGACCAGCAGCAGGACCAGCGCAATCGACGACAGGCCCGGGATGGCCGAGAGCAGGGCACCGACCACGCGGCGCATGGACGGCACGAGGGTCAGCACCCGCAGCACCCGCAGCACCCGCAGGGCACGAAGCACCGCAAAGGGGCCACTGGCTGGGACCAGGGCGATGCCGACGACGATCAGGTCGAACACGCTCCAGGGGTCGCGGAAGAACGCGGCGCGGTGGGCATACAGGCGCAGCAGCAGCTCGACCACGAACACCGACAGCAGCACCCGGTCGATGGCGCGGAGGGTGTCTCCCACCTGGGCCATCGCAGCGGGCGAAGTCTCCAGCCCGAGCAGCACCGCATTGATGACGATCAACGCCAGGATCAGGTGCTGAAAGCGGTTGTCGGCGACAAAATGGCCGATGCGCTGCCGCAGGGAACGGGTTTCGGAGGGGGCGTCGGGCATGGCGGGCTCAGAAGGCCTGGTGAGCAAAATCCCTTATTTTAGGGAGCTGGCGGCGCCTTTGCCGGTCGCCCATGTAAGTGGCTCGTAAGAGCCTTTGCGCACATTCCGGTGGTTGATTCTTACCCATCCCCAGAGGAGACTTGTCCATGACCGCACCGTCGAACGCCATCCAGTCGACCCTTGTCGAGAACCGCGTTTTCGAACCCTCCGAAGCCATCCGTCAGGCAGCCCGCATCTCCGGCATGGACGCCTACAACGCCCTGTGCGCCGAGGCCGAAAGCGACTTCGAGGGGTTCTGGGCGAAGCGCGCCAGGGAAGTCCTGACCTGGCACAAGCCGTTCACCCGTGTCCTCGACGAGTCGAACAAGCCCTTCTACAAGTGGTTCGACGACGGTGAACTCAACGCGTCCTACAACTGCCTGGACCGGCACATGGGCACGCCGGTCGAAAACAAGACCGCCATCATTTTCGAAGCCGACGGCGGTGAGGTCACCAAGGTCACTTACCGTGAGTTGCTCAACAAGGTGTCGCAGTTTGCGAACGCCTTGAAGGCCCGTGGCGTCAAGAAGGGTGACCGTGTCGTCATCTACATGCCCATGACCATCGAAGGCGTGGTGGCCATGCAGGCCTGCGCCCGCATCGGCGCGACCCACAGCGTGGTGTTCGGAGGCTTCTCGGCCAAGGCGCTGCAAGAGCGGATCCAGGACGCTGGCGCCGTGGCCGTGATCACCGCCAACTATCAGTTGCGCGGCGGCAAGGAGCTGCCGCTGAAGTCCATCGTGGACGAAGGCATCGCCATGGGAGGGTGCGAGACCATCAAGGACGTGATCGTGTTCCAGCGCACGCCCACCGCCTGCAACATGGTGGCCGGTCGCGACAGCTACATGCACGACGTGATGGCCGGCCAGTCCACCGACTGCCCCGCCGAGATGGTCGGCGCCGAACACCCGCTGTTCGTGCTCTACACCTCCGGCTCCACCGGCAAGCCCAAGGGTGTGCAGCACAGCACGGGCGGCTACCTGTTGTGGGCCAACCTGACCATGAACTGGACCTTCGACCTGAAGGACAACGACATCTTCTGGTGCACCGCCGATATCGGCTGGATCACGGGCCATACCTACGTGGCCTACGGTCCGCTGGCAGCCGGCGCCACCCAGATCGTGTTTGAGGGCGTGCCCACCTACCCCAACGCGGGTCGCTTCTGGCAGATGATCGAGAAGCACAAGTGCACGATCTTCTACACGGCCCCGACGGCCATCCGTTCGCTGATCAAAGCCGCCGAAGCGGACGAGAAGGTGCATCCGGCGCGCTCCGACCTGAGCAGCCTGCGCATTCTGGGCTCGGTCGGCGAGCCGATCAACCCCGAAGCCTGGATGTGGTACTACAAGCATGTGGGTGGTGAGCGTTGCCCCATCGTCGACACCTTCTGGCAGACCGAAACCGGCGGCCACATGATCACCCCGCTGCCGGGTGCGACGCCCCTGGTGCCGGGTTCCTGCACGCTGCCGCTGCCGGGCATCACCACCGCCATCGTGGACGAGACCGGCAACGACGTGCCCAACGGTTCGGGCGGCATCCTGGTGGTCAAGAAGCCTTGGCCCTCCATGATCCGCACCATCTGGGGCGATCCGGAGCGCTTCAAGAAGAGCTACTTCCCCGAAGAACTCAAGGGCTACTACCTGGCCGGCGACGGTGCCGTGCGCAGTGCCGACCGTGGCTACTTCCGCATCACGGGCCGCATCGACGACGTGCTCAACGTTTCCGGTCACCGCATGGGCACGATGGAAATCGAATCGGCGCTGGTCGGCAAGACCGATCTGGTGGCCGAGGCCGCCGTGGTGGGCCGCCCCGACGACCTGACCGGCGAGGCCATCGTGGCCTTTGTGGTGCTCAAGCGGCCGCGCCCGACCGGCGACGAGGCCAAAGCCATCGCCAAGGAGCTGCGCGAGTGGGTCGGCAAGGAGATCGGGCCGATCGCCAAGCCCAAGGACATCCGCTTCGGCGACAACCTGCCCAAGACCCGTTCGGGCAAGATCATGCGCCGCCTGCTGCGTTCGATCGCCAAAGGCGAAGCCATCACCCAGGACACCTCGACGCTAGAAAACCCGGCCATCCTGGATCAACTGTCTGAGAACAACTGAGCAGGGGCCCGCGCAAGCGGGCTGCGATGCCACGGGCAGGCAACAAAAAACCCGCTGCAAACCAGCGGGTTTTTTTGTTTGTGAAGTGGCCGGGTTTACTTCATGCCCATGACCCACTGGGCCAGTTTCTTGGCATCGGCATCGTTGACCTGAGGGTTGGCCGGCATGGGGATCGGACCCCATACACCGGAGCCGCCCTTCTGGATCTTGCCGGCGAGCATCTCGACCGCCTTGGCGTCGGCAGCGTACTTCTTGGCGATGTCCTTGTAGGACGGGCCCACCAGCTTCCTGTCGACAGCGTGGCAGGCCATGCAGTTCTTGCTCTTGGCCAGTGCCTCGTCGGCCAGCGCCGGGGCAGACAGGGCGGCCAGAGTGGCCATAATGAGAAGGGTGTGTTTCATCTTTGTTGCCTCGTGGGTGAAAGGGAAAAATCCACGAACCGGATTCTAGCCATGTGGCCGGGACGGGTACGCTTTGTTACAGTCTCTTGCCGCACTTTATCTCCCCTTTACCGGAGTCTGTGATGTATTTCCTGATGGCGGGCATTGCCCTGACCCTGCTCAAGTACTTCGAGATCGGGTTCGTGGCCGATCTGTCGTGGTGGTGGGTGTTGTCGCCCTATGCCATGGCCGTGGCCTGGTGGGCCTGGGCGGATACCACCGGCTACACCAAGCGCAAGGCGATGGAGGCGATGGACAAGAAGAAGCAGGAACGTGTCGAGCGACAGCGGGAATCGCTGGGCGTCGGCAGACGCAACCGCCGCAGCTGAGTCCCCACGCCCGCTCCGGCAAGACCACACCGTGCCACGGTCATGTCGATTGTGACGACGGCCTGTGGGCGATAATTTGAGATTGCCCCTGCTCCACGACTGAACAACCCGATTTCCTGCCATGCCCGCCTACCGCTCCAAGACTTCCACCGCCGGTCGCAACATGGCCGGTGCCCGCGCGCTCTGGCGCGCCACCGGCATGAAGGACGACGACTTCAGCAAACCCATCATCGCCATTGCCAACTCCTTCACCCAGTTCGTGCCTGGTCATGTGCACCTGAAGGACCTCGGGCAGCTGGTGGCGCGCGAAATCGAAGCTGCCGGTGGCGTGGCCAAGGAGTTCAACACCATCGCGGTGGACGACGGCATCGCCATGGGCCATGACGGCATGCTGTATTCGCTGCCCAGCCGCGAACTCATCGCCGACTCGGTCGAGTACATGGTCAACGCCCACTGCGCCGATGCGCTGGTGTGCATATCCAACTGCGACAAGATCACCCCCGGCATGCTGATGGCCGCCATGCGGCTGAACATCCCGGTGGTGTTCGTCTCTGGCGGCCCCATGGAAGCCGGCAAGGTCAAGCTGGCGGTGCCGGGCACCCAGACCATCCAGATCAAGAAACTCGACCTGGTGGACGCCATGGTCATGGCGGCCGACGACAAGGTGAGCGACGCCGAAGTGGCCGAGGTCGAGCGTTCGGCCTGCCCCACCTGCGGGTCCTGCTCGGGCATGTTCACCGCCAATTCCATGAACTGCCTGGCGGAGGCTCTGGGGCTGGCCTTGCCGGGCAACGGCACGGTGGTGGCCACTCACGCCGACCGCGAGCAGCTGTTCAAGCGGGCCGGGCGTCTGGCGGTGGAGCTTTGCCGACGCTACTACGAGCAGGACGACGCGTCCGTGCTGCCCCGCTCCATCGCCACCTTCGAGGCGTTCGAGAACGTGGTGTCGCTGGACATCGCCATGGGCGGGTCCACCAACACCGTGCTGCACCTGCTGGCCACCGCGCGCGAGGCCGAGGTGAACTTCACCATGGCGGACATCGACCGGCTCTCGCGCCGCGTGCCCACGCTGTGCAAGGTGGCACCCAACACCAACAAATACCACATCGAGGATGTGCACCGCGCCGGCGGCGTGATGGCCATTCTGGGTGAGCTGGACCGCGGGGGACTGCTGCACACCCATGTGCCCACCGTGCACAGCCCGACCCTGAAGGACGCGCTGGACCAGTGGGACGTGGCTCGCCAGCCCGCTGAAGCGGTGAAGACCTTCTACCAGGCCGGCCCGGCCGGTATCCCGACCCAGGTGGCATTCAGCCAGAACACGCGCTGGCCTTCGCTCGACCTGGACCGCCAGAGCGGCTGCATCCGAAGCGTCGAGCACGCCTACTCCCGCGACGGTGGTCTGGCGGTGCTGTACGGCAACCTGGCGATCGACGGTTGCATCGTCAAGACGGCGGGCATCGACGAGAGCATGTTTGCGGTTGAGGAGTTGCGTTACACCACCAGTGTGCCCACCTCCACCCTGCGTGTGTTCGAAGGCCCGGCACGGGTGTTCGAGAGCCAGGACGCGGCGGTGGAAGCCATCCTGGCCGACCGTATCCAGGCCGGCGATGTGGTGGTGATCCGCTACGAGGGTCCGCGCGGCGGTCCGGGCATGCAGGAGATGCTCTACCCGACCTCCTATCTCAAGTCCAAGGGCCTGGGCAAGCACTGTGCCCTGTTGACCGATGGCCGCTTCTCGGGCGGCACCTCGGGCCTGTCCATCGGTCACGTCTCTCCGGAGGCGGCGGCCGGCGGCACCATCGGCCTGGTGCACGAGGGGGACCGCATCCGCATCGATGTCACCCAGCGGTCCATCGAACTGGTGGTCGACGCGCAGGAGTTGCAGCGCCGGCGTGTCGAACAGGACGCCAAAGGCTGGCGCCCGGCGCAGCCGCGTGTGCGCAAGGTATCCGGTGCGCTCAAAGCCTATGCCAAGCTGGCCATGAGTGCGGACAAGGGAGCGGTGCGCGACCTGTCGCTGCTGGACGACTGAACGCCTGTTCATGCTGCAGCACCCGCAAATCGACCCGGTGGCCTTGCAACTGGGTCCTCTGGCCATACACTGGTATGGCCTGACCTATCTGGTGGCCTTCGGCCTGTTCTTCTGGCTGGGCACGAGGCGCCTGCGCCACGAGCCCTTTGCGTCCATCACCCGGCCGGCGCCCTGGAGCCGGCGCGACATCGAGGACATCCTGTTCCTGGGCGTGATGGGCGTGGTGGTCGGCGGACGTCTCGGCTACTGTCTCTTCTACAAGCCGGCCTATTACCTGGCCAACCCGCTGGAGATTTTTGCGGTCTGGGAAGGCGGCATGAGTTTTCATGGCGGCCTGGTGGGGGTCTTGCTGGCCATGGTGTGGTTTGCACGGTCGCGCCAGCGCCCCTGGCTGCAGGTCATGGACCTGATCGCACCCTGTGTGCCGACCGGGCTGGCTGCAGGGCGGATTGGCAACTTCATCAACGGTGAACTCTGGGGCCGTGTGGCCGACCCGTCCCTGCCCTGGGGCATGGTCTTTCGCGGAGCCGGTGATCTGCCGCGGCATCCATCCCAGCTCTACCAGTTTCTGCTCGAGGGCCTGTTGCTGTTCGTGCTGCTCTGGTTGTATGCCCGTCGACCGCGCGCCACCGGGCAGGTCAGTGCGGCCTTTCTTGTCGGCTACGGTGTGCTGAGGTTCATCGCCGAGTTCTTCCGGGAGCCCGACGCCCACTTGGGCCTGCTGAGCCTGGGCATGAGCATGGGCCAGTGGCTGTGTGTGCCCATGGTGCTGGCCGGTGCCACCCTGTGGTGGTGGTCCGGTCGCCGTCGCTGAGGCAGTCCTTTCTGTCCGGCGGGTGCGGCCCGCTCTCCGCACTTCTGGTTAACCCCGAGAAAACAGTCCTGCCCGACCGTGCTCAGATGTCTGTAATTATGGAAAATTACGGAAAATTATGAGCATCCGGTCGGTCCAGGCGGGTTTGTCCCGGGCAGGGCCGGTGCCTTCACAGCGAGTGTCTGCTTGAGACTGATCCACAACTCCCTGCACGACGAGGTGGCCACCACCCTGCGCGAGCGCATTTTTGCTGGTGTGTTGTCACCGGGGGCCTTTCTCGACGAGCCGGCCCTGTGCCAGGAGCTGCAGATCTCACGAACACCCCTGCGAGAAGCCCTCAAGGTTCTGGCCGCCGAGGGGCTGGTGCGGTACGAACCGCGGCGCGGCTGTTTTGTCAGCGAAGTGACCGAACAGGATGTCGAGGAAATTTTTCCGGTCATCGCCTTGCTGGAGGGACGATGTGCCCACGAGGCGGCCTTGCGCGCCACCGATGCCGATCTGCACGCTTTGCAGGCGCTGCACGACCGACTGCAGCGTCATGCGGACGCGCGCCGCATCAACGATTACTACCAGGTCAACTTTGCCATCCACGAGGCCATCATCACGCTGGCCGCCAACCGCTGGCTGGCCCAGACCATCACCGATCTGCGGCGCATCCTCAAGCTCGCCCGCCTGCAGCAGCTGCACACCCCGGGACGCCTTGAACAAAGCCTGAGCGAGCACCTGGCCGTGTTTGCCGCCCTCAAGGCCCGCGATGCCGAGGGTGCCGAGGCAGCCATGCGCACACACCTGACGCGCCAGCAACTGGCCTGGCGGGAGTGGGCGCGCACCGGTAGGTCGAGGTTGGCGTGAAAGCGTCCGAATGGCTCCAGCGCAGTGTGGCCCTGTTTCGGGCCAGGGCCGACGCGCCTGAGGCACCGGTGGCGCCGCTGCTGCCCGAGGCCCCCGAGCCCCCCGGGCGATCCACCGATGACCGGCTCCAGGCCGGTTTGCGTCGAGCAGGCGAGGCGCTGTCGCCCCGCGAACTGCGACAGCTGCTGGCCGATCTACAAGGCGTCATCGATACGCGCGTGAGTGAGGTGGAAGGCGGACGCCGCGCCGGGCGCCTGATGCAGTGGTACCGATCGGCAGACGAGGGCGCGCGGCTCGATTTCTGGCTGTTGATGAGTGAGCAGTTCGTGGCCGACCCTGGCAAAGTGCGGCAGGCGCAGGACCGGTTCGCTGCAGCGGTCGGCACGCCGGAACAGGCGGCTGCCGAGGTGATTTTCCGGCGTTCGACGGTTTCGCCACGGCGCCGTGTCTTGCAGCGCTTCAGCGCCCATCCCGACGGCATCCGTTTCCTGGTTGACCTGCGGGCCCAGATGCAGCCGCAGCTCAAGCGCGACAAGCGCCTGCTCGCGCTGGATGTCGAGATGGAGTACATGTTCTCGACCTGGTTCGACATTGGTTTTCTGGAGTTGCGGCGCATCAGCTGGGACTCGCCGGCTTCGCTGATCGAGAAGCTGATCCGCTACGAGGCGGTGCACGACGTGCGCAGCTGGGAGGACATGAAGAACCGCCTGGCACCGGACCGGCGTTGCTACGGCTTTTTTCACCCACGTCTGCCGCAAGAGCCCCTGATTTTTGTCGAGGTGGCCCTGGTCAACAGCATTTCCGAGAGCATCACGCCATTGCTGGACGAACTGGCCGAGGAGCTGGATGTGTCCCGCGCCAGCCATGCCATCTTCTATTCCATCAGCAACACCCAGGTGGGGCTGCGTGGCGTCAGTTTCGGGGACTCGCTGATCAAGCGCGTGGTCGAGTCGCTCAGGCAGGAGTTCCCCCGGCTCAAGACCTTTGCCACGCTTTCGCCCATCCCGGGATTGCGCCACTGGCTGTCACGGCACGCACCACCCGAGACGCTGCAGGAATGGGAGTCGGTGGGCAGCCTGCCTGCCACCGCCGCGCGGGCCCGCGCCCTGTTGGGCTGGACGGCGCGCTACCTGGGCGGGCTGTCGGATGCCGGTCAGCCACTGGACCCGGTGGCACGGTTTCACCTGGGCAACGGTGCCCGGGTGGAGCGTCTGAACTGGGCCGGCGATCCGTCACCCAAGGGTTTCAGGCAGTCTTACGGCATCATGGTCAACTACCTGTACGACCTGCGCCGTCTCGACCGGCACCGTGCCGAGCTGGCCAGGGGCCATGTGCCGGTCTCGGCAGCGGTGGCCGGACTCATCAAGGCCGCCCCGGCCGTACCCCAGCTTTCCCCCACCACGACGACAAAGGAGACATGACATGAACCCCCAATTTTCGCGACGGCAGATCCTGGGTGCGGCCCTGGCCGGCAGCGCGGCCGCCACCGTGCCATCCTGGGCCCAGACCGGCTGGCCGACCCGCCCGGTCAACCTGGTGGTTCCGTTTCCTGCAGGCGGCGGTACCGACGCGTTTGCGCGTCCCATCGCAGCCCAGTTCCAGCGTCTGACCGGGCGCACCCTGGTGATCGACAACAAGGGGGGCGCCGGTGGCACCCTGGGCGCCGGTGTGGCCGCCAAGGCGGCACCGGATGGCTACAACTTCTTCATGGGCGCGGTGCACCACACCATCGCACCGAGCATGTACCCGAGGCTGGATTACGACCTCGAGCGCGACCTGGTTCCGTTGATCCTGGTGGCCAGCGTGCCCCAGGTGGTGGTGGTCAATCCGCGCAAGATCGCGGCCACCCGGTTCCAGGACTTCCTGGCCGAGCTGCGCGCCCGACCGGGCAAGTTCAACTACGGGTCGGCCGGCAGCGGTACGTCCCACCACCTGGCCGGTGAACTGTTCAAACAGCAGACGCGGACCTTCATCACCCACATTCCCTACCGTGGCGCGGGTCCGGCCCTGCAAGGCCTGATCGCGGGCGACGTGGACATGATGTTCGATGGACTCGGTTCATCGGCAGCCCACATCCAGGGCGGACGTATCCGGGCCCTGATGGTCTCGGGCAAGGAGCGCAACCCGGCCCTGCCCGATGTGCCTTCGGCGGGTGAACTCGGACTGCCGGACTACAACGTGACCACCTGGTATGGTGTCTGGGCCCCGCGCGGGACGCCGGCAGAGGCCCAGGCTGCCGCCATTGAGGCCATCCGCCAGTCGGTCCGGGCCGACGAGGCGCGAGCCGTCTGGGCGCGCCAGGGTGCCTCGTTTCCCGACCTGACGGGCGACCAGTTCGCTGCCTTCATCCGGGGCGAGATTCGCCAGTGGAGCGAGGTGGTCAAGGCCTCGGGTGCCAAGCTGGACTGATGGTGTCCGAGGCCGAGGTCCTGTGTGAGCGCCTGGGGGCGGTGGCGCATGTGCGCCTGTCGCACCCGGGCCGTCTCAACGCCATGTCACGTGCCATGTGGCGCCAGCTGCGGGAGGTGTTCCGCGAACTGCAGGATGACCACGCACTGCGCTGTGTGGTGGTCCGTGGCGCGGACGGGCATTTCTGTGCCGGCGGCGACATCGCCGAGTACCCCGCCTTCCGTTTCGATGAAGCCGCCCTGCGCGATTTCCACGAGAACGACGTCTGGGGAGGCCTGTCGGCCATGCTCGCCTGCGACCTGCCTGTGATCGCCTGTATCGAAGGCAACTGCATGGGGGCCGGGGTGGAGATCGCCAGTTGCTGCGACATTCGCCTGGCTGCAGGAGATGCCCGCTTCGGGGCACCCATTGCGCGCCTGGGCTTTCCCATGGCGCCCCGAGAGGCCCGACTGGTGGTGCGAACCGTGGGCGAGCTCACGGCCCGGGAAATGCTTCTGGGGGCCACCGTGTTCGACGCCACCGAGATGAAAGTCCGGGGTTTCCTCAGTAGTGTCTGCCCGGCGAGCCAGCTGCAGGACCGTCTGGAGTCGCTGGTGCAGCGCGTCGTGGCGCTTGCGCCGCAAGCGGCCCGCCTGAACAAGCAGACCTTGCGGGCCTTCTCCGGAGAGTCCGCGATCCCGACCGAGCGCCTGATGGACCAGGCCTACGCCTACGCGACGTCGGCCGAGCACCGGGAAGGCATCACGGCTTTTCTCGACAAACGCCAGCCGCGCTTCGGCAGCGCCTGAGCACCTACCCACGCCCCTTCCTGTTTTCCGACCATGAGCAATCACAACCTGTTCGTCGCCCTGCGCCAGGCCTTCCCGAGCATGATCGACGCCACCGCGGTCGAAACTGTGGGAGGCGAGGGTGGTGGCCTGCGCTACTCCTGGCGCGACCTGGACCGGGCCAGCGCCATGATGGCCAACCTGCTGGATTCGCTGGACCTTCCCCCGCGCTCCCGCATTGCGGTCCAGGTGGAGAAATCGGTCGAATCGCTGATCCTCTATCTGGCCACCTTGCGCGCCGGGCACGTCTACCTGCCGCTGAACACCGCCTACCAGAGCGCGGAAATCGGCTACTTCATCGACAACGCCGAGCCGGCCGTGGTGGTGTGCAGTCCGAAGAACCATGGCTGGGTGTCCAAGATTGCCTTTTCCGGCAAGGCCCGCCATGTGTTCACCCTGGGCGACGACCGCACCGGCAGCCTGCTGGAGCGCGCCGCCCACCACAGCGACCGGCACGAGCCCGCGGTCTGCCAGGCCGATGACCTGGCGGTGATCATCTACACCAGCGGCACCACCGGGCGCAGCAAGGGCGCCATGCTCAGCCATGGCAACATGCTGAGCAACGCCCAGGTGCTGCGGTCCTACTGGGACTGGCGGCCCGACGACGTGCTCATCCACGCCCTGCCCATTTTCCATGTGCATGGTCTGTTCGTGGCCATCCACGGGGCGCTCATCAACGGCAGCCCCATGCTCTGGCTCAACCGCTTCGATCCGGCCACGGTGGTGTCGCTGTTGCCCCGCGCCAGCGTGTTCATGGGGGTGCCCACGCTGTACGTTCGCATGCTGGAAGACCCGCGCCTGACGCGCGAACAGGCGGCCCGGATGCGCCTGTTCATTTCCGGCTCGGCGCCGCTGCTGATCGAGACCTTCCGCGACTGGCAGCAACGCACCGGCCACACCATTCTGGAGCGCTACGGCATGAGCGAGACAGTGATGCTCACCTCCAACCCCTGCCTGCCCGACGAACGCCATGGCGGTGCGTCCGAGCGCCGCGGCGGCACCGTGGGGTTTCCGCTGCCGGGGGTTGAGCTGCGGGTGGTCGACGACCAGGGGCAACCGGTGCCGGCCGGGGAGATCGGCGGCATTCAGGTGCGGGGGCCGAACGTGTTCCAGGGCTACTGGCGCATGCCCGAAAAGACCACCGAGGAATTCACCGCCGACGGGTTCTTCCGAACCGGTGACGTCGGCCACATCGACGCGCAGGGTTACGTGACGATTGTCGGTCGGAGCAAGGACCTGATCATCAGCGGCGGCTACAACGTCTATCCGGCCGAGATCGAGGGTTTCATCAACGACCTGCCCGGCGTTGCCGAGAGCGCCGTGGTGGGCGTGCCGCACCCGGACTTCGGCGAGGTCGGGGTGGCGGTGGTGATCGCGCGGCCGGGGGCCCGGCTCGACCCGGACCGGATCATTGCGGAACTCAAGGCCCGGCTGGCCAACTTCAAGATTCCCAAACGCTGCTTCGTGGTGAGCGAGCTTCCCCGAAACACCATGGGCAAGGTCCAGAAGAACCTGCTGCGCGAGCAGCACAAGGGCCTGTTTGTCTAGCCCTGGTAGGCAATGACCACACGCAGCAACTGGCGGCAGGTGATCTGACCGACCAGCTTGCGGTCTTCCACCACCGGTCGCCGGCGTTGGCCTTTTCTGAGCATGTCGCTGGCGACGTCGACCACATGATCCTCGGGCCCACAGGTCTGCACTTCCGTGGTCATGTGGTCCCGCACCTTGGCCCGGGCTCCGCTGTCGTGGTACGTGGCCGCCACGATGGCCTTCAGGCAATCCATCTCCGACAGGACGCCGACCAGGTGGTCCTCCTGGTCCACCACACACAGGCCCGAGACCCGGTGTTGAACGATCAGGCGAATGGCCTGTGACAAGTCGTCCTCGGCCCTCACCCTCACCGGGTCCGGAAGCATGTAGTCTTTCAGCGTCATGGAGTTCAGCATGAGGTGCTCCTTCTGTTCTTGTCGGAGGATGTCCAGGACGGGCTCCAGGGAACCCGTCACCTTGCGCCATCGATGTCGCCGTCGGACATCTTCGCCGCCGTCATGGGGAACCCTGCACGAGCACGCTGCTGCGGCGGGGCATGGAACGACGGGCCGGCCGGTGCTCAGCGCAGGACCAGCACCGGGGTGTGGGAATGGGTGAGCACCTGCTGGGTTTCGCTGCCCAGCAGCAGACGCTTGAGGCCCTTGCGGCCGTGTGAGGCCATCACGATCAGGTCGCATTTGTTGCGTTTGGCGGCCGCGATGATGGCTTCGGCAATCAGGTCCGACTTGACCGTCACCGGCTTGACCTTGACCTCGCGCACCTGGCCGGCCGACTTGACCGCGTTGACGGCTTCCATGGCCTCTTCCTGCCACTGCTTCTCGATCCGGGCCACCTCGGCCGCGGCCAGCGCCACGCCGCCTTCGAAGTAGGTCTGCGGATAGCGGGGAACCACTTTCAGGGCCACCACCTCGGCACCGGTCAGGTCGGCCAGGTTGATGGCGTGGTCCACCGCCATTTTCGAGAGTTTGGAGCCATCAGTGGCCACCAGGATGCGCTTGTACATGGTTTCTCCTTGTTCCAGGTGTATGTCGGGGACAATCACGCCAGCATATCGCGAAAGCCGCATGGAATGAACAGGCAGCCTAGCGGTTGTCTGGCACAAGCCGGTTGACATATGTCAAGCGCATGAAGTCCAAGCTCGATTACCCTCGCCGCATGAACGAGGCCGCCACCGCGCCCCTGGTGGGGCCATCCCCATCGAACAGCCAGACCCAGGGCAGACCCGCCGACGACGGGATTTGGGTGACGGGGCTGGGGCAGCATCGGGGGCCGCTGACGGTGACCGACAGCTTCGCCGTGCTTGATGACCCGGTGGAGCAGCGCCAGTTCACCGAGGTCGAGGAGCTGGACGGACAGAGCTGCGCTCGCTCTGTGCTGATGGTGCAGGGCATGTACTGCGCGGCCTGTGCCGACACCGTGGAGGCCGCTCTGGAGGGCGTGCCCGGGGTCCGGTCGGCGCAGGTGCATGCCGCCACGCGGCGCTTGACGCTCCAGTGGGATCCCGCTGCAACCCGCATGTCGGAACTGGCCCAGCGGGTCGGACGCACCGGCTACCGCCTGCTGCCCATGCAGGAAGCGCTTTCCATCAGCCAACGGATGGCCGAGACGAGACAGGCGCTCTGGAGGCTGTTCGTGGCGGGTTTCTGCATGATGCAGGTCATGATGTATGCATGGCCCGAGTACGTCACCGAACCCGGTGACATCCCGGCCGACATCCTGCAGTTGCTGCGCTGGGCCAGCTGGGTGATCAGCCTGCCGGTGGTCTTTTTCTCCAGTGGTCCCTTCTTCAGCAATGCCTGGCGCGACCTCAAGCTGCGGCGGATCGGCATGGACACGCCGGTGTCCGTGGGCATTCTGGTGACCTTTCTGGTCAGCTCGGCTGCCACCTTCGACCCCTCCGGTCCCTGGGGCGAAGAGGTCTGGTTCGACTCGCTGACCATGTTCGTATTCTTTTTGCTGGGTGGCCGCTACCTGGAATTCAAGGCGCGCGACCGCACCGCCGGGGCACTGGACAGCCTGATGAACCGCCTGCCCGAAGTCTGCGACCGGCGCAAGGACGATGGCAGCTTCGAGCCGGTGTCGGTGCGTCGCCTGGTGGTTGGGGACACGGTGCGCATGCAGGCGGGCCAGGCCTTCCCCGGCGACGGCGAGGTGCTCAGCGAGTCGGCCACGGTCGATGAAGCCTTGCTGACCGGCGAGTCCCATCCGGTGCTGCGCGAGCGTGGCCAGACCGTGGTGGCGGGCAGCTTCAACCTGGCCGGGCCGGTGCAGGTGAAGCTGCAGCGCCTGGGCAAGGACACCCGTTTTGCCCAGATCGTGTCGCTCATGGAGCAGGCGTCGACCGAAAAGCCGCGTCTGGCCATTCTGGCCGACCGCATCGCCTCGCCCTTCCTGGTGCTGGTCATGCTCTCGGCCGCATTTGCCTTCTGGTACTGGTGGCAGATCGACCACACCAAGGCCTTTGCGGTGGCCGTGGCGGTGCTCATCGTGACCTGTCCGTGTGCGCTGGCGCTGGCCACGCCGGCGGGCATGCTGGCTTCGGCCGGGTCCCTGGCCCGGCGCGGCATCCTGGTGCGGCGCCTGCAGGCTTTTGAAACCCTGGCCGGTGTGCAGGCCGTCATATTCGACAAGACCGGTACGCTGACGCACGACCGGCTGGAGTTGCGCAGCGTGCAGACCCGTGACGGCTGTGACCGCTCTCAGGTCCTGGCCTTGGCCCGTGCCCTGGCCGAAGGATCGCTGCACCCGGTCTCCCGGGCTCTGGTGCAGGCCGGCGAGGCTGCTACCTGGCCCACCGGGGTGGCGGGCCTGGTCACCGACAGCCTGCGAGAACTGCCCGGGCAGGGCATGCAGGCCCGGCTGCAGGACGGCGGCCTGCTCAAGCTCGGGTCGGCGGCTTTCTGCGGCCTGGCCGTGCCGGAAGAAGCCATGGCGGAAGGTGCACCACGCGTCTGGCTGGCCGACGACCGTGGCTGGCTCGCCACGTTCGAGTTGAAGGAAGGGCTGCGAGAAGACGCCCGGGCGACGGTGCAGGCACTGCAGGCCATGGGCTTGCAGACCTGGCTGCTGTCCGGGGACCGCGAAGCCGCCGCGCAGGTGGTCGGGCAGGAGCTGGGTATGGATGCGGTCATCGCCGGGGCCAGCCCCGAGCACAAACTGGCCGAGGTCATGCGACTGCAGGGGCAGGGCCAACGGATCGCCATGGTGGGCGATGGTCTCAACGACGGCCCTGTGCTGGCACGGGCCGACACCTCGTTTGCCCTCGGGCATGCAGCGGCACTGGCCCAGGCGCAGTCCGACTACGTCATCCAGGGTGGGCGCCTCATGGATGTGGTCAGCACCCTGCGACAGGCGCGCCAGACCATGCGCATCGTGCGACAGAACCTCATCTGGGCCGCCAGCTACAACGCCATCAGCGTGCCCATGGCCCTGGTGGGCTGGATGCCGCCCTGGGCCGCTGGCCTGGGCATGGCCTTGAGCTCGTTTCTGGTGATCGGTAACGCCTTGCGCCTGTCGTCGAAGGACACCATCAGCCCCACGCCCCAGCCGGCCGCCTGAGCGGTGGCCTCGGAATTCCCACGGAGATACCCCATGGAAATCGTCTACCTTCTCATTCCCCTGTCCGTGGTGCTGGTGTTTGCCATCATTGGCCTGTTCTGGTGGGCTCTGCAAGCGGGGCAGTTCGACAACATCGAACGCGAGGGCGAGCGCATTCTCAAGGGCGATTGACTTAAGTCAAGGCGGCCGGAAGCCGCCGAACAGACACTCGCCCAGTGACATTCACGAGGAGTTCTTTATGTCCGTAACAACAAAGACCGGCCAACCGGCGGTCTACGACGACAGCGTTGTCCGCTGGTTTGCCATCGCGGCCGTGATCTACGGTGTGGTGGGCATGCTGGTGGGCGTGATCATCGCGGCCCAGTTGACCTGGCCCGAGCTCAACATGGGGATCGAGTGGATCACCTATGGCCGACTGCGACCGCTGCACACCAACGCGGTGATCTTTGCTTTCGGTGGCTGTGTGCTGTTTGCCACCAGCTACTACATCGTTCAACGGACCTGTCATACCCCTCTGATCTCCAACGCGCTGGCTTGGTTCACCTTCATCGGCTGGAACCTGGTCATCGTGCTGGCCGTCATCACCCTGCCGCTGGGGATCACCAGCGGCAAGGAATATGCCGAACTCGAGTGGCCGATCGACCTGCTGATCGCCGTCACCTGGGTGGCCTATGCCGTGGTGTTCTTCGGAACGGTGGGCATTCGCAAGGTCAAGCACATCTATGTGGCCAACTGGTTCTTCGGCGCCTTCATCATCGCCGTGGCCCTGTTGCACATCGTCAACAGTGCCGCGCTGCCGGTGAGCTTCTGGAAGTCCTACTCGGCCTATGCCGGTGTTCAGGACGCCATGATCCAGTGGTGGTACGGCCACAACGCGGTGGGCTTCTTCCTGACCGCTGCCTTCCTGGGCATGATGTACTACTTCATTCCCAAGCAGGCCGAGCGTCCGGTGTATTCGTACCGCCTGTCCATCGTTCACTTCTGGGCCCTGATCTTCACCTACATGTGGGCAGGCCCCCACCACCTGCACTACACCGCGCTGCCCGACTGGGCCCAGTCGCTTGGCATGGTGTTCTCCCTCATCCTGCTGGCCCCCAGCTGGGGCGGCATGATCAACGGCATCATGACCCTCTCGGGCGCCTGGCACAAGCTGCGTGACGACCCCATCCTGCGCTTCCTGATCGTGTCCCTGTCGTTCTACGGCATGTCCACCTTCGAAGGCCCGATGATGTCCATCAAGACCGTCAACGCGCTGTCGCACTACACCGACTGGACCGTGGGCCACGTGCACTCCGGCGCTCTGGGCTGGGTGGGGCTGGTGTCCATGGGGTCGCTGTACTACCTGATCCCGCGCCTGTTCGGCCAGAAGAAGATGTACTCGGTACCCGCCATCGAACTGCACTTCTGGATTGCCACCATCGGTATCGTGCTGTACATCGCTGCCATGTGGATCGCCGGTGTGATGCAGGGCCTGATGTGGCGCTCGGTCAACCCCGACGGCAGCCTGACCTACACCTTCGTCGAATCGGTCAAGGCCACCTATCCCTTCTACGTCATCCGTCTGGTCGGTGGCGTGCTGTACCTGGCCGGCATGATCGTGATGCTCTGGAACGTGATCATGACCGCCCTGCAGGGTCGCGCCGTCAACGCCCCTGTGGTCGCTGTCAACCCGGCCCACGCCTGAGGAGAAGAACAACATGGCTAGCAATCAGAAACCGACCGGACACGCCCGGATCGAGACCAGCAACTTCCTGATGATCGTCCTCATCACCCTGGTGGTGGCGGTGGGCGGTCTGGTGGAAATCGTGCCCCTCTTCTTCCAGAAGTCGACGACCCAGCCGATCGAAGGCCTCAAGCCCTACAGTGCCCTGCAATTGGCCGGTCGCGATGTCTACGTCAAAGAAGGCTGCTACAACTGCCATTCGCAGATGATCCGCCCCTTCCATGCCGAGACCCTGCGCTACGGTCCTTACTCGGTGGCCGGTGAATTCGTGTATGACCGGCCCTTCCAGTGGGGTTCCAAGCGCACGGGTCCTGACCTGCACAGGGTGGGCGGACGTTACAGCGACGAATGGCATCGCATCCACCTGATCAACCCGCGCGATCTGGTGCCCGAGTCCAACATGCCGGCCTACCCGTGGCTGGAGAAGAAACAGGTGAATGCCGAGGGCATGCCCAAACGCATGCAGGTGCTGCGCACCCTGGGTGCTCCCTACACGGACGAAGAAATCGCCGCTTCGGTGGACGAGGTCAGGGGCAAGACCGAAATGGATGCGCTGATTGCCTACCTCCAGGTGCTGGGCACCGCCCGTCGGTAAGCCGCAGGAGGACCCATGGACATCAACGATCTGCGCGCCATCGTGACGACGGTCAGCCTGCTGGTCTTCGTCGGCATCGTGGTCTGGGCCTGGTCGAAGAAGAACCAGGCCGACTTTGACGAGGCGGCCCGGCTGCCTTTCAAGGACGACTAACCCGCGGCACGAACCAAGAGAACCATCATGAGCGATTTCACCAGCGACTTCTGGCACCTGTTCGTGGCAGGCGTCACCCTGATCAGCATCATCGCCTGTGTGGTGCTGCTGTGGATCAGCGGCACCACCAAGGCGTCCACACACGCCGACAACACCACCGGTCACGTCTGGGACGAAGACCTGAAGGAGATGAACAACCCGCTGCCCAAGTGGTGGGTCTATCTGTTCATCATCACCGTGGTCTTCGGACTCATCTACGGCGCGCTCTACCCCATGTTCGGCAAATACCAGGGCCTGCTGGGCTGGTCGTCCCACGGTCAGCACGCTGCCGAGGTGCAGAAGATGGAAGAGGCGATTGCTCCCATCTACGCGCGTTTCAACGACATGACCCCCGAACAGCTGGCCGGCGATGCCCAGGCCAAGGCGATCGGTGAGCGCCTGTTCATGAACTTCTGCGCCCAGTGCCACGGTTCCGATGCCCGGGGTGCCAAGGGCTTCCCCAACCTGGTCGACGGCGATTGGGCCTGGGGACACAATCCCGAGTCCATCAAGACCACCATCACCGAAGGCCGCATGGGCGTGATGCCCCCGATGGCGGCGGCGGTCGGCTCGGCGGAAGACGTGCGCAATCTGGCCCACTTCGTCCTGAGCATGTCCGGCAGCCCGCATGACAGCGTGCGCGCCACCCTGGGCCGCGACAAATGGGGTGCGTGTGCCGCCTGCCATGGCATGGACGGCACCGGCAACAGTGCCCTGGGTGCTCCGAACCTGACCAACAATGTCTGGCTGCATGGCTGGGGCGAAGAAGCGATTGTCCGTGCCATCAACAACGGCATCACCAACCAGATGCCCGCCCAGTCGACCCTGCTCAACGAGTCCCAGATTCATGTCCTGACCGGCTATGTCTGGGGCCTGTCGAACCGGTCCGGTAACTGAAACCTTAGGGTCAGCGATCTGAGGACGTGGCTGCCCTGAACGGGCGGCCACCGCCTTTTTCCGCCACCCATTGAACATGCCTGTGAACACCCCCGCCCCCGAGAATCCCTCCAAAGCTTCGCCAGGGTCGGCGCGTGCCACCGAGCCGCCGGCAGCCCCCCCGGGTGATGACGAGGTGCTGATTTCCCTCTACGCGTCGCGGCAGAAGATCTATCCGCGCTCGGTCTCCGGCCTGTTTTCCCAGTGGCGCTGGATCACCGTCTGGATCACGCAGCTGGTGTTCTATGGTCTGCCGTGGCTTGAGTGGAACGCGCGTCAGGCTGTGCTGTTCGATCTTGAGGCCAGGCGGTTCTACATCTTCGGCCTGGTCCTGTATCCGCAGGACTTCATCTACCTGACGGGACTGCTGGTCATTTCTGCCTTGGCCCTGTTCCTTTTCACGGCGGTGGCCGGGCGCCTGTGGTGCGGGTACGCCTGCCCGCAAACCGTCTACACCGAGATTTTCCTCTGGATCGAGAAGCAGGTTGAAGGTGACCGTGCGGCCCGCATGCGCCTGGACAAGGCGGCCCTGTCGACCGGCAAAGTCGGCAAGAAATGGCTCAAACACGCCCTGTGGGTGTTGTTTGCCCTCTGGACCGGCTTCACCTTTGTCGGTTATTTCACCCCCATTCGTGAACTCGGCGCGCTGACGCTGGCCGGTGCGCTGGGCCCCTGGCAGACCTTCTGGATCCTCTTCTACGGATTTGCCACCTACGGCAACGCCGGTTTCATGCGCGAGCAGGTGTGCAAGTACATGTGTCCCTATGCGCGCTTCCAGAGTGCGATGTTCGACAGGGACACCATGATCGTCACCTACGACGAAGAACGGGGTGAGCCCCGGGGTGCCCGCTCGAAGAAGGCCGATCCGGCCGCACTCAATCTTGGTCACTGCATCGACTGCACCCTGTGTGTGCAGGTGTGCCCGACCGGCATCGACATCCGCAAGGGCTTGCAGTACGAATGCATCGGCTGCGGCGCCTGCGCCGACGTCTGTGACGAGGTGATGGACAAGGTCGGATATCCGCGCGGGCTCGTGAAGTATTCGACACAGAACGGCATGAAGCAGGGCTGGAGCCGGGCCCAGATGATTCGCCGCGCCTTGCGTCCCCGTGTGCTGGTCTATTCCGGCATCCTGCTGGCCATCACGATCGCAGTCTTCACCAGTCTGTTCCTGCGCGTGCCACTCAAGGTCGATGTCATCCGGGACCGGGGTGCACTGGCGCGCATGGTCGATCAGGGACGGATCGAAAACGTGTTCCGGCTCCAGATCATGAACGCCACCGAAGAGACCCAGCGCTACGCGATCTCCGTCTCAGGCTTGCCAGGCATCACGCTCGCATCGGACAATGTCATTGAGGTTTTGCCGACGGAAGTCCGTGCGGCGGCCGTTCGCGTGCAGATTCCCCCGGATGCTGCCCAGCCCGGCTCGCACTCTATCGTGTTCGAAATCCGGTCCACCGGCGAGCGTGTCCACCAGGTGTCCGAGAAGGCCGCTTTCCTCGTGCCGCGCTGACCGGTCCCCATCAATGTCCCTCAAGGAGAAGCCATGAACACCGCCACTCTCGACTCTTCAGCCCCGCAGGTGCCCGTTCCCTGGTGGCGGGTGCCCCACATGTGGCTGGTGCTCGGCCTGCTCTTGTCGGCCGTCATCGGCAGCACGACCGCAGCCGTCATCGCCGTGAAGGTCATGGGCAACGACCCCGTTCTGGACAAGGCTGCCTACGAGCGCGACCTCAAGAGCATTCCGGACCACCTGCAGGGCGAGGAACGCATGGAAGCCCTGATCAAGCTCCAGCCGGCCCGTCAGGCGCGCAACAATGCGGCTTCGCCGGTCATCCTCAAGGCCGACTGATTCCTCTGGCATTCAAGGAGACGGGCCCATGTGGACCCAGCGATTGATGTGGATAGCCTGGCCAGCCTTTCTGGTGGCCGCGGTGCTTGAGATGCTGGTGTTTGCGCTGGTCGACCCGAGCGACCTTCATTGGGCCGGTGCTCCGCTCGACTGGTCAAGGCAGGCGGTCTACACCGTCGCCTTCTTCGTGTTCTGGTTTCTCGCCATGGCATCGAGCGCGCTCACCACACTCCTGTCCATGTCGCCCTTCGAGGTGAACCGGTGTCCGGTGCCGCCCGAAGAGCGACCTGCCGGCTGTGCGCGCGAGGGCAACTGCCGCTGAACGTGCGCTTCCTCAGCGGCAGGTTTGCGGATTGACGATCTGCTTGAGGCTGTCGGTGTCCTTGATGTGGACGTACCGCTGCTTGACCTCGATGATGCCTTCCTCGACAAACTTGGAGAAAGTCCGGCTGACCGTCTCCAGTTTCATGCCCAGGTAGCTGCCGATCTCCTCGCGCGTCATCCGCAGGATGAGCTCCGATTGAGAGAACCCGCGCGCGTGCAGTCGCTGCACCAGGTTCAACAGAAAGGCCGCCAGCCGTTCCTCGGCGCGCATGGAGCCCAGCAGCAGCATCACCGAATGGTCACGCACGATCTCGCGGCTCATGATCTTGTGCACATGGTGCTGCAAGGTGGTGAACTCGCGCGACAGCTGCTCCACCTGATCGAATGGCATCACGCACACCTCGGCATCCTCCAGGGCGATCGCATCGCAGGAGTGGTGGTCGCTCACGATGCCGTCCAGACCGATGATTTCTCCGGTCATCTGGAAGCCCGTGACCTGGTCGCGGCCATCCGCGGTGGTCACACAGGTCTTGAAGAATCCCGATCGGACGGCGTAAAGAGAAGTGAACTTGTCTCCGGTGCTGAACAGGGCGGTACCGCGCTTGATCCGTCGGCGCGAGGAAATCACGCTGTCGAGCTTGTGCATTTCGTCCGGATTGAGGCCCATGGGAAGGCAGAGCTCCCGCAGGTTGCAACTCGAACAGGCGACCTTGATGCTGTGAACGTCCATAAAAACACCGGAAAAACCGTGGCTAGCTTAACCGATGGCAGCCCCCTGTGTCGAGAAAGCCCGGAGCGGCACCGTTTTCCCGGGCCGGGCGATCCTGCCCTTGACAAAGATCAAAGGCCGTCTCCAGCCCCTGGTGCACATTTGGCTGTCCGATTGGAGATGCATCAGTGAGTCACGTCATTCCGAGCGAACTGCTCAAGCGCTACGACATTCCGGGTCCCAGGTACACGTCCTACCCCACGGCTGACCGGTTCGTCGAAGCCTTCACCGACCAGGACTATGTGCAGGCGCTGGAGCAGCGTCGGGCCGGATCGATGGCCCTGCCGCTGTCCCTGTACGTGCACATCCCGTTCTGCGAGTCGGTCTGCTATTACTGCGCCTGCAACAAGGTCATCACCAAACACCACGAACGCGCCGCCGAGTACCTGCGCTACCTCTCGCGCGAAGTCGAGCTGCAGGTACAGCATTTCGGGCAAGGGCACAACGTCTCCCAGTTGCATCTGGGAGGGGGAACTCCCACCTTTCTGTCCGACACCGAACTCGAAGACCTGATGAGCATGATCCGCCGGCACTTCACCCTGGTGCCGGGAGGGGAATATTCGATCGAGGTCGACCCCAGGACGGTGACCGACCAGCGCCTGCAGACACTGGCCCGGCTGGGCTTCAACCGGCTGAGCTTCGGCGTCCAGGACTTCGACCCGGCCGTCCAGAAAGCCGTGCACCGCATCCAGCCGGCCGAACAGGTGTTCGCGCTGGTCGAGACGGCGCGCAAGATCGGTTTCGAGTCGGTCAACGTCGACCTGATCTACGGGCTTCCGCTGCAGACCCCGGAATCCTTTGCCCGCACATTGGCGCAGGTCAACCAGTTGCGTCCCGACCGCATCGCCTTGTACGCGTATGCGCACCTGCCGTCCCGTTTCAAGCCGCAGAGGCGCATCGTGGCGGCCGAGTTGCCCAGCGGCGGGGACAAGCTGGCCATGCTGGCCGCTTCTCTGGACGCGTTGATCGAGGCCGGCTACGTCTATGTGGGCATGGACCATTTTGCGCTGCCCGACGATGCGCTGGCGGTGGCCAAGCGCCAGGGGCGCCTGCACCGCAATTTCCAGGGTTACAGCACGCAGCCTGACTGCGACCTGATTGCCCTGGGGGTCTCTGCCATCGGTCGCATCGGCGCCACCTACAGCCAGAATGCCAAGACCCTCGATGAATACTACGATGCCCTGGACCAGGGGCGCTTGCCCATCGTGCGCGGTCTGGCACTGACCCGTGACGACCTGCTGCGCCGCTCGGTCATCATGGCCATCATGTGCCAGGGTCAACTGCAGTACGAATCGATCGAGTTGGGGCACCTGATCGATTTCCGGACCTACTTCGCCCGCGAGCTGGATGTCCTGGCTGGCATGGCCGAGCAGGGGCTGGTGCGGTTGACCGACTCCGGTATCGAGGTCACGGCCACGGGCTGGTACCTGGTGCGTGCGATAGCCATGGTGTTCGACAAGAACCTGCAGGTCGACCTGGACCGGGCACGGTTCTCCAAGATCATCTGATTCTGTCCGAGATGTTCTTTCCGGCCCCGTTCCCGACCGGCTGCTAGAGTCGCGACATGCAGAACTCGATGGCGGTGGCGGCCCTTGTGATGGGCCTGGTGGGCGGCCCCCACTGCGTGGCCATGTGCGGTGCTGCTTGCGCCGGCATCAGCCGGGCGGCCGGCCAGCGCAGCGGACTGGCCCTGCTGAGCTTCCAGGCCAGCCGCATGCTCGGTTATGCGCTCTTCGGTGCTTTTGCTGCCGGGTCTGTGCAAGGCCTGGCCTGGCTGGGCACCAACACCTCGGTGATACGTCCCCTGTGGACCATGGTGCATGTCGCCGCCCTGCTGCTGGGCCTGGCCCTGATCTGGTACGCCAGGCAGCCGGCCTGGATCGAGACCCTGGGCCAGGGCATCTGGCGCAAGGCGCGACCTGCGCTCACCCGCATGGGCAGCCGCGCACCGGTTTTCCTCGGCATGGCCTGGGCACTGATGCCTTGCGGCCTGCTGTACTCGGCGCTGCTGGTGGCGTCGCTGTCGGCCGATGCCCTTGATGGCGCCATCATCATGGCCCTGTTCTCGCTGGGCACCTCGGTTTCCCTGACGGCCGGGCCGTGGCTGCTGTTGCGCCTGAATCAGGCCCGCTCGGGAGGCTGGGGCATCCGCCTGGGCGGCCTGGCCCTGGCGCTCACTTCCGGGTGGGCCCTGTGGATGGGCATCACCAACCCGACCGGTCTCTGGTGCGCCTGATCACATTCCTCGACCCTGCCGGGCGGGCAGGGTGGCCAGCACCAGTCCCGTCAGCGCGATGCCGAAGGCCCCGATTTGCAGGGGACTCAGGCGTTCTCCGAGGAACAGCACACCTACCAGGGCCGCGCTGACCGGCAGCATCACGGTGAACACACCCGCGCGCGATGCGGGCACGCTTCTGAGGCCGGTCATCCAGAGCCAGACCGTCCAGACACTGGCTGCCAGACCATAGAACAGCAGCAACAACCAGCTGTTCCAGGTGACGTCGCCGAAGTCGAAACGCAAGGCCCACCACAGCCCCATCGGGGTCACCAGTGCGAAGCCCCAAAGGTTGATCAGGGCCGCAATGCGCCGGGGACCCAGCCCGCCGGTCAGGTGTTTTCCGATCACCACATAGGCGGCCTCACACACCACCGCGGCGAACACCAGCAGATTGCCCAGCCACATCCGCGAGGCGTCCACGCCCGCAGCGGCCGGGTTCTTGTCCATCGAAAACAGACCAATGCCCAGGGCCGCACAGAGGATGGCTGCCTGGATCCGCCGACCGACCCGTTCGCGCAGAAACAGCCAGCTCAGCACGGCCACCACCGCCGGGATCGAGGACATGACCACGCCGGCTGCCACCGCCGTGGTCATGCTCACGCCATACAGCATGCAGATCGAGAACAGGAAGTTGCCGAGGAACGATTCCAGAAACAGGAGCCAGCGGGTGCGAGGGGTCAGTGGCGGTTCGCTGTCAGGCTTTCGCAGCCAGAATGCCATCGCGAGTGCTCCGATGCCGAAACGCAGCCAGGCCAGCAGGAACACCGGAAAGAGCAGCACCAGAGGCTTGGAAAGGGCCACGTAGCTGCCCACAAGCGACATGCTCAGTGCCAGCGCCGTGTAGGCCATCCAGAGGGGAGGGGGGTGCGAGGTCATGATGTGGGGCGCGGTCCGCATCATGCCTGAATAACGGGCATGATGCCCTGAGAGCACTCCGATGGTGCGCCTGAGTCTTTCATGGGATGTGTCGCGGCGGTGGGGCGTCTTGTCGGAAGAAATGGATTTGCGTATTACGAAAAATGAGCTTGCTGCGCTGCGGCAGTTTTTCTTGATATGAGAGAAAAAATCCCATATCGTGATATGAAGACAGGAATCCTTTGATTTAAAACAAGAAAATAAATGTCTTATATAAGACATAAGAGACAAAATAAGTCTTGTATAAGACCTAAAATACCGGCATGGGCATCGGGCTTGCATGTCTGGTGACCACCCCCTTTTCTCAACCCCTGGAGAGTGTCATGCCTCAATCCCTCAACGAGCAACTGAGCCGCCAACAGCAGATCGAAGCCCTGGAAAAGGACTGGGCCAGCAACCCGCGCTGGAAGGGCGTCAAGCGCGGCTACACCGCAGCCGACGTCGTGCGTCTGCGCGGCAGCGTCCAGCCCGAGTACACCTTCGCCCAGCGCGGTGCCGAGAAGCTGTGGGCCAAGGTCAACGGCGGTGCCAAGAAGGGCTATGTGAACGCTTTCGGTGCCATCACCGCTGGCCAGGCCATGCAACAGGCCAAGGCGGGCCTGGAAGCGGTGTACCTGTCGGGTTGGCAGGTGGCCGCTGACGGCAACACCAGCGAAACCATGTACCCCGACCAGTCGCTGTACGCCTACGACTCGGTGCCGACCATGGTGCGCCGCATCAACAACACCTTCAAGCGCGCCGACGAGATCCAGTGGAGCCGTGGCATCGAGCCGGGCAGCCCTGAATTCATCGACTACTTCCTGCCCATCGTGGCCGATGCCGAAGCCGGTTTCGGTGGTGTGCTGAACGCCTTCGAACTGATGAAGAACATGATCGCTGCCGGTGCGGCTGGCGTTCACTTTGAAGACCAGTTGGCCGCCGTCAAGAAGTGCGGCCACATGGGTGGCAAGGTGCTGGTGCCGACCCAGGAAGCCTGCGAAAAGCTGATCGCTGCCCGTTTCGCTGCCGACACCATGGGCGTCCCGACCCTGATCCTGGCCCGCACCGACGCCGAAGCCGCCAACCTGATCACCAGCGACCACGACGCCAACGACAAGCCCTTCCTGACCGGCGAGCGCACCCAGGAAGGTTTCTACCGCGTCAAGAACGGTCTGGAGCAGGCCATCAGCCGCGGCGTGGCCTACGCCCCCTACGCCGACCTGGTGTGGTGTGAGACCGGCACGCCCGACCTCGGCTTTGCCCGCGAGTTCGCCCAGGCCGTGCACGCCGCCTGCCCGGGCAAGCTGCTGTCCTACAACTGCTCGCCCTCGTTCAACTGGAAGAAGAACCTGGACGATGCCACCATCGCCAAGTTCCAGGACGAGCTGTCGGCGCTGGGTTACAAGTACCAGTTCATCACGCTGGCCGGCATCCACATCAACTGGTTCAACACCTTCCAGTTTGCCCACGCCTACGCCCGCGGCGAAGGCATGAAGCACTACACCGAGATGGTGCAGGAGCCCGAGTTCAAGGCGCGCGAGAAGGGCTACACCTTCGTGTCGCACCAGCAGGAAGTCGGCGCCGGCTACTTCGATGACGTGACCACCGTGATCCAGGGCGGTTCTTCCAGTGTGAAGGCCCTGACCGGCTCGACCGAAGAAGAGCAGTTCCACTGATCTGCCCGGAATCCGCCGTCTGCAGACGGCTGAGGAGACAGCAAGCCCGGGCCAGCCCGGGCTTTTTTGTGGGAAAATCGGGGTTTAGCGACCGACAAGAGCGAGAAAGGCATCCTGGTTATGACACCGCGAACTCCTTTGGAGACCCTCACGGCCCTTTGAGGCCTGCAGTTCGCGCCTGCCTGATCTTCTCATCTCGTCCCATCAGCGCGGCATCGACCGCGCTTTTTGTTTTCCGGACCCGACACCATGCTCAACATCACGCTCCCCGACGGATCACAACGCCAGTTCCCCGGCCCGGTCACTGTGGCTGAAGTCGCCGCTTCCATCGGCGCTGGCCTGGCCAAGGCCGCGCTGGGAGGCAAGGTCAACGGCAAGCTGGTCAACACCAGTTTTCAGATCACCGAGGACGCGCCGCTGGCCATCGTGACCGCCAAGGACGCCGATGGCCTGGAGATGATCCGCCACTCCACCGCCCACCTGCTGGCCTACGCCGTCAAGGAGCTGTTTCCCGAGGCGCAGGTGACCATCGGACCGGTGATCGACAACGGCTTCTATTACGACTTCTCGTACAAGCGGCCTTTCACGCCCGAGGATCTGGTCGCCATCGAGAAGAAGATGGCCGAACTGGCGGCCAAGGACGAGCCGGTGGTGCGCCGCGTGTTGCCGCGCGACGAGGCGGTGGCGTATTTCAAAGGGCTGGGCGAACACTACAAGGCCGAGATCATTGCCAGCATTCCGAGCAATGAAGATGTGTCCCTGTACCGCGAAGGTGCGTTTGAAGACCTGTGCCGGGGCCCGCACGTGCCCAGTACCGGCAAGCTCAAGCACTTCAAGCTCATGAAGGTGGCCGGGGCCTACTGGCGTGGCGACCACCGCAACGAGATGCTGCAGCGCGTCTACGGCACGGCCTGGGCCAGCAAAGAGGATCTGCAGCAGTACCTGACCCTGCTGGAGGAGGCCGAGAAGCGGGACCACCGCAAACTCGGCAAGGAACTGGACCTGTTCCACATCGATGACCACGCGCCGGGCCTGGTGTTCTGGCACCCCAAAGGCTGGACGGTCTGGCAGCAGGTCGAGCAGTACATGCGCCAGGTCTACCGGGACAACGGCTACCAGGAGGTCAAGGGCCCACAGATTCTGGACCAGACGCTGTGGGAGAAAACCGGTCACTGGGACAAGTACCGCGACAACATGTTCGTGACCGAGTCGGAAAAGCGCGATTACGCGCTCAAGCCGATGAACTGCCCGGGCCACATCCTGATCTTCAAACAGGGCATCAAGAGCTACCGCGACCTGCCGCTGCGCTATGGTGAGTTCGGGCAATGCCACCGCAACGAGCCTTCGGGTGGCCTGCACGGCATCATGCGTGTGCGTGGCTTCACGCAGGACGATGGTCACATCTTCTGTACCGAAGACCAGATTCTGGCCGAGTGCGACACCTTCACCCAGGTGCTCAGGAAGGTGTATGCCGATTTCGGCTTCACCAACATCCTCTACAAGGTGTCCACGCGGCCGGCCGCGCGCATCGGCTCGGATGAGTTGTGGGACAAGGCCGAACAGGCGCTGATGGCCAGCCTGCGCCATTCGGGCTGCGAATTTGTCATCTCCGAAGGTGACGGGGCCTTCTACGGCCCGAAAGTCGAGTACACGCTCAAGGACGCGCTGGGCCGGGAGTGGCAGTGCGGCACCATCCAGGTGGACTTCAACCTGTCGGAGCGTCTGGATGCCGAGTACGTGGCCGAGGATGGCAGCCGCCAGCGCCCGGTGATCCTTCACCGGGCCATCGTCGGCAGCCTGGAGCGATTCATCGGCATCCTGATCGAGCAGCACGCCGGCGCGCTGCCGGTCTGGCTGGCACCGGTGCAGGTGGTGGTGGCCGGAATCACCGATGCCCAGGCCGATTACGTCCAGGAAGTGGCGAAAACGCTGCAAAAACAAGGGCTTAGGGTGGCAACCGACCTGCGCAACGAGAAAATTACGTATAAAATACGAGAGCACGCGTTGCAAAAGCTGCCTTACATCCTGGTCGTGGGCGACAAGGAGAAGGTTTCTGGCGCTGTCGCCGTGCGGGCCCGAGGCAACAAAGACCTCGGTGTCATGCCGCTGGAGCAGTTCTCCGAACTCGTCGCGGCAGACGTTTCATCCCGGGTTTGAGTTCAAACGCATCGGTGAAGCCCGCGCAGGCACTGGCGCTTCTTGCATGCGTGTTTTGTTGAATCTGCCCACACGAAGGACACACCATAGCTACCAACTTTCGCGACCGCCGCCAGCGTGAAGAGCGTGCACACCGACTGAACCGTGAAATCATGGCCCCCGAGGTTCGCCTCAACGGGCCGGAAAACGAGCCTCTGGGCATCGTCAGTCTGCAGGAAGCGCTGCGCATGGCAGGGGAACTGGACGTTGACCTGGTCGAGATCGCGGCCACGGCCAGCCCACCGGTGTGTCGCCTGATGGACTACGGCAAGTTCAAGTACCAGGAGCAGAAGAAGGCGGCGGAAGCCAAGGCGAAGCAAAAGGTCATCGAGGTCAAGGAAATCAAGTTCCGTCCCGGCACCGACGACGGCGACTACAACATCAAGATGCGCAACATTCGGCGCTTTCTCGATGACGGTGACAAGTGCAAGGTCACGCTGCGTTTTCGCGGTCGCGAGATCACGCACCAGGAGCTGGGCCTGGCCTTGCTCAACCGGATTCGTGATGAGCTGGGGGACAGCATCGTGGTCGAGCAGTTTCCCAAGCTCGAAGGCCGGCAGATGATCATGATGATCGCGCCGGGCCGCAAGAAGGCGGCAGGCGCCGTCGCCAAGGCCGGCTCCGAGGGAGCGGTCCAGGCGGCGGCCTGAAGCAGAGACAGAATCGCTCCGGCGGGTTGGTCCCCGTCGGAACGTGTGACAGGCGGCTGGTCGAGAGACCGGCCGTTTGCCACTCCAGGGGAGCCGACAGGCACCCCGGTCAAAAGTGGCTCGGGGCCAACAAGACCGCGGAAGGTTCGCGGCGCCTCACGAGCACAAATGAAGAAGGAGCATGGACATGCCCAAAATGAAGACCAAGAGCAGCGCGAAGAAGCGTTTTCGCGTTCGTCCGGGTGGGACCGTCAAGCGCGGTCAGGCCTTCAAGCGTCACATCCTGACCAAGAAGACCACCAAGAACAAGCGCCACCTGCGGGGTGCGGTGAATGTGCATGAGACCAATATGGGTCACATGGCACAGATGCTGCCCTTTGCCGGGCTGTGATGGCTGGCCTCTGATCAACGACGAACAAGGAGAACTCTATGCCTCGCGTCAAACGTGGTGTCACGGCTCGCGCCCGTCACAAAAAAGTCCTGGCTCTGGCCAAAGGTTTCCGCGGCCGCCGCGGCAACGTCTTCCGCGTCGCCAAGCAGGCGGTGATGAAGGCCGGTCAGTACGCCTACCGCGACCGCCGTACCAAGAAGCGTGTGTTCCGCCAGCTGTGGATCGCCCGTATCAATGCGGCAGCCCGTGCTTGTGGCCTGACCTACAGCCAGTTTGCCAACGGCCTGAAGAAGGCTCAGATCGAAATCGACCGCAAGGTCCTGGCCGATCTGGCCGTGAACGACCAGGCTGCCTTCGGCAGCATCGTGGAGCAAGTCAAAGCCAAGCTGGCCGCTTGATTCACGGGTCGCCCCTGAGTGTTCGGTGTCCGCACCGCGCACTCCCGGGCGGGCACTCGAAGGGGTTGGGGCTTGCAAAGGTTCCGCCCCTTTTTTGTTTACTTCCAGAGTCACACATGAACGAGTTGGACGCACTGGTCGCCAGCGCCCGCGACGAATTTGCCCGGGCCGCCACCCCGGCCGAGTTGGAGAACGCCAAAGCCCGCTTTCTGGGCAAGTCGGGCCGCATCACCGAGCTGATGAAAGGCATGGCCGCCTTGTCGGTGGACGAAAAGAAATCCCGTGGTGCCGCCATCAACCTGGCCAAACAGGCCATCGAGACCGCCCTCAACGAGCGGCGTTCCGCTCTGGCTGAGGCCGAGCTGGAGCGACAGCTGCGGGCCGAGGCGTTGGACGTCACCCTGCCGGGTCGGCAACGCGGCCAGGGGGGACTGCACCCGGTCAGCCTGACGCTGGAGCGCATCGAAGCCATCTTTGGCTCGATGGGTTTCGACGTCGCCGAGGGCCCCGAGATCGAGTCCGACTGGTTCAACTTCACCGCGCTGAACACGCCGGAGGACCATCCGGCGCGCTCCATGCACGACACCTTCTATGTGGAAGGTGGCAGTGCCAAGGCGCCGAACCTGCTGCGCACCCACACCAGCCCGATGCAGATCC